>CALRZB010000138.1:0-7374 GCA_943372555.1 Chryseobacterium gleum | reverse complement strand
CAACACTTATAGGCACTCGTTCTTCTTTGCCTTCTTCATCATGAATAATGATTTCAATTGCTTGCTCACCGAATGTTAGCAGCAATCGAACGAAGTCTCGTTCTTGATGAAGAAGATCGAACTCAGCTATTTGTTCCCCGGAGTCAGGCACACCTGTGTGTTGCACATCATCCAGTAGTGGAACAGGTGGTTCTTCGCGATTGTCTTTTTTCGCGCTTTTGATGAGGGTTTTGTTCAGCTCAGAAAGCAGAACAGCCTCTTGAATATTGAGCAGATGACTGCACTCTTGAATGTAAACAGCACGTGTAATAGCATCGGGTATAAGGGCGATGCTATCGACGATACCACGAATCAGTCCCGCTCTTTTTACAGGATCACTCCCTGCATCTTCGAGAAGGAGGGATGTTTTGAAGGTGATAAAGTCCTTGGCGTTTGATGCGATGAATGCTTGAATCTCTTCGCTGCTGTGCTTTCTAGAGAAACTATCCGGGTCGTCGCCATCTGGAAAGAGGAGAACTTTAACGTTCATTCCTTCTTTCAGAATCATATCGATTCCACGGAAACTTGCTTTGATACCGGCGCTATCTCCATCGTAGAGGATGGTGATGTTGTGTGTGTATCTTTTGATCAAACGAATTTGACCTTCTGTAAGGCTTGTTCCGCTTGATGCTACAGAGTTTTCGACTCCAGCTTGATTGAGTGAAACAACGTCGGTATAACCTTCAACGAGATAGCAGACATCATTTTTTACAATCGCATTTTTCGCCAAATGCAGTCCGAAGAGAACGTTACTTTTTATGTAGAGTTCGCTTTCAGGGCTATTGAAATATTTGGCAACAGACTTATCGCTTTTGAGCGTACGTCCGCCGAAGGCGATTACCTTACCACTGATGTTGTGGATCGGGAACATCACACGACCGCGGAAGAAGTCGTAAGGAGTTCCTTCGCGATCGCGGCTGAGGCCAGTTTTTTCTAAATATTGAATATTGTATCCCGCTTCAATCGCGGCTTTCGACATGGCATCCCATTTATCAGGACAGTATCCAAGTTGAAAGCGTTTGATGATATCGGGACGGAATCCTCTTTCTTGGAAGTAGGAAAGACCGATGGCTTGTCCTTCTTCGGAATTATGGAGTTGTTCTTGAAACCACTTAGCCGCCCATTCGGTAACGAGGGAGAGACTTTCGCGTTCTGATTTCTCGAGTTGTTGTTCTTCTGTTTGTTTGTCCTCTTCGATCTCGATATTGTATTTCGCGGCGAGCCAGCGAAGCGCTTCGGGATAGTTGAGTTTTTCGTGCTCCATGAGAAAGTCCACCACGTTGCCGCCTTTCCCGGAGGAGAAGTCTTTGTAGATTCCTTTTGCGGGAACTACGAAGAAGCTGGGGGATTTTTCATTGGCAAAAGGGGAAAGCCCTTTCCAGGAGGAGCCTGATTTCTTCAAATTGACAAATTCCCCAATGACCTCCTCAATAATGGCGGTTTGGTAAATCTTATCAATTGTCGAACGCGAAATCATTTGTCAAATATAGTGTGGTAGTTTGGTAGTTGGTGGTAAGTGGGAGGTAGTAGGTAGTAAGTTTCAGAAATCCGAAATCTCATAAGCCCCAGAGGGGCGTTCTATGGTAGCAACGGGGGTGCGATTGTTTTTTCAAGCCCCGAAGGGGCGTAATATGGTAAAAGGTAGAGGGTAGATTTTAGAGGGTATATTTAAAAAAGCCTATAGCTTGCAGCTTACAGCTTACAACCATTATCAGGAATCCGGAATTAGAAATTCGAAATTAAACCCTGGTGGCTTTGCAGCTGTTGTAAAAGATACTTGTCTGCTGGGAAGGAAAGCTCGTTGGGTTGGATATCACTCAATTTGGCCCATCTAAAAGATTCCGTTTGAGGATTGTTGGTGTCGAAGTCAAATTTAATTGTAGTGGTTCGGAAGCTTGGCTTTTCTACTAGATGCACTTGATAGTACATAGAGATGATTTGATCATTTGGACGAAAAGCGCTTTGGACAAAGAATCCTGTGGTATAGATGTGTTGCACGATTTCCACTTCTTGACCAAGTTCTTCTATCGCTTCTCGGCGAATGGCGTCTTCTATGCCTTCACCTAGTTCTACTCCTCCGCCTGGAAATTTCGTGTAATTCTTTCCAGCGATCAGTTCGTCAGAAAGAAGGATTTCATCGCAGTCATTGAACAGGATGAAATAAGCGCGGATGTTGAAGCGGGCGATGGTCAATTGCGGGTGTGGTAGTTTGTTAGTTTGATAGTGTGGTAGTTGGTGATAAGTAGTAGGTAGTAAGTATTAGGAATCAGGAATTAGGAATCCGGAATTTCACTGTCTCACCGCCACACCGTCACACTATGAATGCTTTTCCGGAAATATCACGTTCGTCAAGTCTTTGAACTCTTGGACGCTTAGTTGCTCGGGACGCTGACTGAAAACGGGAGCGGTGATGTCTTGATTGGGTTGGAGCAGAGATTTTATTGAGCCACGCAACATCTTGCGACGCTGATTGAACGCAGTTTTTACTACCAACTTGAATTTCTTTTCATCACAACCGAATGGTTGTTCGGGTTTACGCTGTATGCGAATGACACCACTCTGGACTTTTGGAGGTGGATCGAATTCTAATCTGTCTACTGTAAACAAATACTCGGCATCGTAATAGGCTTGAACCAAAACGGATAGAATACCATAATCTTTATTGCCGGGCTTACCGGCTACTCGCTCTGCTACTTCTTTCTGAAACATGCCCACTAGCTCGGGTACAAGCTCTTTGTAGTCGAGAACTTTGAATAATATCTGCGATGAAATGTTGTAAGGAAAATTACCTACTACTGCAAACTGTTCTGAGTACATTTCATTCAATGCCAAACCAAGAAAGTCTTTGTCGATGATATTGCCGCGTAACTCGGGGTAATATGCATTCAAATACGTGATGGACTCACCGTCGATTTCGGCAACCTTGGTTTTGAATTCTGTGCGTTTTAATAGAAAACTGGTCAAAGCGCCTGTGCCGGGACCGATCTCCAGAATGTCCGTATATCCGCCAAATCCAGTTAGTGCGGCAGCTATTCGCTCACAAATCTCAGGATTCTTGAGAAAGTGCTGACCGAGGTGTTTTTTGGGACGTACGTACATTTTACAAATATAGTTGAGTTTGACCGAATGTTCATTCGGTCGGTAATGCTGAGAATTTGTATCCTCGTTCTTTCAATTCTTTCAAAACCGTTTTTAATGCAGGAATCATGCGCGGCGCGGCTTTCACACTATCATGAAACACAATGATGCTGCCGCGCTTCACATTATTCAACACGTTTTTTACGCATTGATCTTCTGAAATTTTTTGATCAAAATCTCCTGTGATAATATCCCACATTACAATCTTATATTTCCCCTTCAAAGCGCTGACTTGCGCTCTGGTAATCTGTCCGTATGGTGGACGGAAGTAGGAGGATTTGATTTCTTTTCTGCCCAATGCGACACTTCTCAAATACTTGAAATGACTAGTTTTTCTGCCATTGGGATGATCAAAGGTGTGATTGCCGGTGGTGTGACCAGCAGTTTGCAATCGCTCGTAGATTTCAGGGTGTGCGATGACATTTTTTCCTAAACAAAAAAACGTTGCCTTGGCTTCGTATTCTGCAAGAATATCGAGCACTTGATCGGTTATAATATCGGTAGGGCCATCGTCAAACGTTATGAAAACTTCTTTCTCAAAAGTGTGAACGCTCCAAAGGAGATCATTCACGAGAGGCTGAAGCATTTCAGGTGTTTTGACGATATACATTAGTCTAGTTTATGGCCTAACACGCAGGTTTTTTTGAAGCTTTGCGTATTACCATCGGTAGAAAATACTTCGAAGTAAATGATGTAAATCCCAATAGGTGCAAGTGTGTTGTCTTCTGTTGTTCCGTTCCAACTTATCGAATTGTTGGTGCCTAATAATTCATTTTTAGTGAGATGTTTTATTTGGCGACCATTGCTGTCGAAAATGAAAATATTCGCTGTAAGGCCCGGTGTATCGTCGGAGTAGAGGATGGTTACTACGTCTTGATATCCATCATTATCAGGAGAAAATGTGGATGGCTCGATAGTAATTTGTTCGTCTGCAATTATTCCCCCTGTAGCCTGCGAGTTCAAATATCCGGGTGTTGCATAGCCTTGCGCAGCAGATGCAGAATGCCAATTAGTATTATCAGTTGATGGTCTGAAAGGATCGAGTCTTTCAAGTGAAACGCCGTCTAAGTCTTCTAGAATAGCGAAGTGCATGTCATCAGAATAGGCAACGCGATCTTGAATTTCAGCGAGATTATTTAGCAATACTACTATGCCTTCTGAGTTGTTGTAAGTAGGCATGTTTTCCATTATCCAGATTTTATTCATCTTGGTAAATGGATAGTGAGAAGGCAGTGTTGATGCGTCTTCCGTAAGTACAATATAGTCACCAGGGAATAATACCAACTGATACTCTGTGATTAAATCAGGTGTGGTTGTAGCTCCATCGGATTCAGTCGCTAAAACCCAACCTGCAAGTGAAAGAACTTTATTACTTCTGTTATAAAGTTCGATGAAATCGCTACCATCCGAGAATGGATTAGATAGTATTTCATTAATTACAATATCACCTACTTCTGCTGCCTGCGGAGAGGCAAATTGTCCGGCAAGTGCGATACCCGCATTACCCCAACAATCTTCTACTCCAGTTAGAGTGAAGTTGTAAACGGTACCAGGAACAGCAGCTCCATATTCAAGGTAGATTCCGGTGCGCGAATCATCGGTGAAACTGGAACTTAGCGGAACAAGTTCTTCGCCGTTGACATTCCATGTAATTGAACTTAGAACATCAGCGCTAATAGGTTCGTCAAATAGAATCGTCACCAAAGTAAGTGGGCCAGAAAAGACTTGAATGATGTGTGGTGCTGTGATATCCGGTGTGATGTCGTAAACGCTGTTTTGTGCGGCTGGCGTTCCTCCTGTTGATGCGTTGGATGCTGTCCAGTTGTCTGAGGTACTGCAAGGGTCGAGTGGATTAATCAACTCGAGTGCCCAGCCACCTTCATCTTTTGTAGCATCACCATACCATGAGTCGGCATAGTTTACTTCATCGATTACGAGGTTAGCTGCATTTTTTAAAGTGATAAGCGCTCCTGTATTTGTCAAGCCAGGAAAGCCTTCCATGAGGGCTTTGTTATTTATAGCAAAGAAAAATACCGCATCGCTAATGTCCGAAACGAGTAAATATTCTCCAGGTGACATGAGCACTTGTTCGGTGAATGTGCCTGAATTAACAAGCAATGTTGAGAGGTCAATTAATTTATCACTCTTGTTATACAATTCAATGTATTCTGCCCCAGGCGCACCAATCGAAGGGTCTGGGTCGGCCATTATTTCTGTAATAATGATATCTCCAGGCTCCGCTTCAAAACCAATAGTAAATGTTATTGCATCACTTGGAAGAATGTTTCCTGTGCAATCTGTTAGGCCAGACATTACAAGTTGAAATTCATTTCCAGGTTCGAATGATCCGAGTGTATTGATGAGTAGTGCTTGATTACCGGCATACCATGAGGTGCTTGAAATAGAAGGGCCACCCACAAAGGAGATGTCTGCACTTGCGAGCGAATTGATGTCCATGGCCTCATCAAAGTAGATGATAATGATTCCGGTTTCTAGAATTTCAAAGGAAGAAACTGAGGGAGCTTGTGTGTCAGGAGCTGTATTGTAGACAGAATTTTGCGCATTTGGCGTTCCTCCTAGAGGGTTGGATGATTCCATCCAATTGGCGCTGCTTTGGCAATAGAGATTGGGATTTACCAATTCCAATGTCCAACCACCATCAAGTTTTTCTGGGGTATCAAACCAATCTGAATTGTATGAAACATAGTCAATAAGAGTTCCGCTATTATCTAGTAGAGTAAGACTGTCGCCGTCGTTTGTCAATGCGGAAAATGAAACAATTCCAATTGAATTTGTAAAGAATGAAGTGTTATTCGCATCAGTGATAATCACATATTCATTGGGTGCAAGAATGTAAGAAGGAAGTATTTTTACTGTAGTGGAATTGATGAATTCCCAGTTTGCTAAATCGAAAGCTTCGCTAGTGTTATTGAATAATTCGACAAATTCTACTTCAGGCAATCCTACAACTGGCGAGGGATCTGCTAGTATTTCATTAAAAACAACATCTCGATATCCTGCTGAAGCAGGAACGAAATAGGTGAAATCAAAGCTTTGTGAAATCAATGCGTTTCCAAAAAGATCATCAATGTTAGTTGCAGTTAATGTGAGCAATGTGTTTGACGGAATAGCATTTCCAAAAGAGAGATGAACTAATGAAGGGTCTGTTCCATCAAGGGTTGCAGACTGCAGACCTGTTGTTCCAGGAATGGAATATGCGGAAGTAATTTCTGCGGTAGCAGCACTTACAGCTTCGCTAAATTGAACATCAATGTTGGATGCGCTAGTGGCTGTAACGTTTATTATTGCAGGTGGTTCGGTGTCGACAATAATATTTCCGAAGTAGATGTCATCAAGATAAAAATTGTCGGCGTTTGAACTTGTGTAGGTGCAAACCCAGCCAAAATTAGTTGAAGTAGAATACGTGTTGTCTGATTCTGTAGCTTCTTGAACAAAGTTGCTGCCTCCAGTATAATCGGCGTATAGAGTCCATTGTCCAGTATTGTCGCGAGTGATTTTAATTCTTGCTGTGAATGAAGCTGCGATGGCTGCTGATGTGCCGCTGAGTATTTCAATTGGAGTTCCTGTGGCATCATCTCTGAAAAGCTTTACTGCATCGGCACTTCCGCCTTCTCCGAACTTAAGGAAATAACCTTGAACGCCTGCAGAACCGGTGCCTGTGTAGTTTAATACACCGCCATTTGCGGCGAGATATACGCGGCTTTGGTTGTTGTCGCTTCCTGCAAAGGTTTGCTTTATCCAGAAATTCCATTCGCGATCTGAAAGCGATGCGCTGGCAAACGAAGTAGCTATATAGGCCTGTCCCTGCACAACATCTGCGGATTGAAGGTTTCCAAGTGCATTAACCGTGAATAAGGAAGTAGATCCAGTCCAAGTGGGATTGGAAGTAAAATCGCCGTCGCTAAAATTGTCTGATAATTGTGCATTTCCAACTAAGGAAATCAGGCAAGCGATGAAGCAAAGAAGGGTTTTGGTATTTCTCATTTACTCTTCAAACATACGACTCAACGGTTAAAAAATCCAACTGTTCGATTTTTTGGTAATATTCCGTTAATCCGAAGGCTGTTTTCTAGATAGCTTTGCGTAAAGTTCAAAACAATGAAAGTAGCAGTAGTGGGAGCCACAGGCTTGGTAGGTAGCAAGATGTTGGAGATTTTGGAGGAAAGAAATTTCCCT
>CALRZB010000137.1:0-7395 GCA_943372555.1 Chryseobacterium gleum | reverse complement strand
GGTTAAGCGTGTTTGGGCAGAGGGAGTGCAAGTGGCGATTGTGGTTGGTGGAGGAAATATCTTCCGTGGTGTGCAAGCGGAGCAAGGTGGAATGGAACGCACACAGGGCGACTATATGGGAATGCTTGCTACGATGATCAATAGCATGGCCCTACAATCAGCATTAGAAAGTATTGAAGTTCCTACTCGTTTGCAATCAGCAATCGAGATGAAAGCTATAGCAGAACCTTTTATTAAACGTCGCGCCGTTCGCCACTTGGAGAAAGGTCGTGTCGTAATTTTTGGAAGTGGTACTGGTAATCCTTTTTTCACAACAGATACAGCGGCTTCACTTCGTGCAATCGAAACAGAGGCGGATGTAGTGTTGAAAGGCACGCGTGTAGATGGAATTTATACTGCAGATCCAGAGAAGGATCCAAGTGCAGTGAAGTTCGATCGCTTGACATTTGAGGAAGTATTCCAAAAGAATCTTTCGGTGATGGACATGACCGCGTTTACGTTATGTAATGAGAATAAGCTGCCAATCATTGTTTTTGATATGAACAAGGAAGGCAATTTGTATAAATTGGTAAGTGGGGAGAATGTGGGCACACTTGTAGATGCCTAGATTGAGTTTTCTTTTTTAATTTCGAACCACCAAATAGATCTAAACTACAATGACAGACGAAGTGAAGATGGCCCTTGATGAGGCTGCAGAAGGAATGGACAAGGCGATTAATCACCTTGAATTCGAACTACAAAAAATCCGCGCCAGCAAGGCCACTCCATCGATGCTTGATAGTGTACGTGTTGATTATTACGGCACTCCAACTCCATTGAAAAACGTTGCTAATATTAGCACTCCAGACGCTAGAACAATCACTGTTCAGGCTTGGGAAAAAAATATGTTAGAGCACATCTGTAAGGGCATTCTTGAAGCCAATTTGGGATTGAATCCACAGAATAACGGTGAGTTGGTGATCATCAACGTGCCAATGCTAACAGAAGAGCGTCGTCGCGATTTATCAAGAAGAGCTCACGCTGAAGGAGAAACTGCGAAAGTGGCTATCCGCACATCACGTAAGGATGCTATTGACTTTATCAAACAGGCTCAGAAAGACGGTCTACCAGAAGACGAAGCCAAATCAGGCGAAGCAAAAGTTCAAGAAGTAACAGATCGTTACAACAAGAAAGTGGACGAGATCTTGGCAGTGAAGGATAAGGACATCACGACGATCTAGTTCGTGGGGTCGTGGGTTCTTTCTACCTACCACCTACTACTTATTACCAACAACCCCACGACCTCCCGACCACACGAACACACTAGCACACTAACAAACTAACCTGTCTTTCCAGCAGTGTTTCGATCATTTCAAAAGCGATAGTTGCGGCGTTGTCTGGGTATAGAATGCGCTCTGGCATTGGTTTTTCTAGCCATTTGTGAATTTGAACATATTGCTTGAGTTGTAAACTGGGCAAGACGGTAGTTCCCATTTCTTCCAAAGCGACAGCGTTGCACTTTTGTTCCATTTGATTTTTTGTTGGAATCACGCATAGTTTTTTTCCAAGGAACAGTGCTTCTGAAGCTGTTCCGAATCCAGCTCCACATATAATGCCCTCACACGTTTTTAAGCTTTCTAAGAAAGTACTTTCTTCAATAGGAAAAAACTTGATGTTTCCTCTGGTGTAAACTGTTTTGCATTGCTTTGAAAACACCTCCCAACGGATATCTGGAAACGCTTGTAATACAAGTGAAATTGAAGTTTCGTCATTTTGACATAAATACACAGTGTAGTGACCTGAATTGCTAGGTTCTGCGAGTCTAACATTTCGTCTTATGATGGGTGTTCGAATATTGGGGTTGTATCGTTTGAAATGCATGCCATAGGTTATGCTTACTGGTGCATAGCTATTAAGTATGAATTTTCCGACAAGATCTCTTTTCTGTGGCAGCGGAACTCCTCTTTGCTGCAGGGCAAATTGATTTCCGATGCCATAGCAGTCTTTGTGTTGCATATAACAAGCCCATGCCGATACCGGTTCGAAATCTGAAATGACAAGGTCGTAATCTTGCACAGGGAGCGATTGAACTTCTTTAATAAATCTGCGCAATTGATTTTTTGCGAATGTGCGCACATAGTCGATACCGCCGTGGTTTCCGAGAACAAGAGTAAGTCCGTGGAGTTGGTATTTTATTTTCCAGGGTAATGTCAAATGGTATTCTGTGCCACTTACCAAAACATCGACTTCGCCGTATTTTTCAAATTCTGGTATTAGTTCGGCTGCGCGACAAATATGTCCATTACCTGTGCCTTGGATTGCATATAATATTTTCATGATGTGGCCATGTTTAACTCGTGTGTGAGGAGTTTGAAAAGCTCTTTGCTATTGAGTGACATTAGGTGGTCTTTTTCGTCGACAGCTGTAAGAGGAGGTAGTTCAGCTTTATCATATTCGAAAAGGCTCCATTCTCCATTGTTGTATTCAAGTGCCGTTAGATTTTCCACCCAATCTCCGCTGTTTAGGTATGTTATATTTCCTTCTTCTGTTTTTACTTCCCGAATGATTGGTCGGTGGATGTGTCCGCAGATAACAAAGTCATAGTTGTTGCGAATGCCCAATGTTATGGCGGTATTCTCGAAGTCGTCGATATGTTTGATTGCAGCTTTGACGCCGTCTTTTATTCTTTTTGACAAAGAAATTTTCTCTTTTCCCATTTTTTCTAACAACCGATTGACCGTTCGGTTTAGGAGTATAAGTAAGTCGTATCCTTTGCCACCAAGATGTGCGATCCAAGGAGAATACTTCATTGTTACATCAAAAACATCCCCGTGAAATATCCAGTTTTTCTTTCCATCTAATTCGAGAACCATTTTATTGTCAATTGTGAGATTGCCAATTTTGTGACCAGCAAATTTTCTAAGCATTTCATCATGGTTTCCGGTGATGTAGTAGACTTCGGTGCCGTGAGAGAGCAGTCTTGTTATCTCTTTGATAACAGCCATGTGCTCTTGAGGAAAATACTTTTTTGAGAATTGCCAGATGTCGATAATATCCCCGTTTAGGATCAATTTTTTTGGTGCAATTGACTTAAGGTAACGCACCAATTCACTTGCGTGGCAGCCATATGTTCCAAGATGGACATCGGAAATTACCACGGCAGAAACTACTCTACGTTCGTTGAATCGCATGTTGATTATTTTTTAGATTAAGGATTAGCGAAGTATAGGGGGGAGAGGTTCTGCTAGCCTGAGGCCTTTTAGAAAATTGATGCTTTGATGAAATGAATTCTATCAAATGAACCTTATTTGTTTGCGCGGCAAATTTGACTTGACAAATTGATCTTCATATGAAGTGAATGAGAATAAAATATTATGACACTTCGCATATTTACAATTAGTAAATATCAATTTCAAATTGGATTGATATAGGCATCAAGTTGGAATGCGAAGTTTGTAGCATGAGCATTCAAAGAATACTATATGGTGTACGGATGTTTTTTATAGGTCTTTCATGGCTTGTTTTGGCAATAGTGTCTTTTGGCGTTTTATTATACACCCAAAGCAATTGGTATGATTTTCCTGAGCCCGCTCCATTTCAGGGAAGCGAGTACTACAATCCTTATGAAACATGGGATGGCAGCAAGGGCATGATGTGTAATTTTCATGCGCATTCTGATTGTTGGTCTGGACTCACCAATGGCAATGGAACCGCTCAGGACGTAATGGAGACTTATGATAGCCTTGGCTATGATCTGTTTGCAATGTCGGATTATCATAGGGTTAATCAGGGAAGTGTCCAAGTTTATGAGCACGGATGGGGCTTTTTGAAAGCTCATCAGTTGGTTATTGGAGCTTCTAAAATTATATGGTTGGATTTTCCATTTATTCAGAATAGAAATCAGAAGCAAACGATGATTGATTTATTGAAGTCAAAGAATGTAGGTTCTCTGATTTCAATAGCACATCCGAGCTTACGTGGGGCATATTCTGAATCCGATTTGGAATTGATACGTGGTTACGATTGTTTTGAAGCAGTTAATAAACTGCGAAAGTCTCTAAAGCACTGGGACATGGCGCTGTCTGGAGGAAATCCTGTTTTTATTTTAGGCTCAGACGATTGTCACAACTACAAAAAGCTAACGGATATAGGGCGTTGCGGAACGTATGTGTTGTCGCGCAACCCCAAACAAGACGCGGTGAATATTGCATTGAAGAAGGGTCGTCATTTTGCAGTTGAGTTTAATTCGCCTGAGTTTGCTGATATTTCACAAAAGCGAATGAACATTCGGGAGGAATTACCTTTGCAGTCTTTTAGAATGGATGATAACGCATTAAATGCACATTTTAGCGATTCGGTGAAATGTGTACGTTTGATAACGGACAATAGTGATACAGTTTTAGTAACTGAACGTGTCCAAGATGTTAGGTGGGAATTTGATTCCACGAAAACATATGTTAGAATGGAGTATATCACCGATTCTGGAACAAAAGTTTTTACTAATCCTATTATTAGATCTGTTGATGGGCATTTGCCTCAGAAGACGTCGGCAATGGTGAATGATATGAAAACAGCGATTTATAGGAGTCTTATTCTAGGTATAGTCGTTTTTGTATGGGCGTTTTTATTAAGAATGAAGTATGCACAATTATCCAATAGATCCAAAGCCAAAGCGTCTCGCTCTATATTCCCTCATGGCGGTGTCGCTTATCATTCGCGGTTTGTTCGCGCTAGACACCGAATTGGGCATTGACGAAGTTTATTATTTAACCTACGCGCGTTATCCTGATTTGAGTCATTTTGATCATCCCCCCTTTGTTGGGTGGTTAATCCAATTGAGCACGTTTAATCTGAAATTTAGCTCGGAGTTAGCGATTCGCTTTTTCCCTTTGTTATTGGGAACGTTTAATATATTTCTCATTTTCAAGATTATCTCTGGTTTGGCAAATGAGCGGGCGGGACTTATCGGCGCATTGATGTTTAGCGGTAGTATTTACGCATCACTGATAGCTGGTGTTTTTATTATGCCAGATTCGGCAATGATGACTTTTATATTGGCTGCAATTTGGTCGATGTGCGCAATAGTGGTTTCTGAAGCGCGAGTTCGAATTTATTGGATTTATTTCGGAATTTTTGTAGGAATGGCAATGCTCTCTAAGGTGCATAGTGGTTTTTTATGGCTGGGAATGATATTGTTTATTCTGTCAAAGCGGCCAAATTGGTTGACTCGTGTGAATTTGTATCTGGGAGGAATTTTAACTGTAGCGGTTATTTCTCCAATAATTGTTTGGAACTTACAAAATGACTTTGCGAGTTTTGCTTTTCATTCTAATCGCGTAAATGAAATACGCGAGTTTCATTTCGATTATTTGCTTCAAGAAATTTTGGGAGGTATTCTTTATAATGGACCGTTCAACTGGTTTATGATAGTAATCGCCGTTTCTTATATGATTCGAAGAAGGTTTGCAGTGAGCAGCTCAATCGATAGGTTATTTTTACTTACAACGTTGCCGCTAATTTTGGTTTTTATTGGTGTTGCATGCTGGAATAAGACGCTTCCGCATTGGAGCGCTCCTGCGTTTACCTTATTGATTATTCCAACTGCGATTTTTGCAGAACGCCGGATGCGAAGAGCACTAATTTTATCGCTTGCTTCGGTAGTGTTGTTTTTAGTCGCGGCTTTGATTGGTGATTACGTAATCAATAATTATTCTATGGCGGATAATGCTGAGCGCATTGAAAAAGTGGGCAGAAAGGATTTTACCTTGGATATGTTTGGTTGGAAACAAGCGGGAGATGAATTTCGGGAATTGAAAGTGCAACTGGAAACAGAAGGCAGAATTCAAAAGGATATTCCAATAATCATTACGAGATGGTTTCCTGGTGCTCACATAGACCATTACATAGCGAGAACTTATGGTTCGGAGGTTAGGGCCATCGGCGATTTGGATGATCTACATAAATATGCATGGATAGAAAAGGACAAGGCGCCACTAACCAAAGGGGGTGAAGCTATTTTTATTACAACCTCTCATTTGTATACCGATCCAATGGAACAGAAGAGTTTTACTCAACAAGAATTGCTTGCAACTATTCCGATTTATAAGAATGGCGGGATTGTCGAGTATTTTTTCGTTTACAAAGTGAGGGTAGTTTGTTAGTTCGTGGGGTCGTGGTGTCGTGGGGTCGGGAGTTCGTGGGGTCGGGAGTTCGTGGGGTCGTGGGGTCGTTGACAGTGTAGCCAAATGGAAACAAATGCACACAAGTGATTCCGAATTTCGAATTCCTGATTTCGGATAAGGCTGCTGGCTATTGGCTTTTTTATATACCCTTTTTCATTTGTGTGCATTTGTTTCCACTCGGGTCCACTGTCTCACCGCCACACTGTCTTACTACCAAACTATCAGTGTTGCTTCCTTGCATATCTCCTAGACTTGCGCACGTTGCACTTAACATTTGTCATATCGTATTTGGCGGCTTTCATGCGGCGCTTTGACCAGCGATTGGCTTTGCGAGTTACGCGCTCTCGCTCTTTTGCATTCATCTGCCCAGCGCGAGTCTGCGCTTCTGTTGGAAGAAATGAAAGTAGAAATACTACTAAAATTCCGAGGTGAATTAGCTTTTTCATTTTGTCAGGTTTACTCAAAGCAACTCATTTTTTTCGCTCATATTGTGGATAGGTGCTGAATGGGAAGAAGATGAGGTTGAGTGGTGGTGGGGAGTTCGTGGGAATGATTTCTAATTTCTGATTCCTGATTCCGGAAACCTACGACCTACAACCTACTACCTGCTACTTATTACCAACTACCCCACGAACTCCCGATCAGAATACCTCGGTCACTTTGCAGGCTGATTTAGACTTGTTCTGATGCAATTCTGCGGGCTTCGCCATCACTGGCGATGAAATCATCTAAACTTGGTTGTGCTATAAATACGGCCTTCTCCATCGTGCGCTCTACCACATCTGCAATCTGCAAAAACCCAATTTTATCTTGTAAGAACAATGCTACCGCAATCTCATTTGCTGCGTTCATGATACACGCCATATTGCCGCCTTGCTTCATAGCATCAAATGCTAAATTCAAGCAACGGAATGTTTCTCTATCAGGCTGCTCGAATGTGAGCTGAGGATAATTCATGAAATTGAATCTCGGAAAATCGGCCGATAAACGCTTCGGAAAACCTAACGCATATTGTATCGGCAACTTCATATCTGGCAATCCCATTTGTGCTTTCATGCTTCCATCTTCAAACTGCACTATGCTGTGAATGATGGATTGAGGATGCACTATGACATCGATTTGATCTGGCTGCAAATTGAACAACCACTTGGCTTCAATCACCTCCAATCCTTTATTCATCAACGATGCAGAGTCGATTGTGATCTTCGCACCCATATCCCAATTTGGATGTTTA
>CALRZB010000136.1:0-7397 GCA_943372555.1 Chryseobacterium gleum | reverse complement strand
GCCTTCGTAACTGTTGCCAACTCTTCCTTAGACTTACCTCTAAAAGGGCCTCCGGAGGCTGTTAAATAGATTTTCTCGATTTTGTTGTCCCATTCACCCGCGAGGCATTGAAAGATTGCTGAATGCTCGCTATCGACAGGATAGATGTTGACGCCTTTCTGACGCGCCAGTTTGGTAACCAAATCGCCGGCAACAACTAATGTTTCTTTATTGGCTAAAGCGATTTGCTTTCCAGCCTCAATGGCATTGATCGTAGGTCGTAAGCCCGCCGCGCCAACTAACGCGGTCAATACCATTTCTACTTCTGAAGATTCTACTATTTGTTCTAAAGCTTTCGCTCCTGCATATACTTTCACACCTGCTTCCCACAATGCATTTTTTACAGTCTCGTATTTCGATTCATCACCGATTACTACGCTGTTGACTTTGTATTTTAATGCTTGAGAAATAAGCAAATCAGCATTGCTATGTGCTGTCAATACTTCAACACTAAACTCATCTGGATGCGCTGAAACAACGTCCAAGGCCTGTGTCCCAATTGAGCCAGTTGATCCAAGTATTGCAAGCTTCTTCATCGAAATTTTTTATTTTTTATTTTTTATTTTTGATTTGGGTCGGTTCCTGAGCCCGTCGAAGGATTATTTTTGATTTGGGTCGGTTCCTGAGCCTGTCGAAGGATGATTTTTTATTTTTGAATTAGGGAGGTGGTTCACTTGGACACAGAGCACACAAAGTTTCACAGAGTTCAGGAGTTTTTAAACTAATTCTTCCATCACTTCCATCACTTTCACACTACCACACTACCAAACTGCCACACTGCATTCACTGTCTAACTGCCACACTTTTATAAAAATCCCAACTCCAACATCGCCTCCTGACTCATCATGCTCTTGTCCCATGTTGGTTCCCAGGTGATCTCTACTTTGGCGCCGGTTACATTTTCTACCGATGCTACTTTCTCTTCTACTTCAGGAGGGAGCGTTTCCGCTACCGGACAAGATGGCGATGTAAGTGTCATGGTGATGGTCACAAAATTTTCATCGTTCACATCAATCATATACACCAAACCCAACTCATATATATCCACCGGAATCTCAGGATCATAAATGGTCTTGAGCTTCTCGATGACTTTGTTTTGTATTTCTGTTTTTGTCATTTTTTTCTGGCTTTTGGCCGTTGGCCTTTGGCTATTGGCTTTTAGCTATTGGCTTTTGCTTTTGTTGAGCTACCTACTACTTACTACCTACCACCTGCTACCTGCTACCAATCAACGCGTATATCTTCATCTGTTTGATCATCGAGGCCAATCCGTTGCTTCTGGTGGGGCTTAGGTGACTGGTGAGTCCGATGTCGTTTACAAAATGAAGGTCGGCTTGTGCAATGTCGTTCGCAGGCAATCCATCTAACACACGAATCACTAGAGAAACAAGTCCTTTCGTGATGATTGCGTCGCTGTCTGCAGTGAAAGAAAGTGTTCCGTCACTATTGTTTTCTGCATGCAACCACACTTTCGATTGACACCCTTTAATGAGGTTGTCTTCGACCTTGTATTGCTCTTTAATAACAGGAAGTTCTTTACCAAGTTCAATAATGTATTCGTACTTCTGCATCCAGTCGTCGAACATTCCAAACTCGGAAATAATTTCTTGTTGTCTTGCTTCTAGGTTCACGGTCTGTATTATTTCAACATTGAAATAGCTTTTACAAGGGCATTGTAAAGCAAATCAACTTCTTCTTTTGTATTGTAAATCGCAAACGATGCACGCACCGTTCCGGGTATTCCGTAGTGCTCCATCAATGGTTGTGTGCAATGATGTCCAGTGCGCACAGCCACGCCTTGATTGTCGAGCAATGTGCCCAAATCAAACGGATGAATGCCTTCTACTAAAAAGGAAATCACGGAAACTTTGTTCGCATGATCGCCATATATTTTTAATCCTTCTATGGATTTTAATTTCTCTGTAGCGTAATTCAACAATTCCTGCTCGTGCTCATGAACGGATTCTGCATCTAGCGATGTAGCGAAGTCGATAGCTGCGCCAAAAGCAATAATGCCTTCAATGTTTGGAGTGCCTGCTTCGAATTTATGAGGGATCTCGTTGTACGTGGTTCCATTGAATGAAACAGTATGAATCATCTCACCACCGCCGCGATAAGGAGGCATGGCTTCGAGCAAATCCGCTTTTCCATAAAGGACACCAACCCCAGTCGGACCGTAGAGTTTGTGTGCACTGAAGCAGTAAAAATCACAATCTAGTTTTTTTACATCAATAGCAAAATGAACTACAGATTGTGCGCCATCAATCATCACTTTAGCGCCAACTTTTTTTGCCTTTTCTATTACTAATTCAATCGGGTTAATTGTTCCCAACGCGTTGGACACGTGATTAACCGCGATGATTTTTGTTTTGGATGTAATAAGGTTGTCCAGTTGATCCACCTGCCATTGGCCGTCTGCAGTGATTGGAATCACTTTGATAATTGCACCTTTTTCTTGTGCAATCATTTGCCACGGAACTATATTGGAATGGTGTTCTAATGTGGAAAGTAAAATTTCATCACCCGCATTCAGATTTGCTTTTCCAAATGTTTGTGCTACTAGATTAATTGAATCTGTAGTGCCTGTGGTGAAGATTATTTCGCGAGTATCTGGAGTGTTTAGAAATGCCGCAACCTTTTTACGAGTGCCTTCAAACGCTTCTGTAGCAAGGGTTGCAAGCTTGTGCACACCTCGGTGAATGTTTGCATTGTATCCCAAATAATAGTTGGTGATACTCTCAATTACCGAAAGAGGTTTTTGAGAAGTAGCAGCATTATCCAAATAAACCAATGGGTAACCATTTACCTCTTGGTGCAGAATAGGGAACTCATCCCTAAGGCTAGCGACGTCAAGACGGTTGGCTACTGTTTCCATTTTATTTTTAATTGTAAAGCAATCCTTTGTGAGCGAGAACTTCGATTATATGTGTGCGAACAGTTTCGTTTTCTACTTTGTTCAATACATCATTGATAAAAGCAGTGGTCAATAATTTACGGGCTGAGTCTTCACTTAGTCCGCGTGCACGAAGATAAAACATTGCGCTTTCGTCTATCTGACCTGTGGTAGTTCCGTGACTACATTTCACATCGTCTGCATAGATTTCAAGTTCTGGTTTGGTATTCATTTGAGCGTCTTCGCCTACAAGCACATTCGCATTGTTTTGATATGCGTTTGTTTTTTGAGCGTCTTTGCGCACATATACTTTACCATTGAATACACCTTGTGATTGATCAAAAAGAATTCCTTTGTAAAGCTCATTGCTATTGCAATGTGGGAATCGGTGATCGACTTTCGTATGATTGTCTACAAGTTGTGATCCGCGTGGCAAATAGAAGCCATTTAGATTTGCTTCGATGTTTTGACCATCAAGCGAGATGCGCAAATCATTGCGTGTCCAACCTCCGTCTACGGTAAGTGTATTGAAGTTTGAACGTCCGTCGTTTGCGATATTTACATTGTCTACAGAGATGTGAAATTGTTCATCTTTCTCTGCTTGAATTTTATTGAATTCAATATTTGCATTCGCTTCTACATTGATGTGAAGTGATCGAATGGTAAGGGTTTTAGCGGTTTCGAAACCGTGAAAACTCTCAGTGATATTGATTGATGCGCTTGTTTCAACATTTACAAAAACACTTGGCAAAGCAAGTGCTTGCGGCGCATTGGTAAGATGAACAATATGCAATGGTTTTTCAATTGCAGTGTTTTTATCTACAGAAATAAATACGGCTGAAGTAGAAGAAGTTTGTTGTAACGCTTCAAAGAAATTTGCAGGGGAAGCAACGATGAATTTCTTCAGATTTTCAGAAGTGATATTTTCATTTGATAAAATTGTCAATCCTTCAACGTCAGAAATGGCGCTGTTTTCAGCGCTAAAGAATCCATTAATAAATACGATGCGAATAGCGTCGAGATTATCAATGATAGTATTTTCAAGACCGTTTGAATTGGTATCTTTTTGAATCGACCATGACTCAGCAGCGATACGAGTGGTGCGTGTGTACTTCCATTCTTCGTTTCGTGTGGTCGGTATTTCGAGTTGTTGCAATTGAGCTTTCGCATTTGCAACAACTTCTGGAAGGGCAGCAGACAACGCCGATTCCGCTGATTCGCTAAGTGCGATCATTTTGTCTTTTGGACGAATGTCGGTGGTTGTTTCCATTATTATGCTTGTTCTGCTGCTACTTCTTCTTTGATCCAATCGTAACCTCTTTCTTCTAGCTCGAGAGCAAGTTCTTTTGTTCCAGACTTTACAATTCTTCCTTTGTAAAGTACGTGTACGAAATCAGGTATGATGAATTCGAGCAGACGTTGATAGTGTGTGATCACAACGAAAGAACGCTCTGGGCTTCTCATCGCATTTACACCGTTTGCTACGATGCGCAATGCGTCGATATCAAGACCAGAATCTGTTTCGTCAAGAATAGCGAATGTGGGATCGAGCATTGCCATTTGGAATACTTCGTTTCTCTTTTTCTCACCACCACTGAAACCTTCGTTAACCGAACGATTCGTCAGTTGACCATCGAGCTCAACGAGTTTCGATTTTTCATTTACAAGTTGTAAAAATTCTTTCGCAGTAAGCGCTGGAAGTCCGCGGTGCTCGCGAGTTTCAGCCACTGCTGCTTTGATGAAGTTCATATTGCTTACACCTGGAATTTCTACTGGATATTGAAATGCAAGGAAGAGGCCTTCACGTGCTCTGATTTCTGGAGCCATGTCCAATAAATCTTTGCCGTTGAAGTCAACGCTTCCTTCAGTTACTTCATAATCTTCTTTACCCGCAAGCACAGAAGCAAGTGTAGATTTACCAGAACCATTCGGTCCCATAATCGCATGCACTTCTCCCGGTTTCACAACAAGATTCAACCCACAAAGGATTTCCTTCTCATCAATGCGGGCATGTAAGTTTTTTATTTCAATCATCGTTATTGGCTGTAGGCTATTAGCTTTAAGCTATAAGCATTATTTTTATTCTTAATTTCTATCAAACTATCAAACTATCAAACTATCAAACTATCAAACTATCACACTACCAAACTATCACACTATCCCACGCTTCCTTCTAGAGAGATCGCAAGAAGCTTCTGCGCTTCTACTGCGAATTCCATTGGGAGTTTGTTTAGTACATCTTTCGCGTATCCATTTACGATAAGTGAAATTGCTTTCTCTTGATCGATACCTCTTTGGAGGCAATAGAATATTTGGTCTTCACCGATTTTTGAAGTTGTAGCCTCGTGTTCCACTTTGGCTGTTTTATTTTTTACTTCAATGTAAGGGAAGGTGTGTGCGCCGCATTGGTCGGTCATTAGCAGAGAATCACATTGCGAGAAATTGCGCGCGTGATCAGCTGATTTGTTGATTTGCACAAGTCCGCGGTATGAGTTCTGACTGTTACCTGCACTAATTCCTTTTGAGATAATGGTGCTGGTAGTATGATGACCGATGTGGATCATTTTTGTTCCTGTATCGGCTTGCTGGTGATTGTTGGTCACGGCTACAGAATAGAATTCTCCTGTGCTATAATTTCCTTTCAAAATGCAGCTCGGATATTTCCATGTGATGGCAGAACCTGTTTCAACTTGTGTCCAAGAAATTTTGGAATGATCACCAGCGCAGAGTCCTCGTTTTGTAACGAAGTTGAATACACCACCTTTTCCATCTTTATCACCAGGATACCAGTTTTGAACTGTGCTGTATTTGATCTCAGCATCTTTGTGTGCGATGAGTTCTACTACAGCAGCGTGCAATTGATTCTCGTCGCGTTGCGGAGCAGTGCATCCCTCTAGGTAAGAAACAAAAGAGCCTTCGTCAGCAACAACAAGTGTGCGTTCGAATTGTCCTGTTCCCGATTCATTGATTCTGAAATAGGTGCTCAATTCCATCGGGCATTTCACGCCTTTGGGAATGTAACAGAATGAACCGTCGGTAAATACTGCACTATTGAGCGCAGCGTAGAAATTGTCAGTGCGAGGCACTACAGTTCCCATGTATTGTTTGATGAGCTCTGGGTGTTCTTTGATTGCATCGCTCATCGAGCAGAATATAATCCCCAGTTCACCTAATTTTTCTTTGAAAGAAGTCGCAACAGAAACAGAGTCAAGTACGAAGTCGACAGCTACACCGCTAAGGCGCTTTTGTTCTTCAAGTGAGATACCGAGTTTGTCCATTGTGCGGCGCAACTCAGGGTCGATTTCGTCGATGCTGTTTAGGGTAACTTTTTTCTTTGGAGCAGAATAGTACGAGATTGCTTGAAAATCTGGTTTGGTGTAATGTACATGAGCCCATTCAGGTTCAGTCATTTTTTGCCAAATTTTAAAAGCCTCTAATCTCCACTCGAGAAGCCATAGCGGCTCTTCTTTTTTAGCTGAGATCATTCGGATAGTATCTTCCGAAAGTCCAGCCGGTGCTTTATCAGATTCGATGTTGGTTGTAAAACCGAACTCGTATTCTTTATTGGTAACCGATTCTAATGTTTCGTCGCCCTCGTAAGCCATTTTTGCTTGGTGGTATTAGATTGAAAAACTTTCACCACAGCCGCAAGTGCGTGAGGCATTAGGATTTTTGAAAACGAATCCTTTTCCGTTAAGTCCGCCAGTGTACTCGAGTTCAGTACCGATGAGGTAGAGGAATGATTTTTTGTCGACAACAACTTTCACATCATTGTCTTCGAATACTTGATCACCTTCTTTCATTTCGTGATCGAAAGTGAGTTGGTACATCAGACCAGAACATCCACCGCCTTCAACGCCGACGCGTACGAATGCATTTTCGGGATGTTTTTCTTCTGCGAGAAGTTTAGTTACTTGAGCTTTCGCGCTATCGTTCACCTTAATCATTGGCCGTCCTTTTTGTTTAAAACCCTTGAAGCACCTATTTGTTCTGTGATGCTTGCTTTTATTTAGATTACTTCTAAATTGGTTTCTGAGTGCAAAAATACCCTAAAAGTGGTATTCCACAAAAAAAAAACACGCGAAGTGTGGTGTACCCTGCTTCGCGGGGGTGTAACGCGCTGGGGCGCGGGTGTACCCCGCCAGAGGCGAGGGTGGAACCGAAGCTGCGCTTCAGTGTCCCCCCCTTTTTGACTTCAGTTCGCTGCGCTCACTGGGCTCACTTCGTTCGCTTTTCCACTGTCGCACAGCCACACTGTCGCACTGCCACACTGAGTTCCACTGTCACACAGCCACACTGTCTCATTGTCACACTATTGGATATCCGCCGGTTGGCGAGGCTGCCTTGGCGCAGTAAGAAAATCTTGGGGGTATTTTTTGAGGTACTTCCAGATGAAAGTAAACAATTCTGGAGTTTGGCGGATGCTGATGCCTCGGCTTTTGCAGGCGAAATAGAAAGCCAGGCC
>CALRZB010000135.1:0-7554 GCA_943372555.1 Chryseobacterium gleum | reverse complement strand
CGTTGGGCGACTTGACAATATGTGAGTTCGAAGAATCAAAGAAAATCAAAAATGCCGCTTAACTTTTTGTCCGGTTTTTTGTTGCAAGTCCATACAACGGGTTTTGTAAAAACCCCAATGGATATTTTATATGTGGAGATGCCTATACTGGCTTTTGCAAGAATCCTGATGGAACATTTGTTTGTGGGGGGGCGTATAATGGCTTTTGTAAAAATCCTAATGGGTACTTTGTTTGTGGTGGCGCGTATAATGGATTTTGTAAAAACCCAGACGGAACTTATGTTTGTGGCGGTGCATATACCGGCTTTTGCAAAAACCCCGACGGAACTTATGTTTGCGGAGGTGCATATACTGGCTTTTGCAAAAACCCCGATGGAACTTTCGTTTGTGGAGGAGCGTTTGATGGGTTTTGCATTAATCCAGACGGAACTTTCGTTTGCGGAGGAGCTTACAATGGCTTTTGTAAAAATCCCAATGGAACATTTGTTTGTGGAGGAGCATACAACGGGTTTTGTAAAAACCCCAATGGATATTTTATATGTGGAGATGCCTATACTGGTTTTTGCAAGAATCCTGATGGAACATTTGTTTGTGGCGGACAAAAAAGATGGAATGATTAAATCATCAAATCAAAAATTGTTTGAATAGAAAGTATTTACTAAACGATTCCAAAGAACTATTAATAGAGGACTCGAATTATAATTAGCGGCAGGCTCTCGAAGTCTATAAAGTTGTAAAAAAATATAAAGTCATTTCAAAGATGAAATAATTTGAATTCGATGAGAATCTAGGTTTCCTATATTTTCATCTTCCCTCCAGCGCTAAACCTCCCAGTAGCCTTGGCTTCGCCCTTGGCAACTTCGATGATAACATCAACTTCGTGAGCGTGGGTGTTGGTTCCCTTGAAGCGGCCTTCTTTGGTAGTGTGATAGATAAAAATGAATGAGGTTTCCGGGTGCTGTTTACGAAGTAGTTCTATGTCCGGAATGTTGATACCCTATTTAGAAAAAGAGTTAAAGGACACTATTTGATTAATATTTGCATCAGTCAGAAACCAAGCAATTATGAAAAGTTTTTGGGGAAATGAATTGAGTACTCGATTATTTATCATTTAAGGCAACAATTATTGATTTGGTTCGTTTCTATTTTAGAAATTATTATTAGTCGACGGTTCCTTTAGTTTAAAAAGTAAGTGTGGATTCGACTAAAGTGCTGATAAACAGCGATAAAAATAAATTTTGAGAATTCGTTAGTATTTGTACTTTTGCAACTAGTTTTATAGCCATGAGCAACTTTTTTGATGATTTAATGAAGTACCTTCAGGAAACACCTAGAGAAAAGGTACTTGAGGATTGGGCAAAGAGTGAGGCTTTTGATAGTGTAGGACCAACTTTTAAAGAGTTTTTAGATAACACACACTATTATCATATCACCTCTCAAGATCCTCCTAAACAGACTGTAACAAGCCTAAATAACGATTTAAGCCCGAAGTTTCCTTCGGGTTTTTTATTTATTTAACGTAAAATGAGATGCAAAAAGCAGCTTTCAACATTAAGGAATACAAGTTCGAAAAATTTTCATTGAACCTCAGTAATCACTCTGACAAAGAATTAGATATTAAATTTGAGACTAGTGGTCGTTTCAACCAATCAACTGCCGAATTTGAGCTTGAATTTCGGTCAATGATCTTCAGTAAGGGTAATGAGAGCAATCTCTTCGTTGATGTAACATGTACGGGACTTTTCGGGTTTGAAAACGTTTCAAATATTGAAGAAATTCCGGACTTCTTTTACAGAAACAGCATTGCATTGCTATTCCCCTATCTTAGAGCTTACATCAGTATTGTAACTACTCAAGCCAACGTTCCTGGTGTTATATTACCTACGTACAATCTATCTAGCTTAGCTGATATTTTAAGAAGCCAAACCACACAATTGTAAATAAAGCAAAGTGAAAATTGTCTATCAAACTCTAGAGGACAGATTCACGGATCTCGATAAGCTGGAAAGAGAAGGGCCCTATATCTGTTCATGGGAAAATAGTTGGCTAGGAGATGGTTACTATTTTTGGGAAGCCTTCATCGAAAATGCGCATTGGTGGGGACGTGAAATCAGAAAATATGCGAATGGCTATATTATATGTCAGGCTGTTTGCGATTTTAATGATGAAAAATGCTGTGACCTTATCGGAAATACAGATCACTTGTCCCAATTCGTAAATACGTATGAAGAACTTGTAAAACAAGGATTAGCTGATGAAACGACTAAGATTAGAAGAATTATTGAACATCTTCGAGATACAGTTAGGACATTCAAATTCGAAGCTATTAGAGCTTATGGGATAAAGAGCAAGAGCTATAATTCACGGTTCTCTTTTATACGTTACTTTGAGGATAAAGAACATGCATTTATGGACTTTAGACCCGCGTATCAAATATGCTTTTATTCCAAAAACGCTCTTAATCTTAGACGTTATAGAATTGTTTTCCCGGAAGAGTATAGTCAAGATGAAGTAGTGTAAACTCAATTTTCTGAGGGCTAATCATAATACCAAATATCAAGATCTACGCAAATATGTCGAAAAGAATAACTGTAGGAGAACTTAAGAAACAGCTAGAACATTTTCCTGATGATGCTGAGTTAGATTTTTGTGATCTAACATTCTATAAAACAAAATCTAGAAGTAGTGATAACATGCTCATTCAAATCGAATTTGCAGAAAGTCGAGAATTTGATGAATTTGGTAACATCAAATTCCTAAAAGAGTAAATTTTCTTTTTATTCATTTTCCTGAATCATAATCTTCCCACCCGCATTAAACCTCCCTGTCGCCTTGGCCTCACCCTTGGCCACCTCAATTATAACGTCGACCTCGTGGGCATGGGTGTTCGTTCCCTTGAATCGGCCTTCTTTGGTAGTGTGATAGATAAAAATGAATGAGGTTTCTGGGTGCTGTTTTTGAAGGAGCTCTATGTCTGGAATGTTGATACCCGCTTTTGAAACGGAATCGATGAATACAAATTGATACATGCTCACATCGGAAGGAATTCGGTCTGTGATAAATAGATTGGTGTGTGAAGCATTGAGTCGGTCAATCTTCTCTTTCAACGTGTACCCAAAACCTTCTTCAATGGCGCAAAAAAGCACTTTGCCGTGATTGCTGGCCAAGTGTTTCGCAAAGTCCAAACAAAGGGTGGATTTACCCGATTTGGGGAGTCCGTAAACCATTGCAGAAAATCCCACTGATGGATCGCCGATTAGCTCTTTGTATTTACCTGTCAGCCCAATGGTTTGAAATTCCATTCCAAGGAGCTCACCAGAAGGCACAATTATCGTTTCATCCCCAAAGTCCTCTTCCCCGTCGGTTCCGTTTAGACTTTTTTTTTGACTGAATAAATCTTCTCCAACGATACCGAGCAGCCCATTGAGCTCAGCTTTAGCTATGCTTAGTGAGCTCGCATTTCCTTCAAGGAATGACTTTAAGTTTTCGTAGGCATTATTAAGCTTTTTAGAATACTTGTCATTTCGAGAGATTTTACCGCCTTTAACAGCTTTCTCCATGCGATTCATCAAGCGCTCAGCTTTTTCCTTTATGCCCACTTTTCCATTCAATCCAACATAGGCTTTAAGAAGCGCAATCGACAACATGCTTTCTTGGCTATTCGCAATTTCAAGATAGCGTTTCAGATTTTTCGCGTCGATCTTGATCTCAGCCATGTCTCCCATTTTCTCATAAGCTTTTATGAGTTGGTCCTGCATCAAAGCAATTTCCTTTGCGAATGGTGAATCCTTACGGATCCTTCTTTCCAAAATGGCTCTTTGAAGTCCAGCAAGTAGGTTGAGAATTTGAGCTTGTGTCTTGACTTTACCATGCATGTTTGCGTATCGTTTGATGAATTGTACATCAGTATCAATTCGCTCTACAAGATCCGCTTCGACTTCCTCTGGCTCTTCCTCATTGGTGATTGTTCGCACCAGGACCATGTCATTTTCTTCGATGAAAGATTCAGCATTTTCAATCGAATTGAATTTTTCATTCGCAAACTTTTGATCCGTGGCCACATCCCATACGATGAACTTGGAAGAGCTTTTTGAGGCAGGTCGAATCTCGACTTTCTTACCAGAATAGTTCTTCTTTGAGGTTTTCTTATCAGGAATCGGTTTAGGCTTAGGAGTTGGCTTTTGCTTTGGATCAGGTTTGGCGGGCTTGTTTGGGTTCTTGGCTAAATAATCATCTAACTTTTGGAAGTAAGCTTCAACAACCCTTTTGATATTCTCATTGGAGTTATATGCAGCCCAGTTGTTCTGAGCAGCCCCTTCGATAAGTTTATGTCCTTTGGCCAATGCTTCTGGCATGTTTGACCAGTTGATATTCTGAGCCTCTGAAAAGTAATTTTTGATATTGATCATTGTGTGTAGGTTGAATAATGGTTAAATAGAGAATAGTTCAAGTTCGACTTCAAGCGCAAGTGCTTCGAGCTCGAGTTCACTAGAGAAAGATTCTGCGGCCTCTGGCTGGGGAACTCCAGCTTGCCTAAACTCGAGGAGGTAATTCAGTCTTTCAAATTCCTCAGCGCGGTTGACAGCAGAGCGACCTTCCACCTGCAGAGCAGATTTCTTTTGCTCGATTTCAGCTCTCAGATCGCTCCAGCGAGATGAATTCTGTTCTCCCTTATAAGTTTCCGCTCGAAGCTGCAAAGCCGCTTTATCGGCTTCGTATTGAGCCGTAACGGGGGCTAGATCACTCGTGAGTGAATAGCCTTTTGGTTTCAGAATCGTTCTTTCAGTTTTTCTGACTTTGCTGACGTATTCTTTGAAGTAAGAAAGGAAGTACTTAGAAGAAAGGTAAATGCCAAGGACAGGATAGCTATTTTCGATCTTTCTTCCAATGGATAATATGTCTTTGTCTTGTTGATCGCTGCTGTTTAGTACGAGTTCGATCTCCTCTTTTAATTCCTTGGCTTTCTTTACTTGTTTGCTCTGAATTTCTCCGTCTTCGGCTGCTTTAGGAATTTCCTTCAGGAATTCAGAATTCAGAAGAGTGGTGTGAAAGGTTCGAATGGTTTCAAGGCTTTTCTCACGGTAGGTTTGATAATCCTTGATATCGCTTTGAACTTCTTTAATGGCCTCAATTGCATTGAGAAGTTTTCGGTACTCGCGATTGATTTGTTCTTTCTCCTGGTCGAAGAACATTTTTACAAGGCGATCAACGTCAGTGATGAGTGCAAGTTTGATTTCTTCAGGATCAAGACTTTCGAGGTCAAGTACATTGCCACGATCACCACGGAACCAAATATCGTTGATGCGTGAGGTCTTTTCTTCAAGTTTCTGAAAGACAAATACGTCCATTGAATCCTGAATAAGCGGCATTACAATGCGGACATAGCTGAACTGATTGCCCTGTCTCCATATACGCCCTTCGAGCTGTCGGATGTCTGTTGGATTCCATTCCGGATAACAGTTGTAAATAACCGTTCCGCGTTTTTGCAAATCAATTCCTTCGCGAATGGTTGCAGTTCCGATGATGATCTTTACAACTCCGTCAAGGAATGCTTCTTTGATCGTTTCTTTTCGAGTATCGTTGATCTCCGATGAGATGATTTCAACTTCATCCACCTTCGTTCGGTCATACATCACTCCAGATTGATATCCTATTTCCTTTTCGAGATACTCCTTTATAAGCGGAAAGAACTGCTTTCCTCTGTTCATATAAATCACTTGACCAGACACTGCCTCCTTGTGATCCTCATGCCACGACTTCACCGATTTGATGCACTCCATCACATACTGAATCTTCGGACTTTCCTCTACAAATTCCTTGTAGTTCTCTGGGTTTCCATTGAGAATAAAAGGTGACAGTGCATTGTCCAAACTATATGCAAGCGCCCTGAAGAGATTTCCCATATCAAGTTTGCCTTGCGTTGAGCTCTTGGCCAAACTCACTATACTGTTCTGATTCTCCCTTTGCCTTGGGGTCATGTTGATATAGGTGAGCACTTGCTTGTCCTGTGCAAGTCTCACTTTTGAGTTATTAAAGTCATAGAGAAGTGGAAGATTAATCTTCTTTGGACGTACAACACCCGCTTCCTCTCCAGTTTTATAGAGAATGTGGTTGTAGATGAGCTTTTGTAAAATCCTTCGATTGGTGAAGCTCTTTATGACTTCTTTCTCGACAATTTCTTCTTTGTAGTTGGCTGTCCATTCAACCGTAGGAAGTACGAACAAGTCAAAGAAAGTGTCTAGGTTTTCAATGCCATTATCACGCAGTGAGTCATAGGCCACAAGCGATAACATCGAGTAAATCTCCAGTGGTGAATTGGAGAAGGGTGTTGCAGTTAGAAGCATGGTGTTTCTTCCAAACTTTCTTTGAATGAAGTTTAGAATAAGAAATGCCTTTTGACCTGTTTCAGAAGTAGCAGATTGGATGTTGTATCGCTTGTTTCCATCGTCGTCTGCTTTTACTTGAGAAAACACATTTTTGCATCTGTGTGCTTCGTCAATTACCGCGTAATCAAAACCAAGCACATCCACGTCAGCTATTGTGTTTTTAAGTCCGATACCAATCATTTCGCGAAACTTCTGGTATTCGATTTCTTTATCTCTGTGTGACTTTTCTTTTGATTGGCCGAGGATATTAACTAGCTCAGTAAATAATTCATCAGAAACGGATTCACCAAAGCCAAGTCGTTTGAAGCCTTCGTAAGTTACCATCGTGATACTCTTTTCCGGTACCGCGCTGCTAAGGTCAATTTTTCCAACGATATCCGTTCCAAGATTGTACCAGTCGTTGACTGTTATTCCGGTATGCGAGAGAACGCCCGAAACGAACTCCCCAGACTTCTTATCGGTGAATCCGATGATCTCATTCATCCATTTCTTGTAGGTCGGTTTAGGAACAACAACCAAAGGGCGCTTACACTTTCCCGAATATAGATTGTGCGCAAGATTGACGATGGCCGTCATCGTCTTTCCCACACCTACGTCAAAGGCATTAATTCCTGATCCCATTGCCTCCATGAAGGCGACACCTTCACGCTGGATGTCGGTGATCTGTAAAAGTCCTGATTTGAATCTAGCCGAACATTCAAAGCCAATTGGAACTTTCGAATAGTTGATGTCCGACTGTCCATTGTAAAGCCTGTTCCAAGAATAGTCCAGTCGCTGTTGATCTTCAAAAGTGAGCACTTCATGCAAGAACCTCGAGAAAAGGCGTTCACCCTCAATTCTTGCATTTGCTTTGAGTTCTGCCTTTTCCTCCTTGCTCATTTTATCGTCACGCAACGGACGGTTAGCGATATAGTAATCGGC
Source organism: Chryseobacterium gleum (assembly GCA_943372555.1). Taxonomy (GTDB): domain Bacteria; phylum Bacteroidota; class Bacteroidia; order Flavobacteriales_D; family Sanyastnellaceae; genus JAIXWP01. The sequence goes on along the minus strand of CALRZB010000135.1, from coordinate 247 downwards.
AATATCAACAGAAGAACTCTTCTCAAAATCGTTGTCCGCATTCATAGTATAGAGCCATTTCACAAACACTTGCTGAAGAGTGAATCTCGTTTCGCCATCGAAACGGATATTGATCTTTTCTCTGTCTTTCTTGCGTTCGAGTTTGCCGTTCACTTTTTTCAGTTCTTCGGCATTCTCAAGTTCCATGAATTCTTCTCTCACTTGCGTAATGAAGAAAATAGCTACATCCTGGGCGAAGTCGGAAATG
>CALRZB010000134.1:0-7580 GCA_943372555.1 Chryseobacterium gleum | reverse complement strand
ATGGGATGTACAAATAATCTTTCAACCAATTGGAAAGCGACATGTGCCAACGTCGCCAGAAATCAGCTACACTAGTCGCCTTGTACGGAGAGTCGAAGTTCTTGGTTAAATAGAATCCCATCAACATCGCGATACCAATCGCCATATCGGTATAACCACTGAAATCGGCGTATACCTGCAAACTATAACCATAGATGGCCATCAAGTTTTCAAAACCAGTATATGAATTTGGATTCTCGAAAATGCGATCGATGAAATTCACTGCGATGTAATCCGACAAGAATATTTTCTTCACCAATCCATTCAAAATCCAAAATACAGCAAGCCCAAATTCTTGACGAGTCAAACTATATTCTTTATACAACTGAGGAATGAAGTCAGTAGATCGAACTATTGGTCCTGCAACCAATTGAGGGAAGAACGATACAAAGAATGCGAAGTCGGTAAAGCGCTTCACGGGCTGCAATACGCCACGATATATTTCAACGGTATAACTTATACTTTGAAATGTGAAAAAGGAAATACCGACAGGAAGAACGATTTTATCGACTGTGAAATGGGTTCCAAAAAAGGAGTTGCTCCAATGCGCACCAATATTCATCACCTGATGATCTGTGCCCATCAAGGAGTTGAACGAGTCGGTAAAGAAGTAAGCATATTTGAAATAAAACAAAATGCTCAAGTTCATAATCACACTCGCGGAAAGCCAGAACTTGCGCCAACCTGGATGTTGTGTGATGGCAATTTTCTTTCCTATGATAAAGTCCCACAGCGCGGTGAAGAGCAAAAGCAAAAAGAAGAGATCGGTAGTCTTGTAATAGAAGAACATGCTCGCCACAAACAAGAAGGCATGGCGAATGGCGCGCTGCTTATAGACAATAGCATCTATTGATAATACGATAGCAAAGAATACCCAAAAAATTGGGGAAGTAAAAATGAACGGTTGTTTTGGATTGAACACGAAGAACTCTTCAACCCATTTGGCGATCAGATTAAAATCCATTTAGGAAAACCTATTTTTTCTTTGGGGTGAATTTAGGCGAAAACTTCGGAGTTGTTTTAGGACTGCTAATATTCGGGTTCTCATCTCTGTTGAGTTTGATGCCGAATTTGGTGATAAGCACTTTTTGTTCTTTATAAAGCATACCCACCACTTTCTTAAATGTGCCCTTCGACATTCTAAGGCGAAGCTTAATTTCTTCTGGATCGCTGTCGTCGTTCAAACGAATGTAACCGTTGTTGTTTTCAAGAAACTCCAAAAGGTTCTTGCGAGCATCATCAATCAAAGCCTGTCCTTCTTTCGACATGCTTACCGTAATTTCTCCATCTTCGATTTTACGAATATAGCCTTTGAGCTTATCGCCTTCTTTTAATGGGCGGAGCATTTCTTGTCTGAAAATGACGCCAATATTTTTTCCATTAATAATAACACGGTTGCCAATTTCAATTTGTTCTGCAACTAGCAAATCCACTTCATCACCTCTTTGAAGAGTGATTGTATTGTTTTTGAAATATCCTGAAAGTCTAGTAGATCCGAAAAGGCGTTGGTTTCTATCATCTACTTGCAAAGTCACCAAGGCAAGTCTTCCTTGTTCAAGTTGTTCCCTCATTTCTCTCATAGGAATGAGGATGTCTCTTTTAGTACCAATGCTTACAAATGCACCGAGATGATTGACGCTTATAATTCTAAAGCTTGCCACTTCACCTTCTTGAATAAGTGGAAGTACAGTAGTCGCTTCGAGTTCACGGTCTTCATTATAAAAGGTAAAAACCTTAACATTCTCGCCGTTTTCAGGGAGTTGTCCTCTGAAATCTTTTTTAGGAAGATTGACATGAGAGCGCTCATCGCCGAGCATTAAATATTGAGCATTTGAATCATATACTGGGATTTCAATGATTCTGCCGGCAGGAATATACATGTGTTGAATTTTGTACAAAGGTGAGGACGAATTATCAAAAGCCCAAACATCGAGGCTTTTCGCTGCTTATATTTGTCAAAACCATCAATACCAATGACCAAATTTTATTCAACATTATTCTTTGCATTTATTGCTGTTTTGGGTCAATCACAATGCCAACCAGGCGAAGTGGAAGTGACCATGACCATGCATACAGACCCTTGGGGGTATGAAAATTATTGGCAACTCAATCCTTCTGGAAGCGGCTGCGGTAATAACATTATCGCTGAAGGTGCCAACTTGAATGTAGGTTGCGCTGGAACAGCCGCTGATAATAGCCCAGAAGGCTACGATAACAACTCGACCTATTATGAAGGACCGTTTTGTCTTACCGAAGGGGAATTCTTCGACTTGATTTTCCTTGATAGTTTTGGTGATGGTGGATTGGCTATTGAAGTATTCGAGAATGGTATTCTAACTCACGTTTATTACGGTGGTGGCACTGGAAACACGTGGACATTCCAAGCGGGTGTTTCGAATAATCCCATATATGATCAACCATGTGGTGCATTAGAAGTGACTCCAGACGGCGGCGCAATCGAACTTACCAATACCAATGCTATGGCTGGTTATGGTGAAATTGCTCCAGGAAATGGTGGTTGCGGTATACCAGGATTGTGGTGCGAAAACGGAATTTCTAATACTGTTTGGGCTTATTTCATTCCAGAAGCTGGTGTTTCTTATGAAATTACTACATGTGGAGATATTCCTGGTTTTGATACGCAGATTGCACTTTGGAAAGGGACTGATTGTTCTGTTCTTGGAAGTTTTGAATTTATTGCATCCAACGATGATATGGGTGGTTGCACTACAGCAGATGGATTCTCATCGCTTATGCACGCTGAGTGCCTAGAAGCAGGCGCTGTTTATTATATCCAAATTGATGGATGGAACGGTGCTGTTGGAACAGCATCATTAGAAGTAAATACATATACAGGAGGTCATTCTCTAGGCGCTCAAGTAAACAACGTGGCATGCCCACTAAACAAAGGTGAAGTTGGAAGTGGATCAATCTTCACTTGGGTCAACGGAAGTGGTTCTAATTATTCAGCATCATGGACAGGTCCTGATGGCTTTACAAGTTCCAATAACATGATCTATGACTTGATACCTGGAGACTATTCTGTAACTGTTACTACAACATGTGGAGATATTTTTACCGATGATTTTACAGTAAGTCAACCTGACATGTGGAACGCTTATCTGACTATAACAGATCCGAGCTGTCCGCAATCTGAAGATGGTGAATTGGTGGCCAATGCTAGCGGAGCAACAGCGCCATATACATACTTCTGGACTGGTCCTGACGGATTCTTCGGAGATGCACAAACTATTTCGAATGCAGGTGCCGGCATATATACCGTACAAATTTCAGATGAGAACAACTGTACTTATCAATTGGAGTATAATCTCACACCCGATGATGCATTTGAAATTGATTTGGGTGCAGATATCGTTATGTGTATCAACGAAAGCGAGGTTGTATCAGCACCACTTGGATATAGTTACATCTGGCAAGACGGCAGCAGCAATCAGTTTTTCGAAATTGTGGCTTCTGAATGGGGATTGGGCGAGCATGCGTTGATTCTTACCGCAACTACTGCAGATGGTTGCAGCGATACAGATGTTTTCGGATTCATCGTTGAAGATTGCAATTCAATTGATGAGTCATCTATGATGAATTGGAATATCTACCCTCAACCAAACAACGGTCAATTCATACTAACTGCTGATCGCAACCTGAATGGTTGTTCGGTTTCAATTCTTGATGCAGTTGGTAAAATTGTTTATACCAACAATGCAATTCAAGGTCAAATGCTCAACATAGATTTGAATGTTGAAGCAGGACTTTACTTCATTACTCTAAATGAAAACAATACTATAAGCACAGGAAAATTGGTTATTGAATAAGCTTTAACCTTTCTAACAAAGCTGAGATATGGTCACTCGTCAAATCAAGATGGGTGACCATTCTTATTTTATCTGGTCCGAATGGAAAGCAAAGAATGTTATTTGATTTCAATTTCTCAACCCATTTGGCAGCGTCTTTATCTTTCAAAGAAAAGATGACAATGTTGGTTTCGATAGGAGTGACGTCTTCGACCCAAGATAATTGTTCGAGTGTCTTTCCAATTTCCTTAGCTCGTTGATGGTCATCTTGCAAACGTTCTACATTATTCTGCAATGCATATAGTCCTGCTGCTGCTATGAAACCTGCCTGGCGCATGCCACCGCCCATACTTTTTCTTCTGCGAATTGATTTTTTGATAAAGTCTTTTTTACCGAATAGAAGACTTCCAACTGGAGCGCCGAGTCCTTTGCTCAAGCAAAGACTTATTGAATCAAAATGCTTTGCATATTCAGCGGGCGTGGTTCCAGTGGCAACAAGTGCGTTGAATAGTCGAGCGCCATCGCAATGGAGCGCAAGATTTTTTTCTTTACAAAGCTTGGAGATTTTTGCAATTTCATTCAAATCGTAAATAGCTCCGCCGCCTTTATTCATGGTGTCTTCTAAGCAAACAAGGGTTGTTATTGGACGATGAATATCATCTGGGTTAATGTGCGGAAGCACTTGATCTGCTGTGATTCTTCCGCGATTTCCCTCAATAAGCGCAACGGAGCAACCCGAGTTGAGTGCTATTCCGCCTCCTTCATAATAGTAGACGTGAGAGATATTGCTGCATATTACCTCGTCACCAGGATTGGTGTGCACATTAATTGCAATTTGATTGGTTTGTGTGCCGCTGCTGCAATAGAGTGCCGCCTCCATTCCAAAAAGATTAGCGCCAAATTCTTGAAGAGCATTAATCGTAGGGTCTTCTCCGAAAACATCGTCGCCTACGTGAGCGCTCATCATCGCTTCCTTCATTTCTGGAGTTGGTTTGGTAACCGTATCGCTTCTTAAATCAATGATCATATCCTTCATTTTGGGTCACGAGTTTACGCAATATTACAAAGCGAGTCGAATCTTGCCTGAAATTCTCTTTTTTTGCACTGTCTTAATTGACCAGAACATACCTTATATAAAACCAGATGAATAGTAAAATGAAAAATTGGATTTTGATTGCCGTTTCAATGAGTTTCGGTTTGCAAAGTCTTGCGCATGAAGGGATGTGGATTCCTTCTGTGTTAGGTGCAGTGCATGATGAAATGCAAGGAATGGGATTGAAACTAACCGAAGAGGATTTGTATTCGATCAATAATTCGAGTTTGAAAGATGCAGTGGTGCTCTTCGGCGGCGGCTGCACAGCAGAAGTCGTTTCAAACGAAGGTCTGATATTTACCAATCACCATTGTGGATTTGATTATGTGCAGTTTCATTCATCTCTTGAGCATGATTATTTGAAAAATGGCTTTTGGGCTATGAATCGAAACGAGGAGTTGATCTGCAAAGGTCTTACTGCCACATTCGTGGTGAGTATGGAAGATGTTACCAAGTCGATGTTAGACGGAATTACAAGCGACATGGTTCCTGCAGAGGCTGATAAAATCAAAGCAGCGAATAAGAAAAAATTGGAGGATGCTGCTAAATTAAATGGCTTGTCAGCGGTAGTGCGCGCCTTCAATTATGGCAATCAATATTTCTTGATTGTGACTAAAACATTTTCGGATGTGAGATTAGTAGGAGCACCTCCAAGTGAGATTGGAAAGTTTGGTGGAGATACAGACAACTGGGTTTGGCCTCGCCATACAGGAGACTTTTCTGTATTTAGAATATATGCTGATGGAGAAAACAAACCAGCTGAGTATAATGAAGCAAACGTGCCATTCAAGCCAGCTCATTTCTTTCCAATATCATTGAAAGGTGCACATGAAGGGGATTTCAGCATGGTCTATGGCTTTCCAGGGCGCACAGAGCATTTCCTTACAAGCTACGCCGTTGATTATGCGGTCAACAAGAGCAACAAGATGCGTATCGAAATGCGCAGCACTTCTTTGGGAATTATTGATGGTAAAATGAGATCATCAGATGCCTTGAGAATCAAGTATGCGGCGAAGCAAAGTGATATTAGTAATGCCTACAAGAAGTGGATCGGGCAAGGGTTAGGTTTAACCCGCTTTGACGCGATAGATGTGAAAAAGAAAGAAGAGTCTGAGTTTACCAACCTTGTGAAAACATCGAAGAACCCTCAGGATCAAGAGATTCTTCCAAAGCTTCAGCGCAGTTATTCAGAGTATGAAAAATACAATATGGCTCGAGATGGTTTTGTCGAGTATGTGTTTTATGGACCAGAGATTTTTGCCTTTGCAAAAGGCGTAAATGATATGATGGATAACATGGAGAAGTGGGAGAAAGACGGAACCTTGAAAGCAAAGAAAGAAGAGTTACTAGAGAGCACTCGTTTGTTTTACAAGAATTTTGATTTGACTACAGAGAAAGAAATCTTCACATCATTGACACCGCTTTATAAAAAGCATGTTGATACAGAATTGGGTCCTGGTGTTTTTGATACTTATATTTTGAAGGGCTCCATGTCTGCAACAGCGGACAGAATTTATGGAAAGAGCATTTTCAGAGATAGTACTTTGGTAATCAAGTTTATTAACGCTCTTTCGACAAAGTCGAAGAAAAAAGCGAGTAAGGATCCCATTTTGGCGATATCGAGATCGCTTTATGATGTGTATTCAACTTCGGTGACTCCTAAAGCGAAGGAATTTTCAGCAATATTGGATTCCCAAATGAGTCTTTATGTGAAACGCAAGCAAGAACTAATGCCGGCGAAGAATTATTGGAATGATGCGAATAGCACATTGCGAATTTCATTTGGTAAAGTAGAGGGAAGTGCTCCGCATGATGGTTCTACCTATACTTATTTCACAACTGCTGATGGTATATTGGATAAGTACATGACGACTAATCCTGATTTTCAAATTGGAGATAGAATGAAGCAATTGTTGGAATCAAGGGATTATGGTAACTATGGAGAGGGTGGAGAACTTAGAGTTTGCTACACTGGTAGCAATCATACAACAGGCGGAAATAGTGGTTCTCCAGCATTAAATGCCAATGGTGAATTAGTTGGAATCAACTTCGATAGAAGTTGGGAAAGTACAATGAGTGATATCTATTACAGCCCAGAGATATGCAGAAATATCATGGTTGATATTCGTTATGTGTTGTGGGTAATTGACGTTTATGCTGACGCCGATTATTTGCTTCAAGAGATGAAGCTAATGAAGTAGAAAAAGGACTTTAGAATAAAAATAAAAAGGGCCGCAATCTGCTGATTGGCGGCCCTTTTGGTTTTTTATTGTGCCCAGAAGTAGATGATTACGATAGCTACTGCGAAGCAGAAAATAGCGAAGGTAACTGGACCTCCAATTTCGTTTTGTTCAGCTTCTGTGTGAGCGTGATGATTGTCTTCGTGATGTCCCATAGGTTTGTTTATTTCGTGTCAAAAATAATCAGAGAATCGGAATTCTGACATTCAGACCCTAAAAATGACCGTTCGGGAGAAATTGGCAAAATTCGTTTGGAATGGACTTTAAGTTCTCTTAACTTTGTAGCGTCTTTAGAAGGTTACTCTTTTAAAGGTGATTAGCTCGTTTAATCAATTAGTTTTAAGTGTTTCAGAAACCCCGCGGCCAACCCTGCGGGGTTTTTGTTTTCCAATACTTTCG
>CALRZB010000133.1:0-7606 GCA_943372555.1 Chryseobacterium gleum | reverse complement strand
AGGGGGGCACCCGAGCCGAAGGCGAGGTTCACATGAGCACGAGCGAATTACACCCCCCGAAGGGGTTACACCCGAGCCGAAGGCGAGGTACACCACCGAAGGTGAACTTACATATTATCGAGCACGTTCATCACTTCTTTCACCGCTTTCGCTGAGTTTTGAAGCAATTCCATTTCATCTGCATTCAATTGAAGCTCGATGATTTCTTCGATACCGTTTTTACCAAGTTTTACTGGAACACCAAGATAGATGTCCTTCAAACCGTATTGACCAGTCAACCATGCGCAAACAGGGAAGATACGTTTTTGGTCACGAACGATAGCTTCAACCATTTGAGCTGCTGCTGCTCCTGGAGCATACCATGCAGAAGTACCTAGAAGGTTAACGATTTCACCGCCACCAGTCTTTGTGCGCTCAACGATAGCGTTAAGACGATCAGCATCGATAAGTTCTGTTACTGGGATACCACCAACAGTAGTGTAGCGTGGAAGTGGAACCATAGTATCACCATGACCACCCATCAAAACTGCTTGGATATCTTTTGGCGAACAGTTAAGAGCTTCAGCCAAGAATGCACGGTAGCGAGCTGTATCAAGGATACCAGCCATACCGAATACTTTGCTGCTGTCTACTTTCGCAGATAGGTAAGCGCAGTATGTCATCACGTCCAATGGATTTGAAACAACGATGATCTTAGCGTCTGGAGAATATTTGATAATGTTTTCAGTAACAGAGCGAACGATGCCAGCGTTTGTCGCGATCAAATCGTCGCGGCTCATGCCTGGTTTACGTGGAAGACCGCTTGTTATTACTACTACTTCAGAACCTGCAGTTTTGCTGTAGTCATCAGTAGAACCAATAGTACGTGTGTCATAAAGATTGATTGGAGAAGTTTCCCAGATATCAAGGGCTTTGCCTTCAGCGAAACCAGGCTTGATGTCTACAAGTACTACTTCATTCGCAATTTCGCGATGAGCCAAAACATCAGCACAGGTTGCTCCAACGTTACCTGCACCTACAACTGTTACTTTCATTTTTTTATTAAAATAAAGATTGACTTTTGATTTCTTTGCTTAAAATCGGGCATAAATCCTGATTCGGGCGCCCAAAAGTACATTACAATTTGAAGTGTACAACTTTCGTTGCCCTTATTGCTTGTAAAGTTTTCTTGGATTAATTTTACACTGGGCACCATATTTGCCAAACGCACGGAAAATCGGCTATTTTTAACCAAAATGAGTAATATCATGCGCCATCTGATTGTTGTTTTAATTGCTTTTGTTTATTCCTTTTCTGCCTTTGCTCAAAAACCGGGTCACGTCTGGCCTGCAGGAGAAGCAGGTAAAGACTATAATGTTGTCGATGCAAAAAAGCAAAGACAGGGTCTCTGGATTCGCGTTTATGGCACAAATCCAAAGGCACTTCTCTATAAAGGTCAATTTAAAAACAACGAACCTGTGGGCGATTGGGAGTGGTATTATGCAACGGGGGAGGTAATGACCCAGATGAAGCATATCAAAGGGGAACAGCAAACCTATAATGTCAATTTATATGAAAGTGGCGCTAAGATGAGTGAGGGAGAGTTTCAGATTAAAACTATCGATGGACAAAAGAAGAGATGCCGCGAAGGAGTTTGGAAGATGTATGCTGAAAATGGAACCGTTCTAGCCGAAGAAGTATATAAAGACAGTCTGTTAAATGGCGCTTGCAAGTATTACTATCCATCAGGGATAATTCTATCGATGCACGGCTATGTAGGCGGAATTCAAAATGGAGCTTTTGTTGATTACTATGAGAATGGCAAAAAAGAAAGAGAAGGTACTTATCTCGCTGGTGATTTCGATGGCGATTATAAATCATGGAATGAGAATGGAACTCCCGAAAGCGAAGGGAAATTTGTAAAAGGTCAAAAAAATGGTACTTGGTATTTCTACAAAACAAGCGGAGTGTTGGAAGTAAGCATCCTTTATAAAAATGGCGTTGAAACAAAACGCAAATACAATGAGGGTACTTTCAAAGAGTTTTACGATTCTCAAATTCCAAAAAGCGAATACACCTATGAGAACGGTATGAAGAATGGACCTTTTGTGGAGTGGTATGATCAGGGCGAATTTGTTCAGGTTCCTGGCTCTAAAGAAGACATCGAAATCGGAATTACCTATCGTGAGAAATTACAGGGTACGCAGGCTAAAATGGAAGGGGATTATGTCAACGACAAGCTCGAAGGTGAAGTTTTTTATTACAATGAAAAGGGCATCGTTGTTAAAGTTGAGGTCTACGACGATGGAGTTCTGAAGGAAACGCGCCAAGGTGCTAAATAGGAATTGATGTTTTTTTTCGCTAAATTCGCTAGACCAATTAGCGAGTATGCTTCGATTTATATCTCTTTGTTTTTTACTTTTTTCTACTATTCTAACATCAGCGCAAACTGCGCCTGACACGTATTTAGTTCGATTTAAAGATAAAAACAATACACCCTTTAGTCTCGCACATCCGGAGGAATACCTCGGGCCGAAAGCCATTCAAAAAAGACAATTGTGGAATATTCCGATTGATTCATTGGACATTCCAGTTAACCAAACGTACATCAATCAAGCGATAGATGTCGAAGGGTGCAAATTGCATCATGCTAGCAAGTGGTTTAATTCGATCACAATTACTATCACCGATACACTTCTTACCGATCTCGTTTTAGATCATATCAATGCGCTAGATTTTGTAATTGAAGTGAAGAGCTTAGAAGCAACTCTTTCGGATTATTTAGATGATGAGAAATTCGGCGAGCCTGCGCTGCGTAAGGAGATGACTGATTTTTCTATACAAGGAGAATATGAAAAATTTTATGGTCCTTCATTTCGTCAAGTGTCCATGATCAATGCGCATTTGCTTCACGAGATCGGATACACAGGTGAAGGCATTGATATTGCAGTTTTTGATGGTGGATGGCTCAAATCCGATGTGCTTCCATGCTTTGATCGATTGAGAACAAGAAATGCAATTGTTGAAACAAAGGATTTTGTTTTTCCAGAAAGTAATAATGTCTACAACTATTCTAGTCACGGCACATTTGTCTTGAGCACTATGGGAGCGTGGATGCCCGATTCATTGATCGGCACTGCGCCTGATGCTCGTTATTATTTATTCAGAACAGAAAATGTAATCAGCGAATATGTGGTAGAAGAAGATAATTGGGCTGTGGCTGCCGCGTATGCGGATAGCATCGGGATAGATATTATTAATAGTAGTCTCGGTTATTCTGAGTTTCAGGACACACTACAAAATCATACTTATGCGGATATGAATGGTGACGTATGTCGCTCTTCTATTGCTGCAGATATCGCAGCTTCGAAAGGTATTCTTGTGGTAAATAGTGCAGGGAATTCTGGCGACGATCCGTGGAGATATATAACAGCGCCTTCAGATGGTGATAGCGTTTTATGCGTCGGAGCGGTAGATGCGTGGGAGAATCGCGCAGCGTTTTCGAGTGTCGGCCCTTCCTCTGATGGAAATGTAAAACCGAATGTAATGGCGATGGGAAGACAAACTGTTTTCGCAGATTTGGATAGCACTATTCGTGTTGGAAATGGCACATCATTTAGCAGTCCACTGATGGCCGGAGGAGTTGCTTGTTTGATGCAAGCAGTCTATGAGAAGCAAAACAATATGTCGATTATTCATGCTGTAGAACAAAGCGCAGATCATTATTTGTCGCCCAGTGACACGATAGGATATGGCATTCCAGATTTGTGGAAAGCACTTTCTATTTTACGTCCTGAATGGGCTAAAGATTTGAAGAAAGATTTGATTAGTATTTTTCCAAATCCAGCAACAACAGAAGTACATATCACAACCGAATGGTTGCTCGGTAATGATGAGGTATCATATGAAATTTATGATGCCATCGGAAGATGTGTTTACAGCGGAAAGACGACTCTTACGACAGGTCTCACCACAAGTGTAATCACCATCTCATGGCACGAATCCGAAATCAATCCCGGACGATATACCTTGCTCTTAAAGACAGCTCAGGAGAAGCGGATAGCGCCTTTGGTAGTTAGATAGCGCAAATAGTGTAGCAGTTAGTTAGTGTGGCGGTTAGACAGTGTGGCAGTTAGCCAGTGTTATGCATTTCCATTGACTCACTGCCACACCGTCTCACTGTCACACTATTCTGAGTCTTACGGCAGCCTCGATCGATTCCGCTTTCTTTTCGATTTCGTTGACGCGGTTGATTAGGTCTTCGGTGAATGTTTTGTCTTTGATTCCGGATGCGTTGATTCGCACGTTCATTGCTGCGCCTAGAACGGCAGTGCGTGCGCACAACACGCCAACACCTGCGTCGGTGATGGAATTTGGATTTCCGATCTCTACCATCTTCGCCATTACTTCCATACTTTCGAATGCAAGCTCTGCTGTGCGGAAAGGAATTTCCATTGCGTATTTTGAAGCATCTTCAATGGCTTTTGAGCGCGCTGCTTTTTCTTCGTCAGAATTTTTTGGCAGACCAAAAGCTTCCATTATTTTATTGAATGCTTTCGTGTCTTCGTCAACCAAGAACAACATTTTTTCTTGGTAGTACATTCCTTTTTGTGCCCACTCAGAAAACTCTTCCCAACGCTCATCCCAACCTCTTTTGTGTGAAGAAAGATTGGCAACCATTGCGCCGAGTGAAGCACCCAATGCACCAACATAAGCGCTGATTGATCCGCCGCCTGGAGCAGGAGATTCACTAGATGTTTCTTCAGCAAAAGCACGAAGATTCATATCGATCAAACGCTTTCCACCATTCAATTTTGAATCGATGATATATTCAATCACTTTATCTTGTGGATTGAAAGGAGCGAGGTCATCAAGACCTAATGATTTAACTGCAATTTTGATTTTTTCTTTTTCAGAGATACCAAGCGAGCGTTCTTGTTTTTTCAAGAAATAATCTGCTGCATCAAGCAAGCATTGTTTTGGAATTAGTCCTACGAGTTCAGAACCCGTAACACGAATGCCGCGCTCTGCCGATTTGTTGCATGATTCTTCGAAAGCAACGTGAACAGGGGTTACGTTGATGTTGGTAAGATTCAATGAAAGTTGAGCGATGCCATATTCTTCAATGTACCAGCCAATTCCTTTTACGGATTTGAGTGTTCCAGGAATACGTTTTGGCTCACCATTTTCATCGAGAATTGGTTTTCCAGTTATTGGATCTCCCTCACGAAGTGTGCGACCTGCTTCACGAATATCGAAAGCGATGGCATTAGCACGGCGTGTTGAAGTAGTATTTAGATTCACATTATATGCAACAAGAAAATCGCGCGCACCGATTGTGGTGATGCCAGCTTTGCGAGCTGTATCGGTAACTTCAGATGGACCGAAGTCTGGTTTCCATTCTGCAGTTGTTATTTTCTCAATAGCCTCATATTCTCCTTTGCGACAATTCGCAAGGTTTTGTCTTTCTTCAGTTGTTGCTGCATATTCGTAGAAATAGCCCGGGATGCCGAGTTCACGACCTACACGCTCACCAAGTTGACGAGCGAATTCAGCACATTCTTCTACTGTAACTCCGCTGATTGGAACAAGAGGACAAACATCCGTAGCACCTTGGCGAGGGTGTTCTCCTTTGTGTTGGCGCATATCGATAAGTTGAGAGGCTTTTTGAATAAGAAGGAAAGCAGCTTCGATAACATTCTCTGGAGATCCAGCGAACGTGATAACTGTTCTATTGGTAGATGCTCCAGGATCTACATCGAGAAGCATAACACCAGGAACAGTTTCTACCACTGAACTGATTGCATTGATCTTGGCTTTGTCGCGACCTTCAGAGATATTTGGAACACATTCGATAATACGCATAGCGGAAATTTTTGGCGAATGTCGTAAGGATAGTACAATTGACAAAATCGGCTTTTATCTTTGTGGCTATGAAAAAGCTCGTTTTATACACATTTATAATTGCAGTAGTTTCTGCTTGCGGTGGTTCTCAAGCACCAAAAGTAGAGGGTAATAAAGTGGAAGCCGATAGCACAGGAGCAAATGGCAACAGCGGCGGTGCAGCGGTTCCGCAGACTCCACAATCGGCTATTCCTGAGGGTTCGATTAATAGTGGCAGTGTTGCTTCGACCCCCAATAAGCCTGCGAAGCCAGTTTTTCAGTACACTGGAAAAGTGAAGGAAATATTGTTCTTTTCACCCACTACTGAAGAGTTGGTTGCTATTACTGCAAATGAAAATGACGACACCCAGCGCATGCAGATTGAGGATTTCGAATTGAATGCGAATAAGTTTATTGAATCCACTCCATTTGAAGGTTACAACTACAGATTTTATGAAATGAGTGAAATCGTTTTGCCAATGCCTGATGGAAAGATGTTTCGACTTGTCAGAGATACCCCTGATTTGTTGTGTGGTGTACTATTTTATGACGGAGTGAAAGAACCAAAAGTCCTTAAAGGAAACTTGAAATCAACTGATTATCAAAGAGAAGCGAAGGCTTATTTCAAGTGATAATTGTTTGGTTAGTGTTAAATCTACACCTAATAGCGAACAAAAATCATTCAATCTTGCCTTTGGACTTCGTAACTTTGCCGCGTCGTACTCAATGATAGACGAACCAAACAAAAAAGAATGAATCATATTGGAAAGAAGCCTGAAGGGGCTAACCTTGATTACATAGGTTTGAAAAACATCGCTACCGCTTACTGGAACTTACATCCAGCTGAATTGGTAGAAGAAACTTTGGCTCTCGGTCAAGGTGTGCTAGCAGACACTGGCGCTTTAGCCATTGATACTGGTGAGTTCACTGGTAGATCTCCAAAAGACAAGTTCATTGTGAAAGATGCTATTACTGAAAACACTGTTTGGTGGAGTCAGTTTAATATTCCTTTCGATTCGCAGAAATTTGATCGTTTGTTTGAGCGTATGCAATCTTACCTTACTGGAAGAGATGTATATGTTCGCGACGCTTATGTTTGTGCAGATCCTCGCTATAGAATGAATGTACGTGTTGTCACCGAGACACCTTGGAGCAACATGTTTGCATACAATATGTTCCTTCGCCCAACGGCAGAGGAGTTGGAAACAATCAAGCCTGATTGGCATGTCATCTGTGTACCAGGTTTCATGGCGGATGCAGAGATTGATGGAACACGCCAACACAATTTTGCAATTCTTGATTTTACGAAGCGCATGGCCATCATTGGTGGTACTGGGTATACTGGTGAAATTAAGAAAGGTATTTTCACAGTGTTGAATTATGTAATGCCACAAGACAAAGGCGCGTTGAGCATGCACTGCTCAGCAAACGTCGGTAAAGACGGCGATACAGCGGTATTCTTCGGTCTTTCGGGAACAGGTAAGACAACATTGTCATCTGACCCAAATCGTCGCCTTATTGGAGATGATGAGCACGGATGGACGGATTCAACTGTCTTCAATTTTGAAGGCGGATGTTATGCGAAGACCATTGATCTTACTCGCGAAAAAGAACCACAAATTTTCGACGCGATTAAGTTTGGTGCTATTCTCGAGAACATCGGCTTTGAAGAAGATGGAGTGACTCCGGACTATACTGATAAAGAGAGAACAGAAAACACTCGTGTGAGCTATCCAATTCACCA
>CALRZB010000132.1:0-7666 GCA_943372555.1 Chryseobacterium gleum | reverse complement strand
ATAAGGTTGCGCGAGAAGTCGCGCTCTTTGATACAAATAGAAGTGTTTGAGCGATCAAAAGCCTCCAACCTCAGCTTATAATCACCAGAAGGCAAGTTGGTGATGTCTACAATCATTAGATTCGAAATCGCATCCTTTCCCGTTAAGCGTTTAATGCGTTTTGAATCTGGAACTTCTTTTAAAAATTTGTCTACCACTGTTGTCACCAAGATGAAAGCCTCGTCTTGACCGGGGTATAAATTGGTATTGTATATTTCTGAATAGAATATGATATTCTTTACATCCGATGGAAAATAGCTGCTCAAATATGGAATGAGGTCGTAGCCGCTCTTGCTGAAAGCATTCTGATCAGTAGTCTGTGAATAAGCGCTCACAAATTCAATATCAGAAATGAAAGGAGATGTTTCCGAATTATTGATTACAATTTTTTGCATGAGCTTCTCCGGAAGTTGGCTCGTGGAATTCAAATCCACAATTTCGATTTCCAAATTATACGTTCCATTAGGAAGTATAAATCTTTCCAAAGAGAAGAAATCTGCGGGAGCTCCCATTGCTACGCTCGGACCATCAACAATTACTTTTCTAAAATCCTTAACTACACTTGCTTGTGTAACAATTAAGGTCATTTGCACTCTTGATTGAAATAATGAATCTTCGGTACCTGTCGGAGCCAAGTCGAAGGTTGTTCCATCGAAGGAAGTCATGAACTCCACGTAGGGTCCTTGACCTGGAGCGTGGAATACTCTATAATCAAAATAGGCACGAAAAGCGAAACTTTGAAACGCCAAAGAAATGAATAGCACAAACGATGCAAGCCTGTAGAAAGCCTTCATGGGAATTATTTTAGTAAGTAAAAGTAGAGAATCTAGGCTATTGAAACCTATTTATACCTTTAAGTCACTTACAACTTCATCCAATTTTTAACATCTGTAGATCCATCGAGATAGATTGCTTTGAACAAATAAGCTCCTGGAGCAACATCGGTCAAATCCACAATTAGTCGATGTGAGCTCGTGTTTAGGCCACTCGATTTGATCAATTGTCCTGAAGTGCTGTACATCTCCCATTTCACGATACGTTTTCCAGAATTTTCAAGCTGAATAACGTTTGAAGCAGGATTCGGATAAACTGAAAGAACTGTATTCACCTCCGCAGGAGTCAATTCCTCTACCCCTACTAGTCCATTAAATACTGCAGTAAAGTTGATGTTATTTGCGCTTATTGGTCCCTCGAAATTCGGATCATTAATATCAGTTATAACAGAATTTGGAACCCAGTGATTGAAAGCATACCCCTCATTTGCCTCTGCAGTGATGGTGACAGGAATATTATCGAAGTACATGCCGTCCCATGGCAATTCAGAAGGTGTGATTGAATTGATATGGATTTTTCCAGCACCAGCAGGAAGAACATCTAGAGTGACATTGAATGTGCCATCAAGCGCGAAAGACTCTTGAATGTTACCAAACGCATTTTCTGATTTGCACACCAATTCGTCTTGGTGAATTAGCAGTGCATTATACAAATTCGCCATATAATTGGGCGCTTCCCAATTGTTGACCCACACTTGGAATTCTTGAGGCATTTCAAGAGCCCAACGTTCGAAATAATTCGTTGACATCGCCAATAATCTCTCAGGGCGATACGAAGTGTTGAGTATGTCTGCGTAGCGATTGATAAAGAAATTTCGGTACTCTTCATTCTGCAAGCTTTTCACCCAAGGACCAACATAGAAGTGCCCTTCTCCATGACTAATTGCATAATTCAATCCGTTGAAGTTACAGTCGCTCCAGCCATAAGGTTGAAGAGCCAATTCTAAATCAATTGTCACAAATCTCCAGCGATTGAATGTAGAATCTGAGCGATAAATACGAATGTTGTTTCCTGGCCAGTCTGTATTTCCTACCCAAGCTTCACCAATTATATAATCCGTTAGGTATTCCATATCATAGATCTGATCAGCTTCTTCTAAATAGTTGGAAGAAGTCGGGGTAAGAGCACTGAAGCTATTGAATGAATCCACATAGTTCATGATATCGCCTTCATTCGCGCGAAGCTGACCGCCGTACCAAGCACTTTGCGTCAAGTTATCCATTGGAGAACCTTCGCAATTATCATAAACTTCGAAATATTCGCGATCCAATTTTTCACGCATTTCGTAGACGCCAAAGTAATTTCCGTTGATATAAACCACTGCAGGTCGCATGGCCGAGAAATAGCCATTCGTTTCGCCCATCATCATTTCCACGTGCATGGCATCTTTCCAAGGATATGCGAGCCACATGTTTGAACCATTTCTCAAATAAAGCTTGCTGTATTTTTCGCGTTCAGGTCGATTTGGAAGAAGAGGCAATTCTACTGGAGTCTCTCCAAGTGCACCTTTAGCCAACTCAAGTCTAAATGAGTGTTGCGGGTGGTAGCGGCTTCCGCCCCAGCCTCCGTCTATTTGCATAGATGTGCTGCGTTCAAACAACAACGGATGAGTAGAAGAAGAATCGAAATAAGCGATTTGTGCGAATCGTTCCCAATCCGTTCCCCAATTGTCGAAAATTCCTGTTGCGCCATAGAGATGCGCTGGGTCAACTACGACAGAAATAATCGGAGTAGTATGATCAACGTTGATGAGAATAGATTTCGTAGATATTTCACTTGGCAAAAGTCCTGGGATGTAGGCTCTAGCGCGAACTGCTGTAGATTGGAAAATCGGAATGACTTCGCCATTGTACAAAGTCGACGATTCGTTCGGTTCTTGTCCGTTAGTAGTGTAGTAAATAGTTGCTGGTGTAGCATTCACATCGTAAAGAGTGAGGTATTGCAACGAAGCGTAGATTCCTGATTCCACAGAGAAAATGGGAGCTATAGCCGCGCCGGTGCACACAGTGCTTGTTTCATTAGAATAGCCTGGTGTTGGATTTTGAAGAACGAAAGTTTCTTCAGATCCGTTTGGGAAGCAGCCCAAAGAAGCCTCGTAGGTTGGGCAATCGACATCTAAAGAATCGATAGCAATTCCTTCTGGAGAGAATAGTGAAACCATTTCACCATTGCCCTCTAATTGGAAATTGGTATGAAAATATGAACCTGCATCATTGAGGAATTCAGCAGTTAATGCATCCACAGTGATTTGCTTTAGTGAAATATCGATATACGTGTAAAAATCTCCTTCAGAAGCGACAACATCCCAAGCGATGCTATTGATAGGACCAGCAGATAAACCAGCAGCAGTAAGTTCTTCAGCAGAATAAAGCATTTGATTGCGTGCGGCGAAGTACCAGTTGCCATAAGGCGCTGGGTATCCTGTGTTACCGTTGTTTATTGTTCCCTCTCCGATTGTTATTCCATTGAGTTGAATATTCGGTCTCACGTAATGTTGCTCACCAATTGTAGCATAGCATGGCCCATCGTTTCCATCAGCATAGGTCACTGTTGTGGAAACATATGGAGTTTCGCTTTGATTGAAAATTGAGTTTACGGTATATCCAGCCGCATTGAACGAACAGGAGTTAACAACGATATCAGAGAAACCATCCCAAATAAATTCTTGATCAAAAGCATGTTCGTTCCATCCTATGGTAGGTGTATAATCGTTGACAAATGCTACATTGGTAAACCCTTGTGTCTGGAAAATATTTTTACCGCTGCAGAATATCAAGAGGAATTGTCCAGGTTCCAGATTGAAATGCGGGAATGTGTATTGCGTTGGCTCAGCAGCATTATCTGTGAGGGAATATCCAAAGAGGTCGATTGTTTCGGGGCTCGAATTGTAGAGTTCGATCCAGTCTTCCGCTTCACCGTATTCATCGACGATAGCGTTGAAGTTGCGGTTAGAGCCTTCGTTGATTACGAGTTGAGCGGAGACATTCGTTGAGAAAGTGAGGAGAAGAGCTAAGAGCGAGACTCTATGGATGAAGGATGAAGGATGATGGATGATATAAAGTAGCGGATTCATTATCATTTGAGTAAAATTCCTTTTTGTTTGGGTAAATATAAGTTATGAAACAGTTAAACACGAATATATGCAGAAAAGAGTTGAAGTGTTTGAAGAATTGTAAGAATCCAAGGATTTGAAAATGAACGAATTGTTTTTTCAGGATGAATAATTTTCGTGAAAAGTTTGGTAAATGGAAAAAATGTCTACTTTTGCCGCGGAGAGTTGGCAGAGTGGTCGATTGCGGCAGTCTTGAAAACTGTTGACTGTAACAGGTCCTGGGGTTCGAATCCCTAACTCTCCGCCACTACAGAATGAGAATCAGAAACAGAATGAGAATGAATTCTGGATTTTGATTCTCTTTTTTTTGTCTAAAAACTCTGAACTCGCCCCCCCACCACTCTATTCATTCTCATTCTCATTCTGTTTGTCATTCTAAAAAAAACTCGGAACTCTTTCTCTCCACTCTATTCATTCGGTCCCTGAGCCTGTCGAATGGGTGGTCCCTGAGCCTGTCGAATGGGCTGCTTCTGTTTCTCTTTCCGAAAAAAAACTCCTCTCCACCAGGCTGCGATTTTTAGAATGAGAATGTGAATGAGATAGAAAATGAATAGAGATATGAGTCTTGAGAATGAGAACTAGAGTGCAAGCATAAACCAACATAATTTATGCGACAAAAAATCAGTCATCTCGTGATAATTTTGATAACTGAAAAACTAATCTCTATGCAAACAGAAACTTTGTCCGTTCTATTTGACTTCCAGAAGTTGGAAGTCTATCGAAAATCCCGTGACTTCCATATTAGCTGCAAGTCAATATTGAAGAATACTTCCGTTGAAAAATACGTAACCGACCAGTTGGGGCGGGCTTCATACAGCGTGGTATTGAATATTGCTGAAGGTTCGGCGAAACAAACGAAGCCGGATCGCAGAAACTTCTTCACGATTTCACGAGGGTCAGTGTTTGAGTGTGTGGCAATACTGGATATTCTACGAAAGGAAGAGAAAATCAATGATCAACAGTATTCAAGCACAGTAAAACTAGCCGATGAAATCTCTCGTATTTTATTTGCAATGATTAAAAATCTGAGTAATTAAACTGGACTCATTCCTCCCCCTCTCCATTGAGAATGAGAAAAGATTTTAGTGTGCTCGAAAAGAGCGCATCCTGCTCTAACTCTTATCCAAGTCACAAGTAACCAAAACACCAACTTAGCCCTTAAGAAAATCGCTATTCACTGCAACATACACAAAGACCTCACCTTTCACATTGCGCGTCACACCTTCGCTACCACTATCACACTCAGCAACGGAGTGCCCATAGAAAGCGTATCCAAAATGCTCGGTCACAAGCGCATTGCCACCACACAGCACTACGCCAAAATCATCGACAAAAAACTCGAAGAAGACATGAAGGCTCTGGAGGGGAGATTGAGGTTTTGAGATATTATTAAAGAGAAATACATCTTTGAAATCTCAATCACATCTTATAGTTACAATACCCCAAAGCATTTAAGTTATTGTAATGCATAGCTTGCCTAGTATTTGATAATTACCAATCATAAAATAGGAGAATCTGCAAACATTCATATACGTCTGGTTCCGGTTAAGATCATCAAGAACTATGTGAATCCAGACATGCGCCAGGACCATGACCCGATGTTGCCATTGTAGAGCAACCAAAAGATGAACGCCTACATGAAGGAAATTGAAGACCTATGTGACATCACCAAGAACCTTACCTTGACTTGGCTAGTCTCACATTTGCAACAACGGTAAAGCTCACCAATGGCGTGCCTATTGATAGCGTGAGTAAAATGCATGGCCTTAGATGCATCAATAGCCCCCTGAAGTATTCTCGGGTGGTGGATTAAAAAGTTGGTGACGAGATGAACCTGCTATCTCAAAAAAAAGAAAACCGATTATCACATACGATTTAAAAAAGAAACCCTGGCAAGACCAGGGTTTTTTATTAGACTCTTTAAGACATTTCAAGAATATGGAAGGACAGTTTAAGATCAGATCATACGGATATGGAGAGCTTGCCTTGCTCTACTTTGCGAATAGCACGAAGAAAACCTCGAGTGTTCAACTTCGTAGATGGATCAAATACAACTAGCAGCTTTCTAAAGAGCTAGAATCATTTGGACTTAAAAGAGGGCTAAGGGTTTTGACACCGAAACTAACTGAAATAATTGTATTTCACTTGGGTACACCCTAGCAATTATCAAATGATGATTGACCTTTTTCCTATAATCTTATCATTTGGAGATGAGTCCCAAGATACACCAGATGCGGGTACAGCTCGCTCTCTTCCCCAAATTCTGATTGCTTCAATTTTTTCTGGTGCAGTCTTGCTAAGTGGAACAATGTTCCTAAAACATTTTTCAAAGAGTGTATCATCAACAACGCTGTCACCGTGAATGACTGCCTGAATGGCAACATCTCTAACTGCTCCTTCAAGGTCTGAACCAGCAAAACCGTCTGAAATTTCAACTAGTTTAGTCAATGTGTCTGTTGATGGTTGATTTAATAAGTTACGTTTTACATATAGGTTAATGATGTCTTTTCGTTCAACTTCACCTGGCAAGTCAACAAAAAATAATTCGTCAAATCGTCCTCTGCGTAAAAGTTCTGGTGGTAGTTTAGAAACGTCATTTGCAGTTGAAACAACAAACACCTTTGCCATACTTTCTTGAAGCCAAAATAAAAACTGTCCAACCATTCTTGTAGATGTTCCTCCATCATTTGAACCAGTCGCTCCTGAAAGCCCTTTTTCAATTTCGTCAATCCATAAAACACAAGGTGCAGCATTGTCGGCTGATGCTAATGCTTCTTTTAATCTGTTTTCTGATTGTCCTAGATATTGTCCTTGAATTGCAGCAAGATCAAGTCGATACAATGGTAAATTCCAATTTGCAGCAATAAACTTGGCTGATAATGACTTACCACAACCCGGAACGCCAACTAATAAAACACCTCTTGGCGGTCTCATTTTTCTTGCTTTTAGGTCGGCTGTTAAAAGTTGCTTTTGATTGTCAAGCCAACTTTGAAGTCCGCTAAGTCCTGCAACTGAAAGGGTAGAAGGGTCAAGCTTTACTTTTTCTAAACCTGATATATCGCTGAATAATTTGTCTTTAGCATTGCTTAACTCTTTGATGTCGTCTTTGGTTAAAGAACCTTTAGCCATTTGAGTAGCCAAGACATTTTCGGCTTCAATCTTGGTCATATTGGCTAAAATGGTGGCAGCCATTTTATAATCAGTTTCGTCCCACTCAAGCGGAATAGAGCCTTTGTAAGGAGTAACACACTCTTTAACGACTTCCAACATTTCTTCCTCGTTGGGGGCATCAAGTGTTATTGTCATTCCTAAACGCTGTAATTGTGGCCAAATACTTTTTGTAGTTATCAAGCAAATAGAGCCTCCACGTTCAATGGCTTGGACAATACAATCATAGATATGTCTAGAAACCAAATTGTCATCCTCGATATCACTAACTTCTGTGAAAACAAAAGTTAGATTTTGCCTTTGAGAAATATTTTGTACTGCAAAATCAAGTCCACCAGCCACCGATCGATCGTCATTGATTGACTTCTTTGTTCTTATATCCATAGTTCCTTGGGATAAACTATGAACATAGATTGGAATATTAATTTCTTCGGAAAGTTGTTGAACTACTTCAAGCACTCGCGATCTCTCAATACTTCTAATCGAGATGAATGGAATTCTTGCTCTAAACAT
>CALRZB010000131.1:0-7733 GCA_943372555.1 Chryseobacterium gleum | reverse complement strand
GAATGCTATAGGCTACAAAAATAATGGCCGCCCAGCAAAGTGGAACGGCCATATATCGAATAAATAATTTCAAAATCTTAGTGCACCAAAGCTTGGTAAGCAGCTGCATCCATTAGGTTTGCTGCGTCACCACCAGTAAGTTGAACTTTGATCATCCAGCCTTCGCCATATGGATCTTCGTTCACCAAAGCTGGATTAGCTTCCAATGCTGGGTTAATTTCTAGAATTGTTCCAGACACTGGCATAAATAGATCAGAAACAGTTTTCACAGCTTCCACTGTTCCAAAAACAGAATGCTCATCAAGAGTCTCTCCTTGTGTTTCGATTTCAACGAAAACAATATCACCCAATTCGCTTTGTGCAAATTCAGTAATGCCTACGATAGCTACATCACCTTCGATGCGAACCCACTCGTGGTCTTTTGTGTACTTTAGTTCAGCTGGAAAATTCATTTGTTCCGATTATTTGGAGGTCAAAAATAGAATAATTCGTTAAAGAGTTAACTTTGATTTTAAAATCTTCGCAAAATGGACCTTTCTTTTTCAACAATACTAATATTAGTCGTCATCGGAATCTGCGCAGGATTACTTAGCGGCTTCGTTGGCGTAGGCGGTGGAATGATCATCGTGCCTGGACTTATCTATCTCCTAGGAAAAGGTCAACTCGAAGCACAAGGCACGAGTCTAGCTGTAATCATGTTGCCAGTAGGAATTTTAGGCGTCATGAATTACTACAAAGCCGGCAACGTTAATATCAACTACGCACTCGTCATAGCCATCGCCTTCGTGGTCGGCAGCTATTTTGGATCGAAGTACGCACTGAAAGTTCCAGAACATAAAATCAAAGTGATCTTTGGAGTTTTCTTGCTTTATGTTGCTATCCGTATGCTGCACTCCGGCGGGATGAAATGGTTGAGGGTTGATGGTTGACTTTTGATGGCAGAGGAGGGCCATGGTTGGGACCACCCCCATTCGACAGGCTCAGGGCATCGCTTCGACTCTGGTCGCTGCGCTCCCGACGCTCAGGGACCCGAACTTCGCTCTGTTAGGGGAAAGAAAAGCGCAGTCCACGGTCGGGACCAGCCTCTCGACTTCGTTCCGAATTGACTCGCTAAACGCTCATCAATTCTCCACTCCGCTCGAGGACCGGTTGCGCGTTTTTAAAAAAAGATTTAGGGATTGAATAAAAACACAAAGTGTTTTTATTCAATCCCTAAATCTCCCCCAACACCGGGCGGAGCCCGGTCCTCGAGCGTCGGGAGCGCAGCGACCAGAGTCGAAGCGCTGCCCTGAGCCTGTCGAATGGGGGTGGTCCCAACCATGGCCCACCTATTCCATCAAAAGTCAACCATCAAACCTCAACCCTCAATGCCTGCGGCGTAGCTCTTTCATAATAAGCGCCAGCTCCCTTCCCGTTTGACCTTTCACACTTGTGTTTTCTTTTGCTCTTCTAATGAGGTAGGGAATTACCTCTTTGATTGGACCGTAGGGAACGTATTTCGCTACGTTGTAATTGGCGTGGGCTAGGTTGAAACTAATGTGATCGCTCATGCCGTACAGTTGAGCGAAGAACACACGTTTATCGTTTCTTGCTATACCCATTTTATCTAATAGTATTGCCAATTTCTCACTGCTCGTTTCATTGTGTGAACCGCAGCAGATCGCGATATCGTTGATATTTTCTACACAGTATTCCACCGCTGCGTCGAAGTCTTTATCACATGCTTCTTTGTTTGGCTGGATTGGATCGCGGTAGCCTTTCTCTATTGCACGCGCTCTCTCCTTTTCCATGTATGCACCGCGCACCAATTTGAATCCAAGCTTGTATCCATGTTGCTTTGCATGTGCGTGACTATCCTTCAAAAATTGAAGGCGATCGTGACGATACAATTGGATGGTGTTGTACACAATGAAATCTTTCTTGTTGTACTTCTCCATCATCTCATTCACCAAGCCATCTATTGCATCTTGAATCCAACTATCTTCTGCATCGATGAAAATAGGTGTGCCTGTCTCGTATGCTAGGTTGCAAATCATATCTACACGACCGCGAACACGCTGCCATTCGGCGATTTCCGCTTCGGTGAGAATATCTTTTGCATTTACTTTTTCCAATAATTCAAAACGCGCAATGCCTGTCACTTTGAATACACTGAATGGAATATGCGTGTTGTTATTCGCTGTGCGAATGGTGCGCAAAGTTTCTTCCGCTGTTGCATCAAAATCTTTTTCGCTGTCCTTGCCTTCAACCGAATAATCGAGGATGGTTCCAATGCGACCTTGATCGAGAATTTTTGTTGCTCGCTCGCACTCTTGAATGTCTTCACCACCGCAAAACTGTTTGAAGATATTCGATTTGATGGCCCAGCCGATTGGTATGTGAAGTTTGAGTGCCGTGTTGGTTAAGAAATCGCCAACTTTCACTAGACTCGGATTACCGATCAATTTGAAAAGGTAGTAAGCTTTTTTCAGATCGCGGTCGGTTTTTCCGCTGAATGCAATTTCAGTATTCTCAAAAGAGACTTTGGGCTGTGGTTCCATGTGGCAAATATAGGAGCAGTCCTTTTGAATTTATTTCATACTTTCACGGCTCAATAAAAAAAGCCTTGGCCAAAAGACTAACCATTATTGTAATGCTTCTGTGCTCGCTTGCGGCGACATCACAGACCTTCGAAGGGGCGCGCGCTTCAGGACTTGCGGGAACAACCGTGACGCTTGGAGACGTGTGGTCGACCTTTCACAATCAAGCGGGACTGACAGATATCACCGGATTTCAAGCGGGCGTTTATTACATGAATCGTTTTGCGGTGAAGGAATTGGGCGATAAAGGACTCAGCGTTGCCGGGAAATTGGGCAATGGCGTTATTGCAGGTTCGTATCAAAGTTTTGGATTCTCAGATTTCAGTCAGTCAAAATCAGGCTTAGCCTATGCCCTGCCTCTAAATGATAAATTCTCTATTGGTGTTCAAATCAACTTTCACAATACGCGAATCGCTGAATATGGCTCTAGCAGTGCTTTTTCAGTGGAAGGTGGTTTTATTTACAAGTTGAATAATAAACTCATCTTAGCTGCTCACATCGAAAATCCTACGCGTGCAAAACAAGCGGAATATCGAGATACGCGCTACCCTTCAATTATTCGCGCTGGTGCAACGTATATTTTTTCGGATAAAGTTTCTTTGATTGGACAAGTGCAACAAGACACTGAGCAAAAAGTAATTGGCAGCGGTGCGTTGGAATATAACATTCTCGAAACCATTGTTATTCGTGCTGGGGTGTCTTCTAATCCCACACTTACTGCATTTGGTTTTGGTTATAAATCAAAATATTTCAGAGCAGATATTGCCACATCGTATCATTCTGTTCTCGGATTTTCTCCGCAGCTTTCTTTGGTCTATGCACTCAATGGCTTTTAAAAAATGAGTGCAATTTTTTCAAATAAAAATGCTGTTAAATCACTACTGCTTTTTGTGGTGATGTTCTGTTTTTATTTGAATGGAAATGCACAAGGCGAGCAGGATTTTATCAAGCAAAGTATCATAGAGCAGCGCATCGAAGCAATTGCTTCTTCCGTGGATGAAACTACGGAAGTAGATTACACTACATTGTTTGAAGACCTTAGTTTTTTCTACGAGCATCCGCTGGATTTGAATAAAGCAACAGTCGAACAATTGCAAGACCTCTACCTTCTGAACGACCTACAAATATTGGCACTTCAGCAGCACATTGAAACATTCGGTGCCCTAAAAAGTATTTATGAATTGCAAGCCGTTCGACTATTCGACATGAATACCATTCGCATGATTCAGCCATTTGTGAGTCTTGCTTCACCGGGATTGCTTTCTGATTTTACTTGGAAAAATTTCATGAAAGAAGGGCGCAGTGATTTGTTCTTGCGTTACCGTCGCACAGCACAACAACAAGCTGGCTATATTCCAGATGTTGAGAACAACGAACCTGCGAATTTTTTAGGTTCACCTGATTACATGTTTACTCGTTATCGTTTCACTTATCGACAAAATGTATCGATTGGTTTGACGATGGAAAAAGATGCTGGTGAGCAATTGAGCAGAGGTCCTGACTTTGCGAGTGCGCATTTATTTATTCGAAATACGGGATGGCTCAAAACCGTTGCCGTAGGGGACTTTCAAGCGCAGTTTGGTCAAGGACTCACTTTTTGGAGCGGACTTGGATTTGGTAAATCCCCATTCGTGATGAATGTGAAAAAGAATGCCAACGGACTTCGACCATATACATCTGTGAATGAAGGATTGTTTTTGCGTGGAGCTGCCACTACAGTGAAGTTGGGAAAATTTGAAATTACGGGAGCGTATTCATTGAAGAAAATGGATGCCAATCTCAACTCACTTGAAGACACACTTATCGTTGATGATTTTCAATTTGCTTCTAGTATTCAGATCAGTGGATTTCACCGCACGCAGAGTGAAATAGACAATCGCAGAACATTGACTGAGCAGATCATGATAGGCAACGCATCCTACAATACGCGGACCTTTCACGTGGGAATGACTGCTACGAACATGAATCTTTCCGTGCCTGTTGTTCCATCGAATGGGTTGTATCAAATCAACAAATTCTCTGGCAATCAGAATTCGAATTTTGGTTTAGATTATCAGAAAGTTTTTCGCAATTTCAATTTCTTCGGAGAAGTTTCGAGGAGTCAGAACAATGGTTATGCGGCGGTGAATGGTGTTGTTGCTGCGTTGAATCCGCGACTATCTTTTTCAGCAGTGCATCGTCATTTTTCAGGTTCCTATCAGAGTCAGAATAATTATGTGAATGTATTTGCGGAGAGCACGTTGCCGCAGAATGAGCGAGGATTATTCCTCGGCTTAGAAGCCTTGATAGCCAAGGGCTGGACTCTTTCCGCGTATAGCGATCAGATTAAATATCCGTGGTTGCGATATCAAGTGCAAGCGCCGAGCAATGCGTCCGATT
Source organism: Chryseobacterium gleum (assembly GCA_943372555.1). Taxonomy (GTDB): domain Bacteria; phylum Bacteroidota; class Bacteroidia; order Flavobacteriales_D; family Sanyastnellaceae; genus JAIXWP01. The sequence continues at coordinate 2,775 of CALRZB010000131.1, read as the reverse complement.
ATTTGGTACAATTGAGTTACAAGCCCGACCGCAAGCAGGAGATCTATTTCAGATATCGAGTTCGCAATGGTGTGAAAGATTTGGGTACAACAGAGGGAATAGATTATCCAGTAGGAAAGCGTCAGCAAAACTTCCGAGTTCATGCCGTTTACACTCCGCATGCGGATATACAAATGCGTACACGTGCCGAGTGGAATATTTATGAGAAAGTTGGCGCGGGCCGCAACACAGGCTTCTTGTTGTATCAAGATATTATATATAAAAGGTTGGGCAGCAAAGTGAGTTTTAATGTGCGCTACGCCCTATTCAACACACCGAATTACGACACCCGCATATACGCGTATGAATCAGATGTACTATATGCATTCAGCATACCAGGTTACTACGGTAAAGGAAGTCGCGCATACGTGATGATGAAATGGGATCTTACAAGAGGCGTCGATCTCTGGCTCCGCTACGCCCAATGGGTTTACGAAGACCGCAACACAATCTCCAGCGGCAACACCGCGATTGATGGGAATAAAAAGGGAGATGTTACTGTGCAGTTGAGGTGGCAGTTCTAGGTAGTGTGGTAGTGAAAAGAGATAGTGAGCAGACGAAGTCTGGCGGCATATGCAGCGCGTGTGTTTTGATAGGGCTACACCCTATCGTAATATATGATACCCCTTCGGGGCTCAGGACCAATCTAGAAGCCCTGAAAACGCGGGATATGCTCAGGATGGGTGTAGCGCATCTAGAGAACCCGGCGACGCATACAGCCCATCCACGAGAGCCCTCCTACCCATGCAACGCAATCACCACCATCATCGCAACATAAAGTCGCATAGGATATGCGGAGTGTGTCTTTTACTTTCGCCCCTTCAGGGCCGATGATCGAACCTCAAGCCCTGAAAGGGCGTAATACACTAAGCATGGGACAATCACTAGTAAAAAATTATGTGCACATCGTGTTCAGCACGAAATATCGTCAGCCGCTGATACATCCACCAGTCGAAGCTGAGCTGCATAGTTACCTCGGAGGTATATGCAACAAACTCGGCTGTCATGTTATCAAAGTTGGAGGATACACTGATCATATTCATATCTTGTGCATGCTTTCAAGAAAAATTGCATTAATGAAACTCATGGAAGATTTAAAATCGCATTCTTCCAAATGGATAAAATCAAAAGGAAAAGGATACGAAAACTTCTATTGGCAGGATGGTTACGGTGCATTTTCTGTAAAACCTAATGAGATAGATAGAGTCATAAATTATATCGCAAATCAGCACGAACACCACAATAAGAAAACGTTTCAAGTTGAATACCGCACAATTCTAAAGAAATATAATGTCGAATACGATGAGCAATATGTTTGGCTATAATAACATCACGTGCATCAAACATGGAGCGAAGAAGATTAAGGCGGAGCATTTGGCGTTTGTGGAGGCGTGTAAGTTGGAACAGAGCTTCAATGTGACTATTCTAACAACCACACATCCCAATCATGCGTTTGAATTGGCGCAAACGGCGAAGTCCAACGCAGACCTCATTATCATCCTCGGTGGTGATGGTACAATCAACGAAGTAGTGAACGGTCTTTGTTCCATCGAAGGAGAAAACCCCACGCTATTTATTCTCCCCAATGGCAACGGCAACGATTTTATCCGCAACTTCCCTTCTACTCCATTGCATGCGAAAAGTCCAAAAGAAATACTGCAACAGACACCAGTGGAGGTTCGTGTTCCTTATCTAAAAACGCAGGAGAAAAAACAGTTTTTCATCAATATCGCAGACATCGGTTTCGGCGGACATGTGGTCAAGAATTTAAATGATTACAGAAAAAAATATGGTCACAGTTTTTCGTATTTCCTGGCCATACTTCGCACATTCAAAAATCACAAAGCGATACCATTTTCGATCGAGTTCAACGGTCAACAAAAAACGCAACCATATTTCATGTTGGCCATTTGCAACGGCGCCGCTTTCGGCAAAGGACTATTCATCGCCCCACAAAAACACCCGAGAGATCCGCATTTTCAATTAGTATGTCTCGGTCAAGTAAGTGTGTGGTATTATATCAAGCATGTGCCGCAGTTATACAAAGGCCAACCCATCTCCCACCCCGAAATCTCCTACCATCAAACCACCCACATCACCATCAAAACACAAGGAGAAAAAACGCACTGCGAAATGGACGGCGAGTACCTCGAATCTTCCTCCTTCGAATTCGAGTTTAGTGATGCGGCGGTGAGGGTCTTGGCGTGAGGGTAGCCCTTCGACTACAGTCACTTCGTTCCTTACGCTCAGGGACCCTGCTTCAAGAATACCAAATAAAAAAAAAGAATTCAAAAATCCGGAATCATCCAAGCTCATTAGTATTCTACCTGAGCTCTTTCTAGCGCAATTTGCACCATTTAGGCTCAATTTTTCTTATTCTCATTCAGCCGGATAGCTCCGTTTTTATGTTGAGTATGTCTAAAGTATTATGTTTATACAAATTATGTTAAACAAAAACGACGTATACTTGTTATTAATGGACTGAAGTTGATATCAGTTTAAAAACAAGGCGATTCCGAAAAGCCTAAAGAGTAGGAAACAAATCATAACAAACAAACCACAACACAAATGGAACATTTACCAATTGATCCCCACAATTATGTTGCTTTCACGTTCTTCATTGGCACAATGGCTATGATGGCAGCATCTGTATTCTTCTTCTTTGAACTAAACAATACTTCGCCAAAATGGCGCACATCGGTATTGGTTTCAGGCCTTATCACTTTTATTGCAGCA
>CALRZB010000130.1:0-7749 GCA_943372555.1 Chryseobacterium gleum | reverse complement strand
TAAGACACCCTTAGAAGACATGCTTTGGTTGTCTTGCACAAATGTGAGGTTCATTCCTGTATCCACTCGGAATTTCGATTCATTAAATGATTCAAAAAAGTAGCCTCTTTCATCAGCGAAAATATTAGGCTGAATTATTAGTAGGTCTTTGAAGTTTGTTTTTTCGATTTTCACAAAGGCCAATTTTGAGATTCTATAAGCTACTAAATATAGTCACAAGCAACAAAACGCTTGTTACTAGGGTCACAACAGGAGTTACGTCATTCAGCGCTTCTGATCCCAAATTCTTAGTAGACTCGACATAAATCAAATCGCCATTTTGAACAATCATGTTAGCCATGTCTAAACCTTCGATTGTAGAAAGATCGATGTAATAAACCAAATTATCTCCTTTAGCCTGTCGAATGACTTTAATTTTTGAAGCATTGGCGCGTTGGCCCAAACCTCCAGCAAGGGCGATCGCTTCTATCAAACGAATATTATTATTTTCCAGAGGAACTACTTTTCCTACACCTCCTTGACCATTGAAGACAAGAACTCGACGGTTAACTACTTTGGTTATACAAAAAGGCTTGACAAATTGCGATTCAAATTTCTCTTCTACAAATTGCTGAAACTCTTGTATTGTCAATCCTTGAGCAAGAACTCTACCGAGAATTGGCAACTCCACATAACCATCAGATTCGACTAAGAAAGCAACGGTGCTCTCATTTGTCAACATCATTCTCTCGCGGCTAGATGTTGCCTCAAACACTATGGCACCTTCATTTGTATAGACAGCAACATTCAGAAGATCCGTCGGTGAAAGCTTAAACTCCTTGTTTGTTGAGTCCAACATAGGAATATCATAAACATACTCAATGTCCGTTTTAAACATAAAGTCCTTGTTCACCGAACAAGAACTCACAAAGACCGCCATAATAAGCAGGAAAAAAGCGCTACGCAGCATGATATTGATTTAAATTTTGTCCAGTTCAAAGGTAAGCATTCCTTTGTATCAATCCTTCACCGATATTTGTGGAATGAATACCTCGGAAAGTAAGAAAACTGTTGTAATTGGAGCAAGTCCCAATCCTGAGCGATACGGCTACAAAGCAACAGAAAAACTTGTTAATCAAGGGATTGAAACAATTCCTTTAGGAGTAAAACCAGGCGTTATCGGAAATTCAGTTATTATAAATGACCGTCCTGCAGAAAAGGGAATACATACTGTAACCTTGTATTTGAATCCACATAACCAGGAAGAATGGTATGACTATATTCTTTCACTTCATCCGAAGAGGATCATTTTCAATCCTGGAACAGAAAATCCCGCTTTTGCATTGAGAGCCAATCAAGAGGGTATTACCACTACAGAGGCGTGCACGTTAGTATTGCTTGCCACCAATCAGTACTAACCTCGATCCTGTTATGATTACAGCTGAGGATATTTACTTAAGGCCAGTGTCTATGCGCGATTTTCGCATCATTCATGAGTGGGAAAACAATCCAGAATTTTGGCCAGTCACAGGCACACCAGGTCCATTTAGCGAAGAAGATATTGAAGAATTTATTCGAACAAGTGGAAACCTATTTTCTCATCATCAAATGAGATGGATAATTTGTTCAAAAAGAGATGACCAGCCAATTGGCGCGCTCGATGTGTTCGAGTACAATGCAATTGATAAAACTGCGGGCATGGGCATATTAATCGCTGAGAAAAGGAATCGCAAGCGAGGATTTGCGCATCAAGCCATTTCGGTATTCTGTAAATTTGCGTTTGAAACGCTTCATTTAAATTCGCTTCATTGCATTGTGTATTTGGATAATACTTCAAGTATCAAACTATTTGAAAAAAACAAATTTCAAGCGAAAGGAATTTCCTATTTCAAAAATAAAAAGACAATTCGATATCAACTCGATTCTGAAGTCAAATGAAAAAATCTATCATAGTAATTGGCCTTGTCATTATTGGGATTTCAATAGCATTGATGTCCGTTTTTTATAGTGCTAACAAGGAAATCGGCCATTTCAGAGGTTCGAAAAAAGCCATCTATTTTACGGATGAGATTAGCTTTGAAAGATTTATCGCGCAGATGATCGCTGATTCTATTATCAAAACAGAAGATGACCTATCGTTGGCAACCAAAATCAAATCCTTCAAGTCACCAAAACCTGGTAGATATATCGTACAAAAAGGAATGAAGGCATCCGACTTTATTTCTATGTTGAGAGCAGGAAATCAAAGTCCATTAATGGTGAAAGTAGATGGTGTTCGTACAATTTATCAAATGGCTGGTAAGCTAGGAAAACAACTCCGAGCTGATTCTATCTCATTTTTAAATGCTATGACAGATCCTAAATTGTTATCCAAATATGGATTAGATGAATTCTCTGCGAGTTCGCTTATTTTCCCAAATACATATGAATATTTCTGGACTATTACTCCAGAGGAGTTTGTTTCGAAGATGGAATCGAAATACAATGAGTATTGGAGCGAAGAAAACAAGTCTGCAGCAAAAGCAATTGGGCTCACTCCTGCTGAAGTTTCAACATTGGCTTCCATTGTGAAAGGGGAAACTGTAATGGATTCTGAGGCGCCAAAAATCGCAGGACTATACTTAAACAGACTTCGCATTGGAATGAGGCTGGAAGCTGACCCAACAATTACATTTGCATCAAATTTGAAAAATGTTAGCCGTGTAAAATTGGATGCAAATAGGGCCTACTCACCATACGATACATATAAAATTGTAGGACTTCCTCCAGGACCTATATTTTTTACAGAAGAAATATATCTAGATGCAGTATTGCATGCTGAAAGTCATGGATACCTATTTATGTGTGCGCAACCAAAGGCAACAGGCTTTCATGATTTCACTACAAATTTCGCTGCACACTTGGTATATGCGAAGAAGTATCGCAAATGGTTAGATTCAATAAATATCAATTAGAATTTTAAGACTCTTCAAACCAATGTTCAATCTTTGCTTGGATTTCATCGAGTTCCATAGAGCGTGTTACAAGATCATCCATCCCTGAATCTAAAAGATTCTTTTTTTCCCTTCCTTCTTTATCCGAAAGCCCAATCACAACGGGCATTAAATTAACATTACTTATTTTTCGAATTCTCTTGACAGTTTCAATACCGTTCATACCTTTCAAATCGGCATCGACTAGAAGGAGGTCAAATTTACCATTGCCTGCGGTTTCCACTGCATCTTTACCAGTGCATACTGTGGTGCATTCATGACCCAACAATCTCAAATTTTTCTCTGCCACGGCGCGAGTAAGATCATTATCGTGGGCAATCAAAATTTTCAAATGATTTTTATTAAAATTACCTTGATGATTTCCCATCGTAACATTTGCTGAAGAAATATTTCCTTTTGTGAGGAGTAATATCGTCTCAAGCAACTTACTTTGTTTGACTGGTTTCCCAAGCAAGGCATTGTACAAATCTTTAGAATTCTCAATCAAATGACCCGTTGCGGCGGTCATCAAAACAATCGGTAATTCTATAGAATTATATTTTTCTCGAATTATTTCTGCCAAGGTAACTCCATTAACTTGGGGTATTTTTTGATCGATCATGCACAAATCAAATTTGTTCAAGTTGTCAATCATTTCGATAACAAGATCTGGGCTATTGAATGGAATGGCCTGAACACCCCAAACCGAAAGCTGCTTTACTAAAATTTTAAGATTGGTCTTATTATCATCGACAATAAGAACTTTCAGACCTTTCAATTCTGAAACATCCTCCAATTTGAATGTTTCAGAGGTTTCAGCTACAACGGTAAAATTGAAGACACTTCCTAGGTTTGGTGTACTTTCCACCCAAATGCGTCCGCCCATCTTATCGACCAATTGCTTGCCGATTGCCAAACCAAGGCCTGGACCTGTTTTGTGTGTTCCAGCATCGCTTTCATTTGGTGCAAACGAAGTAAATAAACGCCTTTGACTTTCTTCACTAATTCCAACACCGGTATCCTTCACACTAAATTTCAATTGAACGAAACTTGATTCAGTATTTAGCAATTCTACCTTAAAAACCACTTCTCCCGAATCAGTCCACTTAATGGCATTGCCAATTAACTGCAAGCAAACCTGTCGAATTCGTCTTTCATCTTGAACTATAAAGTCGGGCAAATGAGAATCAATATCAGTCAAAAGTTCAATTCTCTTTTGAGCTGCGAGCGGCTTCATCAAATCTGTTACTTGTTCAATCGACTCCATTAATGAGAATGAACTTTTCTCAATTTCAAAATTACCCGCGTCTAAAGTCGAATGATCAAAAATATCGCTAATGATGTCCAACAAATGAATTGCACTCGTCTTTACGCTTTTTACATATTGAAATTGCTCAGCATCAAGTTTTGTTTTTTGTAAAAGCTCTGTCATTCCAATGACACCATTCAATGGTGTTCTCATCTCATGACTCATATTTGAAAGGAACTCAGATTTTGCACCTTTAGCCTTCTCCAACTCTTCAAAAATATGCTCTTTTACTTCTTCTGCTTCTTCTCCTTTTCTCAAGATTGGTCGAAGCAAAAGCAAATAACCCAGCATCAACAATCCAAAGCCTCCAACCGCCAATACCACCAAAAAATAAAACCTAGTTTGCATAGCAGACGAAGCTTCCAAATTAAGCTGACTCGTCACTTCATTCATGGATAGAGCAAACTCATCAAGTAATGGAATTATCGCGAGTATGGTTTGTTGATCCCATGTCTTCTTGTTTAACAACAAACTTGCAGTAGCCTCGTATGCCCTGACAAAAGAAGGAGACGCCGCTTGCACTTTAGTTTGAAGCGTTGGTGATTGTGCGTATTGTGTCCCATACATATCATCACCATAGATCAATGCTTTTTGCGCTCCATCCCATTTGGCGAGCAGCATCTGAAAATCATGAACATCTTTATCGGAGATATCTTGCCCTTGACTTGTTTGTAATTTCAATAAAAGAGATTGACCTAATTCAAAGGCGATTGCCTTTTGACGTGTAGAAACGCTGACGCCAGCAGTGTAGGCTTCAGCCTCAGCGTGTGAACTGTAAACCACAGCGGCAGACAAACCTATTACCACAGAAACCAGAGCAATAAAGCCAAATATTCGTAAACGCAAGCTAGTTATCATAACTGATTACTTCTCTTCCAAAATGATTCTGAGTTCGAAGATACAAAATTATTAATGATAACAGGCAAGTTAGTCCTGCATAGAGACAGCAAAAGAGAAATAGAGCACTTCAACTGCACGCCCCAAATTAAAAGTATTCGAAATAACGTGATTCAAATCGCTTCAGCAATTGCCTTTTCACATTTACAACTTTTGTACGACAATCTTTTTTTTTTTGCAGTAAAGCATTCTATGAAGCGTCAATTTGTTTTTAAGGTTCTAAACATTCTCTACTATATTTATACTTTCACCTGATTAGCATGTTTCGTTTGACGTCAAAACTTCCAACCCTTCTTTTTACAATTGCTATGCTTTTTTGCATGCATCAAAATGTGTGTGCGCAAAAAACCGAAACAAGCGAAATCAATTTCAAGTCTCGGAAAATAAAGTTGGGAATTATCTCAGCCGTCGGATTAGGTTCGAGCTACTACGCATTAAATAATTTGTGGTACGCTGATTATCCAAGAAGCCCTTTGCATTCTTTTAACGACAACGGAGAATGGCTCCAAATGGACAAAGTAGGACATTTTGCATCTTCATATCATCTCGGCAAAATCGGTTTCGAATCTTTTCAGTATTGCGGATTCAACTACAACACTTCTCTTTTTTTGGGAGGAAGTGCTGGACTTATTTTTTTGACAGGAATAGAAATTTTAGATGGCACAAGTGCTCAGTGGGGATTTTCTTGGGGTGATCAAATTGCAAATTCATCAGGAACAATTCTTTTCATGTTACAAGAAAAATTTTGGAAAGAACAACGCATCACAATGAAATTTTCATTCACAAATTCAGGTTATGCAATGTTCAATTCTGATCAATTAGGTCGTAATTTTCAACAACGACTTTTGAAAGACTACAACGGACAAACATATTGGGCATCATATAACATATCGTCGTTTCTTGCGTCTGACGCGGCTTTCCCGAAGTGGATGAACATTGCAATTGGTTATGGAGCGACAGAAATGACGAGTGCAAAAAACATTGTGAATAGTGTTAATAATTTTCAACGCACGCGTGAATTCTATTTATCATTTGATGCAGATTTGAATAAGATAAAGTGGCCGAGAAAATGGATGAAGACCACAGCACGAATTTTAAGCTTCATCAAAATTCCGGCACCAACTTTTGAAATGCGGAGTGACGGAAAAGTGAAAATGCACGCATTGTTTTTTTAGAACTAAAACTTTTGAGCTGCGTAAAAGCATCTCGAAAAACAGACATAAAAATTTAGAAAACAAATCAACCGTTACTAAAATGAAAACAAAGTCAAAATCAGCGGCAGCTCCAAAAGCTGCTAAGAAGGCAGCTAAGAAAGCTCCTGCAAAGAAAGCTGCTAAAAAAGCTGCTCCTAAGAAAGCTGCTAAAAAAGCTCCAGCGAAGAAAGCTGTTGCTAAGAAAGCTGCTCCTAAGAAAGCTGCTGCTAAGAAAGTTGCTAAAAAAGTAGCTAAGAAAGTAGCTCCTAAGAAAGTTGCTAAAAAAGCTCCAGCGAAAAAAGCTGTTGCTAAAAAAGCTGCTCCTAAGAAAGTTGCTGCTAAGAAAGTTGCTAAAAAAGCTGCTCCTAAGAAAGCTGCTAAGAAAGCTCCAGCGAAGAAAGCTGCTGCTCCAGCATCTTCTAACTAATCGACTGACGATTGAAATTAAAAAGCCCTCTTCGAGGGCTTTTTCTTTTTCTAGTATTTCGTAATTGCTTTGGCTCTATCTATTACTTCCAAACGAAGTTCACTACCGCCGGTAAGTGATCACTATACCCCCCCTTGTAATCATCTCCAACATAAGTGCGATTAGGACGAGCTACTCCTTGATTATCCTTAAACATCAATACATCAACCTTTACAAAACGCGCAGAACCTGTTTCATTAACTGTCCATCCTTTGTTCGAATCAATCCAGTTGAACGATACCATCATTTGATCAAGCGCTCCCCATTCGCCTTTGTACCAATAAGAGCCACTTCCATTGCCATGCATCGATGCCATCAAATTAAACATCGATCCAGTTCTGTCACCACGCGCACCCAAAGTCTCAGTGATACTTTTATTATCTGGATGATCATTGAAATCTCCCATGCACAAAACTTTAGCATTCGCATCTTTAGAAAGAATAGAATCAATCTTCGATTTCAAAATACTCGCCGCAGTGATTCTATTCACCTCAGATTTTTCCTGACCACCAGAACGACTAGGCCAGTGATTTACGAAAATGTGAAGATCCTCGCCATTTGATTTTCCCTTCACATAAAGAATATCTCTTGTGTTTGGATCTTCCACTGAAGGAAGAGTAACTTTATAAAAAGTTGATTTCTCAACCTTGAAAAGATCTTTCTTATATAATAAAGCTACATCAATTCCTCTTTCATCAGGACTATCTTGATGAATGATTGAATAGCCCGCAGCCTTGATTCGATCCATAGAAAGCAAATCTTCAAGAACTCTTCTATTCTCAATTTCACACAACCCTAAAATATCTGGAAACTTAGAATCCATTAACAGAAGTGCATCGATTGTATGATCCAACTTCACACGGTAGCGATCTGCTGTCCATTGATATTTCCCCGTTGGTGTAAAATCATCGTCGTTAATTTTCGGATCATTGT
>CALRZB010000129.1:0-7788 GCA_943372555.1 Chryseobacterium gleum | reverse complement strand
AACGCGAATGTTTGTGCTAATGACCCTCTTGACTTCTTCGGATATGCAACAGGGCTTTGTCCTAATGTGGCATCAGTAGCCTACAATTGGCAAGCGAGTGTTCTTGATGGTGAGGGTAACACAATCATGCCTGCAGAGTATATGACCGCGGGCAATACAAACACATTTACAACGATTCCTCCTTTCACCTATACAGGTAGCGAAGAGCTGACTATCGTTTGCTTGACCATGGTTGCTTACGATAATATGGGCAGCCCTATTGGAACAGGACAATACTGTAGTACATCATTTTCCTATCCAAATCCTATAAATACGGTTGCGACCGTACAAAACAATCAGTGCGGCGATCAAGCGTGCGTAGTAATGCAAACTTCAGGAGGTACGGGTCCTTATCAATATCTAGTAAGTGATGGTTCGATTCTTTCAGGAAATGCCTATGGCTGTTTCGATCAATCAGGCATCTACCAAGTTACCGCTATTGATGCTAACGGATGTCAAGCCAATGCAGATTTCGAAATTTCAATAGCCGGCACAACCAACAACTCATGCGAAAATGCGCAAACTCTTGAAAATGGTTTAGTACTTCAAGATACGCTTTGCAACCTTGAATTTGCTACACCTTCATGTTCTAATATGACTTTTTATCAAAGTGGATGGTATGTAATCAATTCGGGAGATTTCACACATCTTCAAGTGGGAGCATATTCCGGTTATACACCAGGCTCTATTAGTCAAAATATGGCCATTGAAATTCTCGCATCATCTACCGATTGTTCCGCTACAGAACAAGTGTATTGCGGTACAAATGCAAACTGTTTTGACTTAGCAGATTTCATTACTATCCAACCTAACACAAATTATTATATTCATCTGATGACACAGTGGACCTCCACTGTTCCAATATCGATAGTAGCTGTTCTAGGCAACGAAACCCAAGCGGGTATTTGTGGTTGTACCAATTCAGCTTCTTGCAACTTTGATCCAGAGGCTCTCATTAATAACGGTTCTTGTGGCTATAATGGATGCACTGATCCAGGGGCTTGCAATTACCTCGCCTATGCAACTTGTGACGATGGTAGTTGTGTTTTTGGAAATGATCTGACAGGCCATGTATTTCATGATGTGAATGGAGATAACCTATATAGCACTTGGCCAATATCAGAGCCATCTATCGGGGTGCTTGGATATGTTTATGTTGAAGAACTTGACATTATGATTTACCCGAATTCAGAAGGTGAATTTGTAATCCCTGAATTGCCGTCGGCTGTTTATCACGTAAGCTACGTAGATCCGTCCAATACTTGGACAATGTCATACGGAGCTGCATTGACAGTGACACTACCCACTTGCACTGGTCTTAACATAGCGCTTGTTCCTGTAAGCGGGGCAACAGCGCAAATAAGCGGCAACAATTCCAGCTGGCCTTCTGTAATTCAATGCAACAACGGTGTCAATATCGGTGTGTGGATTCAAAATACGGGGACAACAAATTTCTCAGGAAACTTCACAATCAACTTTGATCCGATTCTAACCGTTGCCAACCTATCTTATGCTATTCCATATACTTCTGCAACAGGTACTTCAGCGACCTGGGAAATTGTTGATCAAGCTCCTGGAACTTCGGCTCAGTATATGTTGCACATCAACGGTCCTGGCGTTGCTTATGTTGGACAATACTTCAATTTCACTTACGCATTACAATTGGTGGACAATACAGATGTGCTTTTCTATTCGAATGATTGGGCTTCTTCTAATCTTGTAAGTTGTGCTTATGACCCGAATGACAAGCAGGCTATTCCGGCAGGATATGCAGAACCTCACTTCATACTTGCGGATACTGAAATTGAATATAAAATTAGATTCCAAAACACTGGAAACGCCCCTGCATTCAATGTCGACATCGAAGATCAAATCGATATATCAAAATTGGATTTGAGTACATTCCATCCAATTACAGCTTCTCATTCATACAGCACATTGGTTCAACCTGATGGTCATGTCACATTCACTTTTGCCAATATCATGTTGCCAGATAGCACTACGGACGAGCCGGGTTCGCAAGGATATGTGATATATAGAATAAAGCCTTTGCCAACTTTGGCGTTTGGAGACGTGATAGAAAATACAGCTTCGATTTACTTCGATGAAAACCCTCCAATAGTAACTAACACAACATTCCATACAATATACGATTGCGCACAAATGCCCCAAATCATAGATTCATTCGAGACTTGCGAAGGTGCCGAACAAACATTCGGTTGGGATTACGAATACATCGAAACATCTCAATGGACAGTAAACAGCGAACTAGTTTCTGAGGAAATCGAGTTCATATTCCCTAATACTTTTGGTTCGTATTTCATTCAAAACACAGTTTCAAATCCTCTTTGTTCGGCAACAAGCGATTACTATGTTAACGTAAATCCAAATCCTGTAGTAACGATCACACAGATAGGCGATGAACTGATTGCTAGCGAGGGGACATCTTATCAGTGGTACTTATTTGATCAACCTATTAAAAATGGCAACAATCAAAATCAAGTGATCGATGCATCTGGTCCATACACTGTAACTGTGATGAATGAATTTGGATGTGTATCTACAAGCCCTGCTTATACAGCTGTGGGCGTTGAGAATCTAGATAAAAATTCATTCGTTGTCTATCCAAATCCAGCTGTAAATACTATAACTATTGCTGTGCACAGCAATGAGATTGGTTCTATCTACAACGTCACAGATTGCACTGGAAAGATTGTGCTTACCGGCAAGGTAAATTCGATTGCGCATCAAATTTCACTTGATAATTTATCTGCAGGAGTTTATCAGATTTCGATTTACTCTGCGAAGGAAAATCTAATACAAACGATTATTAAAATGGATTAATTTGATTCACAAAATCACCATTGTCAAAGTCGCGAACCCAACCATACAAAAGACAAATTCTTTGGTTGGTACTTTGACAGTTAGAGTCGAAAGTTAATGAATTCTGCCCAGGGCGTATGTAAAAAGTTGATATTAAGCATCTATTAAATAATGAAAATTAACATTCTTGCGTTGTAATCAGGCCTATTTTTGACGCACCAAACTTTAACAGACCGCAGATTTATGACATTAATGAAAGTTAATGCGTTCAGGGCCATTTTATCAGTTACTATCGCGATTGTAATCAACTATTTTATTCTTGAGGAAACAAGTCTAGAGAATTCAACCATTGTTGCATTCATAGGATTTACGAGTATCTTGTTTCCATTATTTGGTATTCTTGCCGTCAATTTCAAGCATAAAAGAACTACATTATTTGTTAGAGCATTTTCGATATTTGCTCTGCTCATAATGGCCGGAATTCAATTTATATTTACCATTATAGAATTTGATTTGGGCATATATATTTTATCCAGTCTATCAGTAGGTCTTTTGTTTTTCTATGCCAGCTATGGCATAATGCGTTCGATCAAATAATCTAACTCACATTCAAGGGATAGAATTAAAAGTCAAGACGCGAGATATAAACGTTATATTTGTGTTCTATGCAAGCTAAACCAAAAAGCGGCTAAAGGAAGGCTGATAAACTAAAATGACAGAGAAAAAAGTGGAGAAATGAAACCCACTCTGAAAACAAGGAGTATTCCGAAAATTTATAAGTGTCGGAAAAAATTTAAACTTAAAACAGATGAAAAAGTTATTATTAATGGCAACGATGTTGTCAACATTTGGATCAGTAAACGCCCAAACAGATTTAGATCTGACAAACAAAACATTCCTACAAGAGGATGAATTCCCTAGCACCACAGAATTATTTTTCACTTCAAAAAACCAGGTAACGTATATTATTACGAGCGAAATAAATGGGAAGACATATATTGATAAGTGTCCCGGCAAGGCAACTTTAAGTGGGAGCAAAATCTCAATAATTTGTAATTGTGCGGATAAGGAAATATATCCAGATCCAATTAAAGACAGTTTTGTTTATGACTCTAAAACTAAAACACTCATTAGCACAAGTTATAGAAGTCTTAACGGAGTTTATTTTGTTTGGAGGTTGAAATAGCTGATAGTTCAATTCATCGGAAACATTTTAGTGGAGTCAAGAAAACCACTTAAAAAACAGCGAGAAATCTGAAAAACGAAAAGAGTAAGAGCAAAAATTTAAAAAATATTAAAATGAAAAATTTAATGATTTTAGCGAATGTGTTGTTTACGTTTGGGTTTGCGAGTGCGCAAACTTTTGACAAATCACTAGCCGGAATGTATGAATCTACGAGCGGCAGTGATTGGGTATCCTTGAAGGATAATGGAACAGGTAATTTATATATCACGAGTGATTATATGAATCTGGGCTCCTTTAGTTTTACATGGACTTCTGATGAGGACCAGGTTTTTATAAAATACAAAGATAAGTTAGGTTACGAAACTTCTACATGGTCCTATTGGTCTAAAAAAAACGGTGTTTCTAATCTCGATTTCCCAACCGGTTTTGGACCTAATTTAAATTTCATAAAAACAAGGTAGATAATGCTGCTTTAAAAACATACTTCGTCGACTACGATAATATGATTGATAAGATAATTATATTACAAAATTTGATTTATTAAAACCAACCCATAACCGCACCTGCACGCAAGTAGGGCGGTTGTGGTTTTGTTAAACATTTGTGCATCTAATTAATTTTTGTGCAAACTTGAAACTGAAGTGCTTCTAATAACCCACCTTCGAGCAGCTGCAAAACGTTAGTGACACGAAAAACACTCCATATTATACTAACGTTGCTTTTGTTCTCGAACGTTTAATCCGCTCAAACAGCGGATAGTATTGTCACGGTTTCTTCGGTGGATTTTTCAGGAGACACTATATCTGCTCGGTATGAAATCGTTACCCACTATTGGAAAGGAAAAGAAGTCTTCAAACAAGATATCCAGTTCAAATCGGAAACCGAATGGTCGGATAGCACAACTACTATTTCAGTTTATTCTAGAGACGGCCAATTGATTCGATCCACTAGGAATGACATAAGTTCCTCATGGTGTCACCGATATGAATTGCCGCCTTTCAATGAAAGAGAAGTGTATTTCAGCACCTATTTGTTTCCGGAGACATCCAAACTTGTATACTACCTATGTAAAGTATATTTCACGGAAACAAAAGAATATACAGATTCCACTGAAATAGGCTATTCCGTATACAATGATCAAGATACAGAGATGATGTACTACGACACCATTCGTTATTTCAGCAATCATCTTATACGCTCAAATGTCCACTACCAAAACAAAGAGAAACAAGCGGTGAAAACATACTCCTATGAATATGATTCCCTTGACAGACCCATTGTAATAATTGAACACGTTGAAGATCGAGGAAGTCTTCGAGTGTATGAAAATCATCAAATTTTCAAAGATCAAACTCCTTATGCTACTTTATCTAGTTACAAATTTTATCCTGACACATTAAACTCTAGTGAATTTGAAAGGTACTATGATGATCAATTTCGTCAGATAAAATACGTTCAAAGAATTGCAGGAGTTTTCGAAGGATATGGAATATCAACATATGATTCGAAAGGTCGTGGTTTAATGAGTAAAACCTTCAATCGAGATTCAACATTACGGGATCATCACGAAGCTCATTGGATTGAAAAAAAGAATAGCTTAGAATGCTGGTACTACCAGAATTATTTCTCTAGTGATGAAAACGATGGAATTGGTTACAGCCTCTTAGACACCACGTACAACGGGCAATTCACCATTATCAAATCTTATGGTGTTCGACATAATAAACGCGTCGATCAATGGAAAAGACCAAGAAAAAAAGATCTAATACTTGGCTATACGGTTGTAAAAGATAAATATGGGCGTGATGTGGAAATTACTCACTTTGACACAAACGGAAAGGTCAGCTTTGCCCTGACTTATACTTACTCCAAATAATACTTATTTCATAGGAAATTTACGTACATTGCCTCCCGAATTTAACTTATTCAATATGAAAAAAAACAAATTATTCCTAGTAGCTCTAATTGCTATTATCTATTCTTCTTGCACAGTTGAAAAAAGACATTACATGTCTGGTTATCATGTAGAATGGCACCATAAGACTCAAAAAACAACTGGGTCTGGTGAAATCAAAATAGAAGAGAAACAGATTACATCTCTTCCTTCTGAAGAACACGTAATGACTGCTGCTCCAATCGAAGAGAAGAGCTTAGATCTTACTATTGAAACGGCTCCAGCAACTGTTACTCAAGAACAATTCACTGCACCGGCTAATAAGAAACAACAGAAGCAAAATCAACCTAAACAGGAATTAAAAGCTTCTTCAAATACTTCGCCTTTGAGTCGCTCGGTTAATGCGACTAGAGCTGAAAAAGCCGCGCAAGAATCAAATGAAAACTCTTCTTCTTTCTTCGGAATGGAGCCCAGTCAAGGCCTGTTAATACTCCTTGCAATCTTTATTCCACCACTTGCTGTATATCTTTATGAAGGCAATT
This sequence comes from Chryseobacterium gleum, assembly GCA_943372555.1. Lineage (GTDB taxonomy): Bacteria > Bacteroidota > Bacteroidia > Flavobacteriales_D > Sanyastnellaceae > JAIXWP01. Next base: position 1,304 of record CALRZB010000129.1, on the reverse strand, counting down.
GGACGTCTAGATGTACCGTAAACCTAATTCTAACTTTACTCTGCGGTATCCCTGGTGTAATCCATGCATTGGTTGTTGTCCTTGGAAACAAATAGAAAAAAAATAAAGCAGTTTATTAAGTATTTAGGGCTAACTATTTGGTTAGCCCTACCTATTTATTTATTTTTCTTACCTGCGAATCATTTTGATCAGGGCCAATCCATTTGTCCATCAAAAGTGTTTTTTGATTTTGAATGTTTTGGATGCGGGTTAACTCGAGCTGTTCAACATGCGCTTCATTTCGAATATGCAGAAGCCTTCGAATTCAACAAGCTTATTCTCGTAGTCTTCCCTATTTTAATCATGTTCTATTTACATATTCTCGGCCGTCTCCTATCCTTGAATATTTTTTCCTTTTTGAAAAAATTATATTAGCACATAAACAACCGGTACAACTGCGAAAGACTTCTCTCATTTAGCATCGGGTGTATATCTGTTGCAAACTGAGAATGGAGAGAATGTTCGCTTGGTGGTGGGGTCGTGGGGTCGAATAAATAAGTGAGACAGTGTGGCGGTGAGACAGTTAGACAGTGTGGGATTTAAACAATTTTCTTCCCCCGTTGTTTTTAACACATGACGGAGCAAGAAATTGATAGAATCATAGAAATGGCGTGGGAGGATAGGACTCCATTTGATGCCATACAAATGCAATTTGGTGTAAGTGAAGCTGAGGTAATAGCGATCATGCGTAAGGAAATGAAAGCCTCCAGTTTCCGCATGTGGCGCAAGCGCGTGCAAGGCCGTTCAACAAAACACTTGGCATTACGCGACCCATCAGTAGACCGCCACAAATGCAATCTGCAAAGAGCGATTTCGAATAATAAAATATCGAAACGAAGTTAGTGTGGTAGTGTGATAGTTAAACCAAATGAACACAAGTGCACCCAAGTGGACACAAATGTTTTTCTTAAATTTATAGCTTCCTCCAAACTACCAAACTACCAAACTACCAAACTACCAAACTACCAAACTACCAAACTACCAAACTACCAAACTACCAAACTACCAAACTATCATACTTTCGAGAAAATGCCCTCGTAGAGCAGCTGTCCTTCGTCTAGCATGGTGATGCGGTAGGTGCCTTCTTTTACGTTTGAAACGTCGATGATTTTTTTGGTTGTGAAAATCCTATTTCTGTAGACCTCTTTTTCGTTGGTGTCTAGTATGATTAAATCCACAGGAAAGTTGTCGGCCTCAATAAGATCGACGATAAGAATATCCGTGAAAGGATTTGGTGTAATATTCATAGGAGTGCGCAAAGCTAC
>CALRZB010000128.1:0-7790 GCA_943372555.1 Chryseobacterium gleum | reverse complement strand
TTACTCAAGTTGAGTTTAGATTCTGGGCGAGTTCTGCTATCGGACATCATTTTTTTTTTTCAAATATATAAACAAATTTTCTAACCGTATGTTAAAAACGGAATGATGTTTTTTGTTTGTGTCGTGAAAATGATGCCTATATCAACATTAAATACAACAAATATGATTAACAACCCAATTTTCATCTCAAAAGCTCCAGTGGAGTTGAGATACTTTTTTAAGGTGAGTGAAACACCGGTTCTATTTACCGACCCACAAAACCATCAGTTGATGCGTTATTATAAAGACCGAAAAGTCATTGTCAACTTATCCACGAATAATGGTATTAGTATAGTTCGCGACAATTTTCTTTTGGTAGAGCACAAGGACGCCTATGAATTAGGAGTTGCAATTTTTGAAAGACTCTTCGGTGTCACTCCACAAGTGCACAGAGAGTTTTTGAATCAAAACACCACCGATTATGTTGTTGACCTTATATCAGAGGATACCACGTTCATATTAGACGGCAATGGTTTTCAATATGCATCCATTAGAAGGAATGATAGTTACAATTTTCTTGCAGAGCCGCCTTATACTCGGAGAGATTTCAGTGCGTCGAATTCTTTGGTAGGTGCGCCATGGATTGTCCCAAAGTTCCAGGATAAGTATCGGCCTTTTATTCGTGTGTCGAATTATTTACGCGACAACAATTCATTGCATATTGAACTAGGTTTTTATAGAGATCGATGCACCAATGGGATGCTACTTGGCCAAAGGTCAAAGTCAATTTTCAAGCAAAGCTATTTTGTTTCCCATTTTGAAATTATCAAACGAAATGCGTTTGAGTATTTTGAAAATCACAACCAAAAGATGTATGGATCAATGGAACGTTTGTGGAAATTATTGTCCATTCCTGTATCTCGAGAAAATATGCGTTTGATAGCCTTCGATATTTATGGAGAGGAGTTAAGAAAAAAGGGAATAGAAGAGCGCGAGTATCTGCAGCATCTTATTACAGACTTGGTGAATGCCTATACAGACGAAATTGGAGAAAACATGAATGCCGCGCTGAATGTAGCCACCGATTTATCCAAGCGCTTGGAAACGGGTAGGGGCAATCAAAGCAATTTGCAAAGACGAGCTTCCTTGTGGATGCAAAGAGTGACTTCCAGATCATTTAGAATAGAAAAATACCTCTATGATATACAAGATATAGAAGAGAGTGTAATGAATGCGAAGTCGCAAAAAGAAGAAGAATTTATTGATGATGAATTTTAATCCCATTTAACTATGCTACAGCGAGAACCAAAAATGAATAGAGCTCCAGCCAAGGATTTAATTCCAATTCTTACTCAGGAGCCAAGTTTAGAACTACTGCGTTCTTTTTTTAGAGCGCGTGTAGAGTGGTCGAGTTACCCCATTTTTCACGAGCGTATGATGTCGAGTTCTTTGTTTGACGACTATGTTCCTTTGCTAGAGGAGACACCGGTAAATGCAGCACTTACGCTCGATTATGCCTTATTACTGGCATTGGAGGAAGATGAAAGATATGTATTGTCTAGTGTGTATTTGATTTCGTTTTTGTGTTATTGCCTGCCGAAGGATATTGTTCCTTCGGCAGCACAATTGCAAATGATTGAAGAACTTCACAAGAGAGTAAAAACCTTGTCGTTTTTATCAAATCTTTCTTCTTTTTGGGAGGCGGTGGCAAGCTATGCGGCGCGATCTAATCCTGATTTAGAAAAGGAACTGCATTTCTCAGCCACAAAGTTCCCTGACTTGCCGCAGTATCAACTTGCCGAGGATGAAAGTGCTCCGAAATGTCCGGTAAGCATTGAGCAATTGGGCAAATGGATGACTGCTTTTAGCGGCTTGTATCAAGCGGAGTTTCTGGCAAGTATGAAAGTGAATGAGGATGACTATTGGGTTTTTTCGTGTTACAAAATCACAGAAGAAAAACAAAAAGAATATTCTCGATATCACTTGTTTGTTCATCGTTCGGCGGTAGGAGTCAGCCGGATATTTTCTAACTATATTTCTTCTAACTACGATGAATCGCTTCGACAAGAAATCATTAGAGTTCACTATTCTCCATGGTTATGTAATAATGAAAGGTCTTAAAAACAATAACAACAAACAAACAAGTTCATGAATAAACTGAAAGAAAACATAGATAATTTGAAGTGGCAGATTTCGAAGGGTAAATTCCCGAGCAAACATTTTCCATTTGCGGGAACAGGTTTAATTATAACAGATAAAAAAGATTACAGAGCTTCTGAAGACGATATTGTTATTTGCACCGCGCATGTAGGAGCATTGAGTTGGCTTGTATTTCAATTGAGGCATATTTTCCGTCGGAATATGAGCTACAGCAGTCAATTTGAATTTTATGCCCAGATAGGATGCATCATAAAATCGAACTTGAAAAGCGATGGCGATTTGATTGATGTGATGTTGCTCATAGTGGATGAGTTGCACTTCAAGTTCCCGGATAAGGTTGTCTATAAGATAGTTCCGTTTTGAAGATGAGATGGCTTAATATTGCAGAGTTAAAATAATTTTCTAATCGCATGGCCAAAAGCTGAAATTAATGGGGAAGAAATTACTTGTTATAGTTCTTTTTTGCTGTGTCGCATTTTTTTGCGTTCAATGGAGTCGTAAGGGATCGGACAATCATACCACAGAAAGAAATTCAGAGACGCCATTGGTGGATGAAAGAGCTTCCGTTATTACTAGCAATTTGAAAATCGATTCTACTCGTTATGAGTTACCGGCAGTAAAAAGTTCGGACCGCATTATTCATCATTTCGGTTATTCATTGTTGTATAATGAGGCGCATGAACAAGCGAGTTGGGTGGCTTATGAGTTGACTGGAGTAGAGACGAATAAACTATACGAGCGCACCGATAGGTTCATTACTGATCCATTGGTTTCATCTGGAACAGCTACAGATTCGGATTACAAAAACTCAGGGTATGATCGTGGTCATTTGGCACCGGCTTCTGACATGGGGTGGTCTGATGTTGCGATGGTGGAGAGTTTTTATTACAGCAATATGAGTCCTCAGTTGCCTGGCTTTAATAGGGGTATATGGAAGAGTTTAGAGGAGTGTGTTAGAACATGGGCGATTGACAACGAATCAATTTATGTGGTAACTGGTCCTGTTTTGACAGCAGGTTTGAGTACCATTGGCGCAAACAAGGTGAGTGTACCCAATTATTATTACAAAGTGATTTTGGATTATCGTGAGCCTGGTGTGAAGGGGATAGGATTTGTTTTACCCAACCAGTCGTCAAGTTTGGGCTTACAGAATTTTGTTGTCTCTATTGATAGCGTTGAGCATTTAACGGGAATAAACTTTTATCCAAGTTTACCTGATAGTCTTGAAAATGCGATAGAGCAGCAGCAATGTGTTTCTTGTTGGAATTGGTATAAGAAGTCCAGTAATAGTTCAGGTCAAAGTCAAAATAAATCGGGGAGTAGCACAGCGGTTCAATGTTCTGGTATTACCAAGTCAGGAGAGCGCTGCAAGCGCATGACTAAAAGTCCGAACGGTCGGTGTTATCAGCATTGAGGAGTGTTTAATTTCATCTCGCACACGCCACTCAAGTCTCTATTCATACTGATTCTGTTTGTCATTCTCATTCTTAAACTCGATCTGGAAACTCTAGACTCCAATCTCTATTCATTCTGATTCTGTTTGTCATTCTCATTCTAAAAAGGGCTTGCTGGGGTTGAGGAGTTTTTAGAGCGAGATGGTTTCAGAAAGAGCCCATTCGACAAGCTCAGGGACCGCCCATTCGACAGGCTCAGGGACCGCCCATTCGACAGGCTCAGCGACAGAAGCGGAATGAGATTTTTTTTGATTTAGTCCGCTTTGTATAAGTAAAGCATCAGGTTATCAATCTTTTCAAAATCAGTGTCAGCCGTAATAAGAGGAAGTTGAAGATGAATTGCTGTCGCAGCAATTACCGCATCTGGTAATTTCATGCTGTATTTTTTCCTTATGTCAATTGCTATTTCTTTTATTGGATTTTCAATGTCGACTATAAAGCAGCTTCGTAAACATTTTCTAAGTTCTTCCTCGGCATCATTATTTAACCCCTTAAATCCTAGTAATTCTAGCTCTGTAATAACACTAATAAAAACACTTGACTCATTAAAAATACGAATCAAATCTTGTCGTCCTGATTGCACATATAGAAAAATGTTGGTATCAAAGACGAATTCACTCCCATTCATTTCGCATGTTTTTTTGAATAGTCAATGGATTTTCAGATATGGAAATTGTCCCACACAAATTTTTGAAGTCGTACTTCAAATTTTTACGCATTTCACGAGCATGTCTGTGAATGTCTTCCGGCGTCATATCAGGTGTAATTATCAATGTCATGAGAGTTACATAATTTGATAGCTAATATAGTGAAAATAAAATGAAAACAAGATTCTGTAATGTTATTGAGACAGAACATCTTTAAAAATAGCAGAAGACCTTATTTAGCATATTGTTCTAGAATCCATCTCATTTTCAAGACTCAAGTCTCTATTCATTCTGATTCTGTTTTGGTCCCTGAGATTTCTATAGGTTCACCATTTAACCATTCGAGAAAATCAATGACCTTTTTTGCCTCATTATATTGTTTGAAAGTTTCTATTTGAGGATTTTTAGCTTTAACTAAATCGTATAGATATAGCCAAGTTGTTTCTGTGGTCTTATCTATACCTTTCCGAAGCAAATTTAAAATTTCGTGCGTGGAGTATTCTTGTGGAATCATGAAATGAGGATATGATTTGATATATTCAGCTTATAAAGAATCGTGGAGTAAAAGTAAATAAAATCAAATAAAAATACATTTATATCTCCACCATTCCTGAGAATGTGGTAAAAAAGCTATTATTGTGTGGTTGATTCCTGAATCTTGCCTTTTGATGAGACAAGATTGGGGAGAAGTTTCGTGAGGGAATTTGTGGTTGTTTCCTTGGGATAAAATGTTTAGAAATATATAGAAGTGAAAGATATTTTGTACTTTAGCAATTCTCTAAAATTAATGCTTTCAAAATGGCTAGAATTCTTCTTAACGACGAACAGAATAATATAGATTTTAATCGCAAGAATAATGCAACTACCGGCTTTTTAAGTGATCGTGATTTGTTAAAACAACGGTCAAAAAAATATATGGATTTGATAAGTAAGATTGATGCAAAAAATCATACAGACACTAAGGGCATGGAAGATCTGCTTAAAGAAATTCAAGAAGAGTTTGGTACGGCAAGCCTAGTATCGCTTCCGCTTGGCATCGTAAGTAAATGTTTCTTGGGTCATCCATACGAGGTTCACACAATTGACTTAAGCGGTAATTTGATCATCAATCACTACAAAACATCTGAAGTTATGGCAGCAGATTTTGAAAAAGCAAGAACACTTGCAATTCACAATTCTTATGCTATGGTTGAAGTTTATAAAGACAAGATGATTTTGATTCGAGAGGATGGTAGTGCTACTAAAATGTGATGTAATGACTGATTTTAATTTTAGCAATTCAACTAAACCTAAAACTAATAACAACTCCTTGCTTGTTGTTATTGGAATAGTATTTATGTTAGTTATTGTAGTTATGTCAATTAAGAAATATTCATCTGATGAAGAATCGACTTTAAGTTCAACAGATTCAAGCTCATTGGCAGCAAAAAATGTTACCAGTGATCAATCTAACCTATCTGCAACAGGTGCCGAAGTTGATACCGTTGAAAAGAATATTTCCGAAAATTCATCAGAAGAAATACAAGATGTCGGTGTTGATTATGGTGATTACATAAAGTATTCTAATGAAACTATTTTCGACAAGGTCAATAATCGCCTCTGGTTCATAGCTCCTGATAGAGATTTCAATTATTTTGAGGCAATGAATTTTATCGATGACAATAAAAGTGAATATTGGAGACTTCCATCATTTGAAGAAATAAAATCTCTTTATGATGAAAATTCAGAGGCCGGAAAAGGTTTTTATCGAGACGGACAATATTACCCAGCGAGAATTAATAGCGTTTTTAATGCCATAGGTAGTGGCTCGTGGTTTTGGATCTCTGATGGATATGAAAACTCAGATCGTGCAAATGCAATAAATCTCCACAAGGGTATTCAAGTTGAATTTAGCAAAAACAACCCTAGATATCCCGTTCATCTCTTACTAACAAAAAATAATTAAATATGTCAAATCAAGCTATTTCATACGCTGACTTGAGCATTATAAATAATGCCTTAAGATCGATTGCCTCTGATATGGGTAGAGTTCACTCGGAATTGGGAACTTTAAACTTCAAGCAAGATCAATTAGAAAGTGAACTTACAAAGCTTGCTGATGCTTTCGCTGATTTCGTTGAGGCTGACCTAAAACATAAAGCTCTTCAATTAGCAGAAACAAGACAAGGAAACCTTAAGCAGGACTTACAAATTAAGTTTGGATATTATGCCGAAGTAAGGAGAATGGCAACGGGCATTTTGCAAGGGGTTGATACAGGTGTTTTAAGTGATGATACACTTCGTTTCACGACTGAGGAGGTAATGATAAAAGCACCGGGATATTGGTTAGCTCCAGCTCTTGTTGCTTTAGCCGCTTGGATGAGAAATGACAAATCAACCAATGAGAAGGCTTTGAATGAGTCTCTGAAAAGAGACGATTATAAGACAACGTTGTTTTTCATGTTAGTCATGAGACGATTAACGAGAAATGATGCAAGTTTAATGTGGCTTGAAAGGTATTTCATGCATCAAAATCCCAATGACCTTGACCGAGAGTTTATTATCATTTTGGAAGCTGTCACAACTGGAGTTTTTCCGCCTGCCTCTAGAAACTTGATGATGACTAATGTAAAGAACTGGCTACATCAATTATCTCAGGGAGATACATTTATCGATCAGCAAAAGACTCAATGGGTATCTTTTTTTGAGGCAATGGCACCGTTAGATGAAGGAAAATATCCTTTATTAGAGAAATTTAGCGCTAATTACAGCAATCTTGGTCAGTCCCTTCGCGAAGCAAGATCTCACCTCAAGTTGAAAGAACATTTTGGAGGTATTATATCATCTTCATCAGATTTTTCTAAAGGTGTTAAGGTTCAATTAGATGAAATACTCTCTTTGTTAGTTACCAATTTCGATGATGAAGAGTTACCGCTTCAAGAACAAGTTCGATTCAACCAGCTTATCATTCAGATGGATGGAGATAAGGCTGCGGCACAAGCTATTATGGATGCCGAGAAGCATATTTTTGATGAAAAAGTAGATTTTCTGCAACTTTTAACCAACGCCTGTTTTAATCCCGAATTGAGTGGAGCAACTAAAGTAACTCAAGCTCTTGCAGTTTCAATTAGTCAGCCATGGATAGTTGAAGCTCATGATACGTTTACTGCAAAATCTAGAAACAAATATCCTCAAATGGTTGACTTAAGTATTGATGACTTTAAAATTTCAACCAAGGATGGAAGTGATGAAAATGACATGCTGAGCAAACAATCTCAGTATTATGCTAACATGGAGCAGATGCAATTGGATCAGCATTCTTTCCCTACCGGATCAATCATAATTGGAGTCTTGATTTGTTTGGGAGGTTTATGGGGCTTTACTATAGGTCCAATTATAGGGTTAATCGGTTTAGGTATTGGCGGTGTCTTGATTTGGCAAGCTTTAAAAAATTACAATAAGGCAAAAGATCAAATTAAAGAGAACATTGCTGAACGCAAAAGGAAGGCTGAAGAAGTAATAAGAGGTTGTATTGCAGAAACCGTTGATTATAGAAAAGAACTTAGGTCTG
>CALRZB010000127.1:0-7804 GCA_943372555.1 Chryseobacterium gleum | reverse complement strand
CTTTAGAAGCTCTCTCGGTTGCAGATCTGTTTTTGCTTCCTTCCGAATCTGAAAGTTTTGGCCTTGCCGCATTGGAAGCAATGGCTTGCGGAGTTCCTGTTATTTCTACAAATACAGGCGGACTTCCAGAGGTGAATAGACACGGCGTTACTGGAATGATGAGCAATGTGGGAGATGTAGAAGACATGGCGAAAAACACACGCTATTTGCTTACCGACGATGTTCGCCTAGAAAGATTTAGAGTAAAAGCACGCGAGCGTGCTTTAGAATTTAGTATTGAGAAAATTCTGCCTCAATACGAGAACCTATACAATTCAGTGTTGAAATTAGCATGAACCAGACAGCTCCAAAATTCATAGGAAAGAGAATTTCCACCGTTAGGTCAAAAGAGGATATTGTAATTACGATAACCCAACAAGTTCAAAGATGGCAAGAAACATTGTTACTTGTTTGGCTAATGGGGTGGACCTTTTGTGGTGTAGTATTTATTAAATATGCCATTCAAACTACAATAACAAGTGATCGCATTTTCTTCATTGTATGTTCTGCTTTGTGGGCCTATTTTTTTGTGAAAATGATTAAGGTCTTTTTTTGGCGAAAAGGAGGCAGAGAGATTATTCGAATTTCCAAGGGCAAAATGGAACTCTACAATGCCTTTTGGAAAAAATCGAAACCAGAAGTGTTCCAAATCAAGCAAATTTTCAAATTGGGTTTGATCACTCGGGATCCGGGAAATTTCCTAGCTTTTCTTGACGATAGCTTTTGGATAATAGGAGGGGAGAGAGTGGGGTTCAACTACAACGGTTCGAAGAGACGTTTCGGCAAACAGTTGGAAAGAAAGGATGCTGAATTACTTATCCGAGTTGTTGAAAGTGCCTTCAGAGAATTCGGGAAGGACTAATTTTTATTAGTTGTCCAAAAAGAAATTCAAAGCCATTTCATAAGACCAAAGTCCAAATCCGCTTATCACCCCTACACAAGCGAAAGCAGTCAGGGATTGATGTCTAAATTCTTCTCGCGCGTGAATATTGGAAATATGTACCTCAATCACGGGACTTTTTATTGCGCTAATTGCATCGCGCAATGCAACACTAGTGTGAGAATAGCCACCAGGATTCATAATTATACCATCGTAGCTGAAGCCTATTTCGTGAAGTTTATTGATTAACTCTCCTTCAACATTACTTTGAAAGTAGTCGAGATGAACCTCTTCGTAGGATTTTCTGAGAGCTATAAAGAAAGTTTCGAAGTCCTTTTCACCGTAAACATTAGTCTCTCTTTTGCCCAACAAATTCAAGTTTGGGCCATTGATGATAATAAAACGCTTGTTCATCAATTCGATTCGTTTTCCAAAGTTTCTTGAATCCACATTTGCTTAGTAATTGGCTTACCGTTTTTGAAATAGTAGATTCCTGTTTTCGAAACAGACTTCAAGTATTTGTCAACCTTATTATCACGTTTTACAGTTCGCTCGGTGATCATTTTATTGTTCACCTCGTAGGAGGTTTCACTAACCCCTTCAGGAAGATCTTCTGTGCCAGGAGAAGCTTTCTCTGTTTGTTGTTGTCCTGTATTTACATCGAAAAGTTCTTTGCGAGTTTGATAACGATCTTCAGCAGCTTTTGCCTCCTTGTCGATAGCCATAATTTCTACTTGCGTTTTCTTTTCGGAGATTTCAGCACGTTCTGCGGAGCTATTGTTTCGATTGGCATCACTGCTCATCGATTCAGAACTTTCTTTCTGGGCTTCGATTTGATTAACTGTACCTTCAATTCGAACTTTTGCTGCGTCTTGTGAGTCGTTTGATTTTGTTTCAGCCTCTTTTTTCTTTTCCTCCATCGCAAGTTCGTTCTGTTCGCGAACCTTTTCTCCATCAAAAGTCATATTCGTTTGATCTTCCTTTTGCTTGTCAATTTTCATTGTAGCATCAGTTCTCAAAGTTGAATTGCGGCTCTCATAACTTTCTGTATTTTCCTGGTAGGTCTCTTGCTTTTGCTCCATCTCAGTAATCAACTTCTCTCTATTGCGGTCGTTGCCGGCCAGAGCAGCATCGGCCTCTTTTTTAGCAGCTACATCTTCTTGAGACTTTTCATTTCTTGTTTCAGCCCGCTCTGCAAAGTCTTTCTCATTGCTTTTTATCTCTTCTTTCTTTCTCTCGTTATCACCTGCATTGCGAATAGCATAGCTATTGCCGCGGTTGTTAATGTCTGTCAATTCTTCTTTTTTAGCGGTAATGATTTCCTCTTGCTCTTTCAATCGCTTATCGGCGCGAGGATCCACTTTTTCAAGTTCTTTCTTTTTATCGTTTGCTTGGACTTCGTTTAAAACGATTCGTTCATTCGACTTATCTTTTTGTGAAGAAGAGAATTTCTCGTTGTTTTCTGCTTTTGTTCTAACTTCTGCATACTTCAGAGAGTCCTGCCAAGCGCGTGATTGACGATAATATCTCTCAACCTCATCTTCTCGAGCTCTATCTGCTTCGTTTTTAAATCCACTTTTTTGATTCTTCTTCAGCAATTCTGCTTTTGCAGCGGCATCTTCTTCTTCTTGTTCTTTTTGTCTGCGAAGTCGAGCTTCTTCAGCAAGTCTTTCTTGTTCTGCTTTATCTGCAGCCAACTGGGCTTCTTTCAGTTTCGCTTCCTCTTCTCTTTGACGGGCAGCATCTGCTAAAGCATCGTCGTTGTTTTTTGCTTCTTCTGCCGCTAGAATTGCGTCGATAGAATCAATACGCGCATGAGGATATTGTGCTTCTTTTACCGCTAAAGCTTCGTTGTATTTGCCTTTTGATTCTGCCCATTTCTTTTCTGTGTAAAGCTTATCAGCCTCTTGAATCAAATCATTAAACTTTTTTTCAATTTCTTCTTTCTCTTTGTTAGCAAGTGCATCAGCATCGTTTTTCGACTTGTCTTTTTCACGTTGAGCCAAAATATCTTCAATTTCTTTGATTCTGTCTTTTGGTGCTTGTTCTTCTGGCTTAAGGTCTTTCGCTTCTTTGTAGTTGCCCAAAGCAGCGTCAAGTTTATCCTCTCCTTTGTTCTTTGCACCAAGGGCCATCAAGTCGTTGTAACGTTGCTCAAGTTGTTTCTTTTTAGCCTCGTCAGCGAGCATGCCATCAAGGGCGGCTTGTGCTTTTACAATTTGATCTTTTGGTTCAGAGATTGATGGGAAAAGAACAGATGCAGCGCGGTATTTATCTATACAAAGGGCATAGTCTTTATTCGAAAACATCTTGTTGGCCTCAATCATCAAAGCATCGTATTCATCTTGCTTCTCTGCGCCTGCCATCAATTGTTCTATCTCGTAGAGTTTCTCCTTCGGAGTTTTTTCTTTTGGTTTTAAATCTCTTGCCTCAGTATATTTTTTCTTGGCATCATCCCATTTCTTAGACTTGATTGCTGCTTCGCCTTCTACTAGAAGTTTGTCATATTTGGCGTTATCTGCAGCCAACGCAAGTTCTGCATCATAAGCTGCTTTCGCTGCATCGTATTTTTGTTTAGCCGGAAGATCTTGAGGGAAAATTTTCAAGGCTTCGGTGAATTTATCCATCGCATCCTTATACTTTTTCTCAATCATGCGTTGATCACCTTCTTTCACCAACTTATTGAAGTCCTCTATCATCTTATCCTTGCCATCTTCTAGAGATTTCAAGCGTTTTAACTCCGCCTCAATTTTAGCCTTCATATTGTTGGCATAAGGCTCGTCGTATTCCATCGAATTTGTTTGTGGCGAAAATGCTACTTTTCCCACAGGCTCTTTCATTATGTCGGTGTTGTAACCTGGCTGCATTGGGAAAAGCATTCCAGGTAAATCCATTTGAAAACCACCAGCTTTGTCTTCTTCTGGAATGTTGCGTGTGTCTATTCTCACAATTTTGGAGACATAATCAACACGAGAAAATTTGATGTCATAATTGTACCCTAATTCCAAACGGAATTCGTATTTCCCGCTTCCTCCTGTATCATAAACATCGAATTGTTGGCCGTTTTTAAAAACAGTCACCTGGCAATTATCTAATTTCTTTTGAGTCTCAGTATCCTTTAATGCACCACGAAGTAATAGCACGTCTTGTCCGAAAGCGCCTTGAATCAGAGTGGTAGCTATTAGAAGTAAAATGAGTCGAACAGAAAGCTTCATGCTTTTTCTTTTGGTTTTTCCTTGTAACTTCAAATATAATCCGAAATTGTCTAGAATATATTAATGTAAACGTAAAATTATCAAATTAGTTAGTTCTAATCTATGACTTTGAAAATAAATGGGTAATGAGTTTTTTATGTGTTTTTTACGGTTTTTATCTGTTCGGAATTCAAATCTTGCTTTTTTCTCTTTAAAAAGCGGAATAGCGAATTTCAATTATAAGCGAGAATTGTTCATGCACTCGGGGAGTTTGTTTAGCTTTATCAAATGTTATTTCGTGTTTTAATTTGTTGGACATTATGAGATTTAGTTATTGGGAAGCCGCTTCATTCTTGAATAATATTGACGACCTCATTATTGGAGGCGGAATCGTTGGTATTTCGACTGCCATTGAATTGAAAAAAAAACACCCTTTTAGAAACATAGTAGTGGTAGAGCGCGATTCTTTTTCTGCGGGAGCAAGCACCAAGAATGCGGGATTCGCTTGCTTTGGCAGCGCCAGTGAATTAATAGATGATCTCGAAGTGATGTCTGAGGATGAAGTATTCAACTTGGTAAAACGTCGCTATACTGGACTTCTCAATCTTCAAGAACTTTTGGGAACAGAATCAATGGATTATTTGCCTTGCGGTGGCATCGAGCTATTTCGAAAAGGAGATGAGGAATTGTTTGAGCATTGTCTGAGTAAGTTAGATTATTTGAATGATCAATTAGAAAAAATACTAGGTTTCAGACCTTATTCTGAATTGGAAACGCTTCCAGATTTTGCAGGCAATACAAAATTCATTGGTGGTATTTTCAATAGTCATGAAGGGTCGATCAATTCTGGGAAAATGATGCGAGCTCTTATTGCAAAAGCGCAATCAGTTGGCATACGTTTTATCAATGGTTTAAATATCCTTAGCATCTCTCAAAAAACGAATTCTGTCTCTGTAGAATGGGAAGGATATACCAATGAAGTGGAAAGAGCTTTTGTTTGCGTGAATGGTTTTGCACGAATGCTAATGCCAGAACTAGACGTAAGGCCTGCTCGAAATCAAGTGGTTGTCACTTCTGAGCTTGCCACACCAATTCCCTCAGGTACTTTTCATGTGGATAAAGGCTACATATACTTTAGACCAATTGAAAACAGATTGCTAATAGGAGGATTCCGAAATACAGATTTGATGAATGAAGAAACAGCAGAGTTTGGGCTGACTGATACTATTCAAAACAATATCAAACAGTTTATCGACGATTATTTATTGCCAGCCTCTTCTTATTCGCTCGAATATAAATGGTCGGGTATTCTAGGGCTTGGACCTACGAAAACAACCATTGTAAAGAAGCACTCTAACAATATTTTTATCGGAGTGCGAATGGGCGGAATGGGAGTTGCAATCGGAACTCTTGTTGGAAAAGAATTGGCTGAATTAGCCTAGTTCTAGCATTTGTTTTGCTGCTATTTTTAAAGCAATTTTTTCTCCGTCAATTGCGGCACTCACAATGCCACCTGCATATCCAGCACCTTCACCACAAGGATAAAAACCTGTGATGTTTTCATGCTCTAATGTTTCTGGATTTCTTGGGATTCGAATAGGCGAGGAGGTGCGTGATTCTGTCGCTAAAATAATTCCATCTGGATGTAAATATCCTTTGATTTTTTTACCAAAAGCTTTAAATCCTTGCTTCAATGTTGCAGCAATAAAATCAGGAAGGATTTCGTGCAAGTTGACACTCACAATGCCCGGTTGATAGGAACAATCAGGCAAATCTTTGGAAGTTTTATTTGATATAAAATCCGCGATACGTTGAGCTGGTGCTACTTGTGTTTTTCCTCCCGCTTCCCAGCATTTTTGTTCAACAGACTTTTGAAATTCTAGACCAGCTAATGGACCAAATTCATGAAAGGAAGGAATGTCTTTCCATTCTATACTAACAACTATTCCTGAGTTTGCCCAAGGGTTATTGCGTTTACTTGGCGACCAGCCATTGGTGACAATTTCTCCTTCTGATGTAGCGCAAGGAGCAATAATTCCACCTGGGCACATACAGAAAGAGTAGACTGCTTTGTTATTGATTTGCTCAACCAAACTATACGTCGCTGGTGGTAAGAATTCGCCGCGATCTTCACAATGATATTGTATCTGATCGATGATGTGCTGCGGATGCTCCGCTCTTACACCCAGCGCGAAAGGTTTGAACTCGATATTGATTTTTTTCTTGTGGAGCAAATAGAAGATATCTCTGGCACTATGTCCTGTTGCAAGGATGACTGATTCACCAGTTATTTTTTCTCCATTTTCACAAATAACTCCGGAGCAATTGTTTTTTGGATCAATGATAAAGTCAACGACCTTGTGATTGAAAAGAACTTGTCCACCGCACTCGAGAATTTTTTCTCGCATGGAAGCAATGATTTTTGGAAGTTTATTCGTTCCAATATGCGGATGAGCTTCTGTAAGAATAACGGGGTCAGCCCCAAAGTGAACTAGGGTTTCAAGAATGGAAGTAACATCTCCGCGCTTAGTGCTTCTAGTATATAATTTTCCATCTGAATAAGTGCCAGCACCTCCTTCTCCAAAGCAATAGTTGGATTCAGGATTTACTATATGTTCTTTATTTATGGCTGCAAGGTCTCTTCTGCGCGCTTGAACGTCTTTTCCTCGTTCTACTATTACAGGACAAAGATTATTTTCAATCAACTTTAGAGCAGCGAAGAGTCCAGCAGGTCCCGCGCCAACAATTACCACTTTAGGCTTGTCACCAACGTTTTGATAAATTTTCTCTTGAATCGCAGGTGGAATGTCTTCCCCTGCAGCGAAAACCTCGACGCGTAAATTGATTTTCACTTGACGTTGTCGGGCATCAATTGATTTTCGAAGAATTCGGATAAGATCATTTTCACCAACCTCAGAATCGGTTGCTTGAATTTTTTCTAGAATAACGTTGCGGTCTTCCGATTCATCAGGAAGCACCACAATGGAGAATTGTTTAGGCATAGCAGTCGGTCTATTCAACCAAAATTTGTTCGCTGCAAAGAAAAGCATAAATGACGAATGAAATAAAAACGAAATCTTTACTTTAGATGCGGATTCACCGTAACCTCGATATAACCATGAAAATGTACCGAATGAATTTGAGACTAGTGCTCGCATTCTCATGCATATGCATATTTTGCTTTAGCTCATCTGCTCAAGAATTGAATGAAGGAATAGATATAAATTCAGGATACAGGACCTGGAAACCGAATGCGCTCTATGTTCAGTTCGGTGGAGTGGAGGGAGGTCGGTACACTAACGATTTCAATTTGATTGAGAAATTCATTGATATCAGAAATATGCCCGGAGTTCGAGAAAACGATTTTTACAACATGAGGTACTATTCTGTTGGAATGGGAGCTGGCGTGCAGTTGATGATTTCACATCCGTCTAAGAAAGGACAAGTTGGTCGTGATGCATTTGATTGGCGCTATGGGTTTTTCTTTGGTGAACAACAATTGGCCTATGCGGAATTCAATAACCAAAGTACTTTTACTTTTGATACTTTAACGTCTGGTTCAACTGGTCAAACGTTTGAAATTGACTCAGTGATTGCTAGAAATTGGAATGTATCTATGAATAATAGAATGATTGGATTGAAGACGGAATATATTGGTCGTTTTTTAACGAAGAGAAGAGCTGAATTTTAT
>CALRZB010000126.1:0-7817 GCA_943372555.1 Chryseobacterium gleum | reverse complement strand
GAAATAGAAAACATCTAGTACAATTCTAGATTTTTTTATACCAAACTAAAAACAAAAAGAACCTCACGAGCAATCTGCGAGCAGCGCTCGCTGTATTTTTCGTCTTGTTGCGGAGTATTGTCAAATGCTTTCGGGTCGTCATATGTAGTACCGACGCGCAATTCCACGCCTGAAATAAATGGACAGTTCTGCTCTGCATCGCTGCACGTCATGATTGCGGCAAAAGCTGAAGATGGATTATCGATATGATCATACACCTTCGAAAAACAAATAATCGGCGCTTCGCTGTCATCGAATCGAAGATGATAAATCGGATTAGATGAAATTTCATCGTTCGCAGAAACGTTAAATCCCGCTCGTTTCAAAGCGTTGATTGCATTGATATTAAAAGCAGTTGCCTCAGTGCCACCAGAGAAAGTAAACACATTTTTTACATCAAAATAACGTGCAGCAATATGCGCCCATACTTGTCCGAAATGGCTTCTGCGTGAGTTGTGCGTGCAGATGTATACAAGATGAATTGGTTCAGCTTTTTTACTTTTTTCAGAAATGTAATTAGCCAACTTAGTCAATAGAGTTTTCCTATTTTCATCAATCAATGAAAACTCCCCTACTCTATCATCGCAATACTGTTTGATTAATGTATTCATCAGGAAGTAAAGTATTTCTTTCTAAACCAAAAAGCCAGATTCACCAAAGCGATAAGGGCAGGCACTTCAACTAACGGACCGATAACTCCCGCAAATGCCTGTCCGCTGTTAATTCCAAAGACTCCAATTGCAACTGCTATAGCAAGTTCGAAATTGTTTCCCGTCGCTGTGAATGCAATTGATGTGGACTTAGAATAATCAGCCCCGAAATATTTTCCGATGAAAAAGCTAACGACGAACATGATTGCAAAGTAGATTACAAGAGGAATGGCAATCAGAACCACATCCATTGGAATTTGGACGATCAATTCCCCTTTCAAGCTAAACATGATCACAATAGTAGCAAGCAATGCAATCAATGTAATTGGGGAAATTCTCGGAACAAATTTTTCATTGAACCATTGCTCTCCTTTAATTGCAATCAAAGTATAGCGAGACAAAACTCCCATCAAGAATGGAATTCCCAAGTAAATACCAACACTTTCTGCTATTTGTGAAATGCTTATATCCACTTGAAATCCTTCATACCCGAAATATGGCGGAAGCACAGTAATAAAGAAATAGGCATAAACACTGTAAAGTAAAACTTGAAAAATACTATTGAGCGCAATTAAACCCGCAGCGTACTCTCTATTTCCATCAGCTAAATCATTCCAAACAACGACCATTGCGATGCATCGCGCTAGACCAATCAAAATCAATCCTATCATATACTCAGGATGATTTGGAAGAAAAATCAACGCCAATGAAAACATGAGAATCGGACCAATTATCCAATTCAAAAACAAAGAAGCAGTCAGCACTTTTACATTCGAAAAGACTTCACGCATCGACTCATACTTCACCTTAGCAAGTGGTGGGTACATCATTAAAATTAATCCAATGGCAATGGGAATATTGGTTGTTCCGGATGACATCCCATTAATCAAATCCGCTGACTTAGGCACGAAATATCCGAGTGCCACTCCTATAGCCATGGCTAAGAATATCCACAATGTAAGATAGCGATCGAGAAATCCGAGCTTCTTTCTATTCGCCACAGGGGCACAATGATCTGTACTCATATTAACAACACTTTTTTGTTTTCGTTTTTTCCAATTTGGCATCAACAGCTAGCAAGTAATCCACTAGTTTTCGTATTCCTTTTTGATCAATGCAATAGCCAACTTTATTTCCTTCTATTGACCCTTTTATTAATCCAGCATTCTTAAGTTCTTTCAGATGTTGGGACACGGTAGGTTGCGCTAGAGGCAACTCATCCACGATATCCCCACAAATGCAATCCTCTTTTTTCATCAAAACTTCTAGAATAGCAATCCTAGCCGGATGTCCAAGCGCCTTTGCCAGATTACTTATCTGGTTTTGCTTCAATGAAAACTCTTCTGTCTTACTGATTCCCATATTGCAATATTACGATAAAAGGATTCCGGATTCCTAATTTCTGATTCCGGAATCAGAAATCCGGAATCCGGAATTCTCCCTTTCCCTATATTTGCCCCATGATTCACAATTTATCCGACGAAGAAGTAGTAAGAAGAAGCGCGTTGCAGAAATTGCGCGAGAAAGGAATTGAACCATTTCCAGCGGCCGAGTTTCCGGTAAACGCGTATGCCAAGGAAATCCTCGCGAATTATGAAGAGGGTAAGGAAGTTGTTTTGGCTGGCCGTCTGATGAACATGCGTAACATGGGTAAGGCATCTTTTGCCAATCTACATGACAGTACTGGCAAGATTCAGATCTACATCGCTTCTGACAATATCTGCCCAGGTGAAGACAAATCGCTTTACAATGATGTTGTAAAACACTTGCTTCACTTTGGTGATTTCATCGGAGTAAAAGGAAAACAATTCACTACCAAAATGGGAGAAATCTCTGTTCAGGTGACTGAGTTGACAGTGCTTTCAAAATCATTGAAACCACTACCCGTTGTGAAAGTAGACAAAGAAGGAAATGTATTTGACGCCTTCACTGATCCTGAATTGCGCTACCGTATGCGTTATGTGGATCTGGTTGTAAATGAAAAAGTAAAAGAAACATTCATTGCGCGCACTAAAATCGTGAATGCAATGCGTGATTTTTTCAATGATAAAGGTTACTTAGAAGTTGACACTCCTGTGCTTCAACCAATTCCAGGTGGCGCTACAGCTCGCCCATTCACTACGCATCACAATGCACTCGATGTGCCGATGTACATGCGTATCGCGAATGAGCTTTATCTAAAAAGATTGATTGTTGGTGGATTTGAAGGAGTATATGAGTTCAGCCGTAACTTCAGAAATGAGGGCATGGACAGAACGCATAATCCTGAGTTCACTGTAATGGAAATATATGTAGCCTACAAGGACTACAATTGGATGATGAACTTTACGGAAGCAATGCTGGAGCACGTTTGCATGAAAGCATTGGGAACAACTTCCGTTCAATTCGCAGACAAAGTCCTTGACTTCAAAGCGCCATTCCGTCGCGTTACCATGCGAGAGGCAATAATAGAATTCACTCAGTTCGATATCAATGGAAAATCGGAAGATGAGCTTCGTGCCTTCTGCCTAAGCATCGGACTAGAAGTAGATAATACAATGGGTGTCGGCAAATTGATCGACACTATTTTCGGAGAGAAGTGTGAAGGCAATTATATCCAACCCACATTCATTACAGATTACCCTGTAGAGATGTCGCCTCTATGCAAGCGCCACCGCGACAATCCTGAATTGACAGAGCGTTTTGAGCTAATGGTGAACGGTAAAGAAATTGCGAATGCATATACTGAGTTGAACGACCCTATCGATCAACGCGCA
Organism: Chryseobacterium gleum; assembly: GCA_943372555.1. Classification (GTDB taxonomy): domain Bacteria; phylum Bacteroidota; class Bacteroidia; order Flavobacteriales_D; family Sanyastnellaceae; genus JAIXWP01. The sequence continues at coordinate 4,372 of CALRZB010000126.1, read as the reverse complement.
CGTTTCGAGGAACAATTGAGTCTTCAAGAACGTGGCGATGACGAGGCGATGTTCATTGACTTCGACTTCCTTCGTGCACTGGAATACGGTATGCCACCAACATCAGGAATGGGTATCGGAATCGACCGTTTGGTAATGCTTTTGACGAATAATGAAACGATACAAGAAGTTTTGTTCTTCCCTCAAATGCGTCCAGAAAAATGGAATACTGGTCCAGATATGAAATCATTTGCAGACGCAGGCATTCCCGAATTTTGGATTGAGCACATCATCAAAGCAGGTTACGATACAGTAGAAAAACTCCGCGAAACCAAGCCCACCGCAGTTCATCAAAACATGAACACCTATCGCAAGAAAAACAAGCTAGAAATCCCCGCGATTCAGTTGAGCGATGTTGAATTATGGCTGATGGCTAATGGTTGATGTCTGATGGTTGATGGTTGATGTAGAATTAAAATTGCTTGCAGCCTATAGCTTATAGCCAATAGCTAACAGCCAAAAGCCAACAGCTAACAGCCAAAAGCCCAATCACAAATGGTCGAGCCGGCAGTAATGCACCGAATCCAGCCATTTCCCTTCGAAGAGGCAGTTTTCTCGGAAGTGAGCTTCTTTATGGAAACCTGCTTTGATTAATACATTCTCTGAAGCTTTATTTGCCGGGTCAATTACAGCGTCTATGGAATGAAGTTTCATGATTTTAAAACCGTATTCAATCACTGGTCCCATTGACTCGCCGATGATACCCATTTTTTGAAAATTGGGGTGAAGTATATAGCCAACTTCGGCGCGCTGGTTCTCTTTGTCTGGTCGAAAATAGCCGATGAGTCCCACGAACTCGGTTGGGTTTTCTTTAAATGAAATCGCCCAATTGATGGCCTCATTCGTTTCGATACCCTCATTTATTTTACCAAGCCACTCATATACGTCATCCATGGTTTTGGCCAATGGGCGCGGAATGTACTTCATCACATCCGGATTCGAGCGCATATCAAAGATTCGATTTAAATCAGATTCTACAATGCGTCGCAAAACGAGTCGCTCTGATTGCAATTCCGGAAAAGGATTAAAATTGAATTCAACCATAGCTCTTCGAAGCATTTCTTATTTCCCATTCAACAATATTTCTACTGCTTTTTCCAATTGTTGGTCTCTTCCTTGACTTACAATTTCTGGATCGTTAGCCACTTTATAATCTGGTTCCAACTGTTGGTTCTCCAAGTATCTTCCGTCATTGCCCACCATACCTACTTGTGGAATTCCAAAAACAACTCCATTTTGAAGCGGCTCCCACCATACAGCAGTACCCGTTCCGGCAACTGGCATACCAATCAATTTTCCTACACCCAAAGCTTTGTAAGTGTATGGAAACATGTGTGCATCCGAATAATTAGATTCATTCATTACAACACATGAAGTGCGTCTCCATTTTGACATTGGCTCATAGCCCAATTCTTGTCCACGTGGTTGAAACGCCATATATGTTTCGCCAGAAAGGAATGTCGCTAAATCATCGTGCAACCAACCGCCACCATTGAAACGTGTGTCTACAACTAGCGCTTCACGATCACCATATTTTCCTAAAGCTTCATCAAAAACTTTTCTGTAGCTGCCATCATCCATTCCGCGAACGTGAACATATCCAACTTTACCACCAGAAAGCGAATCCACAATCGAGCGACAATTTTCTACCCATCGACGATAAAGCAATTCATTCTCCATGCCTCTGCCAATGGGCTTCACTGTCTCTTCCCAACGCTTGTTCGAAGAAGGATCAAGCAATGAAAGAAGAGTTACTACTCCCGCCTTTCTATTGAGCAAGCCATAATAATTCACACCAGCTTTAATTTCAACTCCATCAATCTTTTCTATAACAACACCTGGAGCGATTTTAGAGCCGCTTTTTTGAACTGGACTTCCTTTCACTACTTCAACTATTTTCAATCCATTTCCAGTGTAATTATTATCATAGAATAAAGCCAAGCTCGCTGTTTGATCTCCGTTCGGATTTGGATTACCATAAAACGCGCCTGTATGTGATGCATTCAACTCTCCAAGCATCTCGCTCATCATATCAGCGAAGTCATAATTATTATTTACATCGCCAACTACTTTAGCATACTCTGCTTTGTAAAAATCCCAGCGCACATTGTGCAAGTCTTTCACATAAAATTTCTTTTGAACTTGTCTCCAAATATGCTCGAACAAATAAGCACGTTCCTCTCCTTCATTCAATATCATTTCTCCTTTTACTGCAACAGGTTTCACTTCTGACTTATCGATATCAAATTTGAGAATTCCTCCATTCGTTAAAATGAAAAGCATCTTACCTGTTGAATCAGCAACCATGCTTGCTGGACTACCATCCAATTTTGCAGCAACCTTCGTTTCCTTCGTTCTCAAATCTGTTTGCCATAAATCAAATCCTTTCTCAAATTGACAGATGTAAAACAACTTAGAACCATCGCGAGTCACATAAGCATCTGACAAGGTGGAGGAGTGAATAGTTAGACGAGCTTTTCTGTCTTTTAAACCATCCATTTCAATAACCACAGGTTTTAAAACAATCTCCTTGTCATCTTTCTTTTCATCCTTTTTTCCTTTCTCTTCTTTCTTTGTTTTCTCCGCATCTGCACTTTTCTCTTTCTCCGCTTTTTCTTTCCCTTCGTTATAAAGCGCAAATTCTTCTGCATTCATTTTGAAAACATCAAATGCTTCTTGTGTCAAAAAAGTAGCATAGACATCTGATTGACCTCCCCAACTTGCGTGGTTTTTCATTCCGTCTTTATCACTTGCCCACAAAATCATTTTGCCTTCCATCATCCACTGCGGACCGTATGCACCGTAACCACTTTCACTCAAATCTTTCACTGTACCTTTTCCATCTGAAGATACCAACCCCATTTGAGATATCCATTGCGCTTTTGGTAAATAATTCACCATAAACCATTTTCCATCAGGCGACCATTCGTAGTGCTGATCACCATCTGAATAGGAATAATTTTTATCTGCAGGAACAATTTCTCTTACCGCCTTTGATGCAATGTTGATCACTTTCAATGCAGTGCGCTCTTCTAGAAAAGCGACCTCTTTACCATCAGGAGAAAATGAAGGTTGGAATGTTTCTGCTGGAGAATCCAATAAAGTTTCTTCTTTCAAAACAGTGCTATTGAAAAAATAACTTTCTTCCTTTCGTTCGATTTTGCACGTATACAAATTCCAACTATTGTTGCGCTCACCTGCATACAACAATGTTCTTCCATCAGGACCAAAACTCACCGAACGCTCTTGTTCCGGTGTATTTGTAATACGCTTAGTTGTGCCTTCAGCAACGCTTGAAACAAATACTTCACCGCGATGAATGAACGCAACTTCCTTTCCATTCGGTGAAAGGCTAAACTCAGAAACTCCTGCAACAGGAACTACTTTTTCTTCCACATAGCGTTTATCAGCATACATAGAAACAAGAAGTTCCTTTGCTTCCTCACCTTCTTTCATGGTGTAAATTTTACCATGGTTGGTGTAACATATTACCCCTGTGCTGCTGCATGAAAGATGTCTCACAGGATGATCTTTATAATTTGAAATGGCGGTAACACTTTTTCCGTCCAATCCCATTTTCATAATGTTCATTGTGCCATTATGATCTGAAGTGAAATAGATGGACTTATTATCTGGAGAAAAAACAGGATTCAAATCCTCACCAGAATACATGGTCAATTGCGTGTATTTTTTTGTAGAAAAAGAATAAATCCAGATATCACGTGTCACCGATGAAGTGTGGTGTTTACGCAATGGATCTTCGTACCCTTTTTGATCTTGAAAAACAATTTTATCTCCGTCCGCGCTATAGCGAGCATCTAATACTGGTGTTGTAATAACAAGCTTTTCTGTTCCTCCAATTATAGGCACCGAATAAAATTCTGGCATAGCTCCTGAAGGATTTTGTTGATTTGAAGCAAGGTCTTGTCTTGAAGAATAAAAAACCACATTTTTTCCATCTGGAGTAAAGTCCGTTGGAGAATCATTGCTTGAATGGAAAGTCAATCTTTTCGCATCCCCACCTTTTACAGAAACCATGAATACATCAAAATTGCCATGACGGTCAGAGGCAAAGGCAATACTTTGACCATCTGGAGACCAGACAGGCATGTAGTCATAAGAATCATTTAGAGTAACTGGCATGGCAGTTCCGCCACCAGATGGCACGACGTAAATGTCGCCTTGATAAGCAAATGCTATTGTATTTCCATCAGGTGAAATAGCAGGAAACCTCATCCATTGTGGATCCTTCTGTGCGAATAACAAATTCGACGCGCAAAGTAAAGCAGCGATAATAGCAATTCTCATAAACAAGGAAGTAGTTTGGTTGATT
>CALRZB010000125.1:0-7866 GCA_943372555.1 Chryseobacterium gleum | reverse complement strand
TTCATCAGCAAGTAGTAAAGCTTTGGCACAAAGACACCGATCTGCAAGGTGTAGATTTCGTATTTATTCCAGGTGGATTCTCTTACGGCGACTATCTTAGAAGCGGCGCTATTGCTCGCTTTTCTCCAATCATGAATGAAGTGATTGCTCACGCAAATCGCGGTGGTTTTGTGATGGGTATTTGCAATGGATTCCAAATTCTTTGCGAAGCAAAACTTCTTCCAGGAGCATTGATGCATAACACATCACGTAAGTTTATTTGTAAAAATGTATTCTTAAAGCCTCAATCAAAAAGTACAATTGTGACTTCAGGGCTTGATTTTGAAAAAGCATATAAAATTCCAATCGCCCACGGAGAAGGAAATTTCTACGGTGGTCCAGATTTGATTAAATCGTTGAATGACAACGACCAAGTGTTATTCCGCTATTGCACCGAAGAGGGAGAAATCACTGAAGAGTCTAATCCTAATGGCGCCTTGGAGAATATCGCGGGTATATCAAATGCGTCTAAGAACGTGTTTGGAATGATGCCACACCCTGAGCGTGCAAGCGATTTTGAGCTTTCAAATACAGATGGTCGCGAGATTTTCGAATCTATATTAAGTCACGTTATCCAATAAAAGCCAATTTTTATTGAGTTAGGCAATTGTTTTTTCCGAACTTTGTTGGGCTGGCGTTGTTTGACAATATTGGCTTACAATGATTGAGCATTCTATAATATGAGTAATTACGTTCCAGGACCCCTATTGGGTAAGGTGAATTCACCTGCCGACCTCAAGGCTAATGTTGCTGAAGATCAGTTGCCACAGCTCTGCAATGAGCTGCGTCAATATATCGTAGACATTGTGTCTGAAAAGGGTGGTCACTTTGGAGCTAGTCTGGGCACAGTCGAAATGACTGCAGCAATCCATTACGTATTCAATACTCCCTATGATCAATTGGTTTGGGACGTTGGTCACCAAGCATACGGCCATAAGATACTTACAGGCCGAAGAGAGGAATTTCACACAAATCGCAAATACAAGGGTATAAGTGGTTTTCCAAAAAGAAGTGAAAGCGACTATGATACGTTTGGTGTCGGCCACAGCTCGACTTCTATAAGTGGTGCTCTTGGAATGGCCGTTGCAAGTCGCATAAAAGGGGAGCCTGACCGTCAAGTGGTAGCAGTGATCGGTGATGGTGCAATGACCGCAGGACTTGCGTTTGAGGGACTAAATCACGGTGGCGCTGAGGATGCAAATGTGCTTGTTATTCTAAATGACAATTGCATGAGCATAGACCCCAATGTGGGTGCTCTTAAAGAGTATCTAACCGATATTACTACAAGTCATACTTACAATAAAGTAAAAGACGAAGTGTGGAACCTTCTCGGCAAAGTGTCGAAATTCGGTCCTAACGCGCAATCAATAGCACATAAGATTTCAGAGTCACTTAAGGGTTCTTTGATAAAAGAAAGCAATCTTTTCGAAGCTTTGAATTGGAGATATTTCGGTCCAATCGACGGACACGACGTGGAATATATGGTGAAGGTACTTCGCGATTTACGCGATATTCCTGGCCCAAAGATTCTGCACGTTGTTACTATGAAAGGAAAAGGGTATGAGCCTGCAGAAAAAGGAAGCCCTACCAAATGGCATGCGCCAGGTCTTTTCAATAAAGAAACCGGTGAAATCGTAAAGATTGTTCCTAAAAGTCCACAACCACCTCTTTACCAAGACGTGTTTGGACATACGATTATTGAATTAGCAGAGAAAAACGAGAAGATTGTAGGTGTTACACCTGCAATGCCTTCTGGTTGTTCATTGAAATTCATGATGGAGGCGATGCCGAAACGCGCGTTTGACGTGGGTATCGCAGAGCAACATGCTGTTACGTTTTCAGCAGGAATGGCAACACAAGGATTAATTCCTTTTTGTAATATCTATTCAAGTTTTATGCAACGCGCATTTGACCAAGTGGTTCATGATGTGGCTTTGCAAAATCTACATGTAGTATTGTGTCTCGATCGCGGGGGACTTGTTGGCGCTGATGGTGCTACACACCACGGTGCGTATGACATCGCCTATATGCGCTGCATTCCGAATATGATTGTGGCAAGCCCGATGAATGAAAGCGAGCTCCGCAATTTGATGTACACTGCTCAGTATGAGAACTACGGTGTTTTCTCTATTCGTTATCCACGTGGAAACGGGATGATGGTGGATTGGAAAACGCCAATGAAACTTCTTAAAGTGGGAACAGGAAGAAAAGTTCGTGGTGGAGAAGATGTAGCGTTTTTGACAATTGGGCCTATCGGCAATAATGCACAGAAAGCTTGCGAAGAGTTGCAAGAGAAAGGCATTAGCGCTGCTTTGTATGACATGCGTTTTGCTAAACCTATTGATGAGGTTTTGCTTCATGAAGTATTTAGCAAATTCAAATATGTAATTACTGTAGAAGACGGCTGCATTCAAGGTGGAATGGGTAGCGCTGTACTTGAGTTTATGGCCGATAATGGCTATCAAGCGCAGGTAAAACGACTAGGTATTCCAGATGCTTTCATCGAGCACGGCACACAAGATGAGCTCTATGCGGAGTGCGGTTTTGATGCAAACGCAATGGTGGCGACAGCGATAGAAATGGTAGGCCAGGAGTCTAAACGCCTAGCGATCAATTCTTGAGTTTTTACTTGCTTGTGTGAATTTCCAAATTTTATAAGCGCAAAAAGCGATCAATAACAATTGAATCGCTATAGCGGTGTATCCCAAAATAGCAATCATTTTTTGAGGAAATTCTAGCCCATCAGGACTTAGGAAGATGAAGAATAGTGTTAGGGCCGAAACAGCGAAAATCAGAAAAAACGAGTAAAGCAAAGCCGCAGAAGTAATGTCTAATTTTGGAAAGTAATGCTTTGAACTTTCATGCGTGTAATGCTGTATACTTTCCCCTTCTTTTTGTTGCGAAATTGTTTTTTTGCGGAGAGAAATTTTAGTGATTAAAGCATAAATCCAAAGACCTAAAATAAGACCTCCAAGTAATAAGAATAGTGCACTGAAGAATGGAAGAGCAGCGAAAAACTCCTCCAAGGCGAATGTCATAATACTCGTTGTGCCGAATCCTGTTGCGGCGAATCCCATTCCAGCAAGTGCGTTTTTATTGGATTTTTTGAATAATTTTTTAGGGGAGAATGGTACGGAATATTGGTTTTTCGCCGTGGAATCGGGACTGATTATGGTATCCAGAATAGCGGGAGTAACAAAAATTTCTTTACTGATTTTACTTTCCGTGTCTTGAATAAACACCACGGTATCTATTTCTGTTGTCGAAATGGTCATGTGCTCTTTTTTAGAAAATGGAGCAGATTCGCCATCATTCGATTTTTCCGTATTGGTTGAATGTCTTTGAATGTGATATCCATCCATGTAGCGGCGCTTTTCAATGGAACAGCTCGCTAATCCAATAATGCACAATAGCAGGAGTATTACGTTTTTCATTGGTCGAACATACGTATTTTTGTGTAATGGATGAAATAGTAAATAAGGTTGCAAAGAGTGGTCTAGTGACTTTTGATTTCGAGGAACACTATCCTGAAGGATTGCGCATGAGCCTTGATATCAAAGATCAACTGTGGATGGGAATGGCCTTAAAGGAAAAAGATTTTCGCGAGTTTATTTCATCACACGATTTGACTAAATATCAAGACGCCTTCGTAAGTGTGTATTGTTCAGCTGATGCGATTATACCGCATTGGGCGTACATGCTTGTATCAACTCGACTTACAGGAATTGCCAAGGAAATATATTTTGGGACTCCAGAGGAAATGGAGAAATCGATATTTAAAAATGTAATTAACTCAGTTGATATTGAGGATTACAGAGATGTTCGTGTTGTGGTAAAAGGTTGCGGAAATAAGTATGTGCCCACTTCGGCATACGCGGATCTAGCGTTCAAGTTGCAACCAGTAGTAAAGTCATTGATGTTTGGTGAGCCGTGTTCTACGGTTCCGATTTATAAGAAGTAATCGTAATGTTTTCAAGTGAACGCAAGGCCGCTTGCGCTTTTTTCGTTTATTTGAGGAATGATAACGAAGGAACATCCGAAGAAGCTTTTTTTACTTGATGCTTACGCCTTAATTTTTAGAGCGTATTACGCTTTTATACGCGCACCGCGCATTAATTCTAAAGGGCTGAATACTTCAGCCATGTTTGGTTTTACAAATACTCTTCTCGATATTATTAATAATGAAAAACCATCTCACATCGCGGTGGTTTTTGACGCGCCTGAACAAACGCTCCGTGAGATCGACTACGAAGCATACAAAGCGAATCGTGAAGAAACTCCAGAAGACATCAAACTTTCTGTGCCTTGGATAATGAAGATTATCGAAGGATTCAATATTCCAATTCTTATGTCACCCGGTTATGAAGCCGATGACGTTATTGGAACACTTGCTAAGAAAGCTGAGAAGGAAGGTTACCTCACTTACATGATGACGAGTGATAAGGACTATGGTCAATTGGTAAGTGAAAATATCTTCATTTACAAACCAGGCTATCAAGGTGGGAAGGCAGAGGTGTTGGGAATTCCAGAAGTACTTGCGAAGTTTGATATCGAACGTGTTGATCAAGTAATTGATTTGCTAGGAATGATGGGCGACGCCGTAGATAACATCCCAGGAATTCCAGGTGTTGGAGAAAAGACTGCTGTTAAAATGCTCAAGCAATTTGGTAGTCTTGAAGGTTTGCTTGCAAACACAGATCAATTGAAAGGCAAGCAAAAAGAGAACGTAATCAACTTTACAGATCAAGCTATTCTGTCAAAGAAGCTTGCCACTATTTTGCTTGATTCGCCAAACGAATTGGTAGAAGAAGAACTGCGTTTGACGGAGTATAATAAAGATGATTTGCGCCAATTATTTGAAGACCTCGAGTTCCGTCAATTGGCGAAACGTGTGCTAGGCGAAGAGGTTGGCAACACAAGTGATGTTAAGCAAGGAAGTTTGTTTGATTTGGAAACAGAGGTGCCGCCAGCGCCTGCCGTTCACACCACTTTGCACAACATCAATGATGTGGCGCACAATTATATTCTTGTTGAAACTAAAGAGCAACAAGACGAATTAATCGCTCTTTTAAAAACCGAACAATCATTCTGTTTTGATACTGAGACAAGTGACCTCGAACCTATCAATGCGTTTCTTGTAGGAATGTCTTTTAGTGTAAAAGCGCATGAGGCCTATTATGTTCCAGTACCAAAAGATGAAGATGCTGCACGCACTTTGGTGGATTCATTCAGAGAGATATTCGAAGATGAATCAAAGGAGTTGATCGGGCAGAATTATAAGTATGATTATAAAATGTTGCGCAAGTACGGAATTGATTGTCGCAATAAAGTATTTGATACCATGCTGGCGCATTATTTAATTAATCCTGACGGAAAGCATGGAATGGATGTGCTAAGCGAGCAGTTTTTAGGATACACACCCGTGTCGATTGAGACTTTGATTGGTAAGAAAGGAAAGGATCAAAGCAGCATGGCTGATTTGAGCCCATTGGAGATAAAAGATTATGCAGCAGAGGATGCTGACATTACCCTTCAACTTAAAGAGAAGTTTTCTCCGGAGCTGGAAAAAGGCGAGTTGAGAAAGTTGTTCGATACAGTCGAAGTTCCTCTAATTACTGTATTGGCAGACATGGAATGGGAAGGTGTAAGAATTGACGAGCCTTTTTTGAATGAGTATTCTAATGTTTTACAGAAGGAGATTGTGGTTTTGGAAAGTGACATACATGAAATAGCTGGAGAGCAATTTAACGTGGATTCTCCAAAGCAATTGGGAGCCATTCTGTTTGAAAAGATGGCAATAGCCAAGGATGTGAAGAAGACTAAAACCGGACAGTATGCTACTGGTGAGGATATTCTATCGAAATACGAGCATGACCATCCAATCATTGGAAAAATTCTAGATTATAGAGAGTTGCGTAAGTTGAAGTCCACTTACGTGGACTCATTGCCCTTGCTGGTGAATAAGCATACCAGCCGAGTTCACACGAATTACATGCAGACCGTAGCTGCTACGGGTCGATTGAGCAGTAACAATCCGAATTTGCAGAACATTCCTATCCGCACACCACGTGGTAAGGAAATTCGCAAAGCTTTCATACCGAGAAATGAAGAGTTCAAGATATTAAGTGCCGATTATTCTCAAGTAGAATTGAGGATTATTGCGGCTTTGAGTGAAGATAAGAATATGGTTGACGCCTTTTTGGGAGGAGCAGATATTCATGCCGCCACTGCCGCAAAGGTATTTGGTGTCGCTCTAGATGCAGTTGACCGCACCATGAGAAGCAAGGCGAAAGCGGTGAATTTTGGTATAATCTACGGTCAAGGTGCTTTTGGATTGGCGCAAAACCTAGGTATATCGAGAGGAGAGGCCAAGGAAATCATAGAATCTTACTTCAAGCAGTTTGGAAATTTGAAGACTTATCAAGCTGCAACCATTGAAATGGCGAGGAAGAAGGGCTATGTGGAGACCATTTTGGGCCGCCGTAGGTACCTTCAAGACATTAATAGTGCAAACGCTGTAGTTAGGGGTTTCGCGGAGCGAAATGCAATTAACGCCCCAATTCAAGGTTCAGCGGCCGACATTATCAAGGTCGCAATGATTGATATTAAGAGGGAATTTGAAGCACAACGATTTAAATCAAAAATGATCATGCAAGTGCATGATGAATTGGTTTTTGATGTGCATTTGGACGAGATAGAATTGGTTCAACCGGTGATAAAAGAGAAAATGATAGGTGCAGTAAGCATGATTGTGCCATTGGAGGTTGACATGAACTATGGCGAAAATTGGCTTCAAGCTCATTAATAGCGCTTTAATGTCCGATTTTTTACAAAACGATAGAAAATTGGAATAAACACAACTATTTTTATAACTATTTCGATGATGTTCGCGTAGAAACGACATAATTCGAAATTTACAACACCCAATCAGCTAGTAACTGAACTTATAATGACCACCCAAAATCAATCAATTATGCGGAAACTGAAATGGATGAAGCCGACGCTAGTCGCGTTCGGCTTTGTTGCTGTCCTCTCTTCTTGCGAGACAGGCGGATCTAATTCAAACAATCAGGCTGTAAAGCCTAATCTCGACTCCTTGGAGCTTGCGAAGCAGGAAGAGTTGAGAAAAATATTCTTCTCCATCCCTGCGCCAATGGAAATGGCTGCATTGATAAAGGATGCAGGATTCAAATTTGACCCGGCGATGCTCAACAATGTTGAGAATGCATCCAAGTATACTGGAGAAGCAAAGCAGGCTATTAACCTTGGTGTTTATGGCGCTGACCTGAGCTATTCAAGTATGTTTGATGAGAAACAAAAGAGCGTAGACTATTTGGCTGCCGCTCAGAAGTTGGCTCGTCAAATGGGCGTTGATGATGCATTGAAAAATGACATGCTCGAGCGTCTTCAGTCTAATCAAGATAGCCGCGATTCTTTGTTGGCAATCGTTTCTGAAGCCTACACTGATTTGAATGGTTACCTTAAAGAAAACAACCGTGTTGAAGTTTCTGCATTGGTAATTTCTGGCGGATGGATCGAGGCTCTTTATTTGAGCACGAAGTATTCTGCAGGTAATGAGCAAATCAAAAAGCGTATTGCAGAACAGAAGTATTCTCTTGATGAATTGATCAAGTATTTTGACAAATTTGGTGAAGTAGAAAGCTTGAAAGAAATGAAAGCGGACCTTCTATCACTTCAGAAGCTTTATGGCGAGGCGACTACTACCGCAGCAGGAGCTACAACAACTTCTAAAGATGCTAAAGGCACTGTTGTAATCGGCAATTCTGCTAGTGTTTCACTCAGTGACGAAACTTTGAAAAAGATTGA
>CALRZB010000124.1:0-7882 GCA_943372555.1 Chryseobacterium gleum | reverse complement strand
CATTGACTACAGCGATTTGACGTATGATAATCAATGGACAGGTTTAATTTACAATCCAAGTCTTGAATCAGGTGAAGCTTTTTCGCGCGATTCAAGAGCGTATATGAATTTACATTTTGGAGTTGTTTATTCAAAAAAGATAAATGATAAAGCCCGATTGAGAGGTGGTTTTTCGATGTTCAATCTTACCTCACCAAAGCAATCGTGGTTTGATCAGGGATTTGTGCGCTTGAATCAGCGTTTTAATATCCATGCGAATGTTGATTATAAGATTAATGACCTATGGGCAGCCGAACCGATATTGCTGTTTATGAGTCAAGGCAAATTCAAGGAGTTTGATTTGGGTGGTCGAGCGCATTATGTTTTAGAATCAAAGCCTTGGATGTATCGCTCGATTTATGGTGGAATAGTTGGGAGAACCAAGGATGCAGGATATTTACTCGCAGGACTTCGTTATGATAATTGGGATATTGGAATCAGTTATGACATCAATACTAGCAATTTGAAACCCGCGAGCAATGGGCGTGGAGGCTTTGAAGTCGGTGTTATTTATACCATTCCGCCCAAACCAAAGTTGGGTGAAATTCGCAAAGTTTGTCCGGACTATATTTAGAATCATTAGCTATAATAGCGGCACAGTATGTCGTAGATTTGCCCTATGAATCAGTCGAGTATAAAAGGTGGTTTTAATTTGATTAGCGCGTTATTGGTTGTCTTGGTGATCTATAATGCGATTTATTGGAGCGGAAAATTCTTTACAGGAGATGTGCCTTCACTTATCAGTGCTTTTTACAATAATTTTAAAGAGCACTGGGGACTTTTGATTTTCTTGGAGTTTTTAGCGATTGCTTCTATTTGCGTGGATACCATAGCCAATCTGGACAATCTCTTTGGCAAGCAAAAAACAGTGAGGATTTTTCTAGCAGCACTATTTACTATTGCATTTGGAGCGCGCTTCCTAATTGGAATGATTGATATCTATATGGGCGGCGGAGTCCGTTAATTTCGTCCGAGCTCAAACAATTCTTCAGCTGCTTTAAACGGAGTAATTTGTTTTTCACGAATCTGTTTTTCGAGACGAATTAGATTTTCGCGATACTGTGCGTCTGCATAGAACGAGTCGAGAATTTTATCGCGCAGCGTTTCTTGCATCCATTCCAAATCTTGTTCAAGTCGAATTTGTTCTAACATTCCTCGATTGGTCAGCCATTCGTGATGTTGATTAACGACATCCCAAATTTTATCCATTCCAGATCCATCGAGGCTAGAACAAGCGTCTACCTTCGGGATCCATCCGCTTGGTTTGGGTGGATAGAAATGCAGAGCGCTGATATAATCGGCTTTTGCGCGGGTGACATTTTTCAAATTATCTCCATCTGCTTTTGTTATAAATAACGCATCGCAGAGTTCCATGATGCCGCGTTTAATCCCTTGCAGTTGATCGCCGGCACCAGCAAGCATGAGGAGCATAAAGAAGTCAGTCATTCGATGAACAGCGGTTTCGCTTTGACCTACACCAACTGTTTCGATGATGATGATATCAAAACCGGCAGCTTCGCAGAGCAACATGGCTTCGCGTGTTTTGCGTGCCACACCACCTAGTGAATCAGCTGCGGCAGAAGGACGAATGAATGCATTTGGATTGACACTGAGATTCTCCATGCGCGTTTTATCTCCAAGAATGCTTCCTTTCGAAAGTGGGCTTGTAGGGTCGATGGCGAGCACGGCTACTTTTTTATCGATGGAGGTGAGGTAGGTTCCAAATGTTTCTATGAGCGAACTTTTTCCTACGCCGGGAACGCCCGTAATGCCTATTCGGATTGACTTTCCAGAGTGTGGAAGAGCGAGATTGATTATTTCTTCTGCGATGATTCTATGCGCAGCATTTGTGCTTTCGATAAGTGTAATCGCTTGCGAAAGCAAATTGCGATCGCCTTTCAATATGCCATCAACATATTGTTGCGGCAATAGAGGTGTGGCTTTTTTCTTTAAACCACTTAGTGCTTTTTCTTCTGCTTTCTTTTTAGAATCACTCATACAAATTGCAACCGACTGTTGATCATTCGTGCAATACGAATATCGGAAGACGGCTCAAATAGACGCAAAAAAAATGATATTTGAGCCAAACTTTTAGACAATGAATTCAGAGTTGGTCATTGTGGCCTTGATGGCTGCGGGTGGTTCCTTTCTAAGTTTTTTTTCCGGATTCGGTTTGGGAACGCTCTTATTGCCTGCATTTCTGCTCTTTTTTCCTGTTGAAATAGCAGTGGCGGCAAGTGCGGTAGTGCACATGCTCAATAATATTTTCAAATTATTTTTAGTTGGCAAACACGCCAATTGGAAAATCGTAGTGCCCTTCGGACTCTTTTCCATACTCGGCGCTTTCGGCGGTGCAAAGCTTTTAGAATTGCTTAGTGGCGATATTATTCTGCATTCATATACCCTCGGAGGACATCAGTTCGATATCACATTAATCAAAGTCGTGATTGCTTTTATAGTAGGAGTGTTTGCTTATTTGGAAAATTCAGAAAAGTTCAAACACGCGACCATCGGTGCCAAGTGGATGCCCGTGGGGGGAATAGTCAGTGGATTCTTTGGCGGACTTAGCGGACATCAAGGAGCGTTGCGAAGTGCATTCTTAATCAAGGCTGGGATGACCAAAGAAGCTTTTATGGGAACGAGGGTAGTTATAGCGTGCCTGGTGGATTTGACAAGAATAGCGGTCTATTATACAATTATTCAAAGCGGTTTATTTGAAATAAACAAGATGCCCGTTGTCGTGGCTACGCTTGCGGCATTCTTCGGAGCCTACTACGGGAATAGGTGGATGAAGAAGAAAGAACTCAGTTACATCAATCGTTTTATCCAAATTACACTTATAATCTTTGCTGTGTGTTTGGGGCTTGGATGGCTCTGATTACTTACATTAGCATTTCAAATGAAGACAGGACTTTACATATTTGGGGTCGTTGCAGTTTTGCTATTCGCTGGTTGTCAGCCTAAGCAAGAAACCAATGTTGCCGATAAATTTGATCTTCGTCGACTTGTTGGTCGTTGGAAATCACTAGATGAAAAGTCTTATCAAATTGAAGAATGGACCATGAATGACGAATGGTCGCTTAAGGGCAAAGGCTTTGTGATGAATGGAGCAGATACCACATACATTGAGTTCTTAAGCATTAAAAATGAAAACGGTCAACTCGTTTATTCAGCCCAAGTTTCAGATCAAAACGGAGGCGAAACAGTTCCCTTTAAGTTGACCAGCCAATCAAAGGATTTTATGGAGTTCTCCAATCCTACACATGATTTTCCAAAACGCATAGTCTATCGACTAAAAAGCGACGCCATGCTACAAGCCTACATAGAAGGCCCCCGCGACAATCGCACCGTAAGGGTGACGTTTGATTTTGTGAAGAGCGAGGAGTAGGCCGTAAGCCGTAAGCTGTAGGCTTTAGGCCGTAAGCTATAGGTATTAAGTAGTAAGTAGTAGGTAATAGGTAATTAGTAACTAGTAACCAGTAACCAGTAACCAGTATCTTTGGTTAATGAATCAATCTTATTTAAATCTTGTAGAGGCGGAGCGGAAGGCTGTTGTGCTGTTTGATGCCATTGAAGAGAGAGGGCTGGTGGTGCCGGGGAAGATGGAGAGTCAATTGAATACTGAGGTTTTCGAGTTGGCCTTTGAGTTGTTTGGCATTCGCAAGTTTTGGCACAAGCGAATTGTGCGTTCTGGCGTGAATACCTTATGCCCTTACAAAGCAAATCCACCTGATTTAGAATTGCAGGAAGATGATATCATGTTCTTTGATTTCGGACCTGTATTCGAGGAGTGGGAAGCTGATTATGGAAGAACGTATGTGATGGGGAACGATCCGCGCAAATTAAAATTAAAAGAAGATGTTGATTTGATGTGGGAAGAGGGTGCTGCCTTTTATCGCGCGAATAAGGACATTCTAACAGGAGAAGATTTCTACAATTACACCAAAGAATTGGCTTTGAAATTTGGATGGGAATATGGCAATCATCACTGCGGACATTTGATCGGCAATTTTCCTCACGAGCATATTCAAGGAGAGGATACAATTAATTATTTAATGCCGGGCAACTCTCAAAAAATGGCCGACCCAGACCGCTTCGGCAATGAGCGATTTTGGATTTACGAAGTGCATTTAATAGATAAGGAGAATAACTTCGGTGCGTTTGTGGAGAGGTTATTGGCTGTTGGCTTTTAGCTATTGGCTATAGGCCGTAAGCTTTTGGCTTTTAGCTATTGGCTAAAGGCATTTAGCAATAAGTGAGGAGGTTGGGTAGTGTTTTTTTTTGAACATATGAACACATACCAATCGACCAGAACTTTTCCACATGTTAATTATTCTTGGTGCTAAAATTTGGGGATAGTTGATTCGGACAAATACATTCGTGATAAACAAAAACGAAATTAAAAACCGATGACTATACCTAGCACAAATCCCATTATACCAGTTGATATCATTGATAATCCAGAGTACAAAGCTGCGATGGATAAGCTTGAATTGGAATCAAAGAAAATTGAGATCGAGGAGAAACAGCGGGCTCTTGAGTACGATAGCAATTTCAAGCGTCAAGACGAATGTGATAAGCTGGATATTGAGAAATTCATGAGCTTAACCTTTGCCCTTTCTATGACTACCATAGACGCAGATCGGACCATATTTGGAAGTGAGCCCATTCAGCGCCCACTATTCAATTCAGAAGAAGAACAAATTATGAAACGTAAGCTTATGGAGATTGTTGGAAGGTTGTGAATCAGTTTTTAACGAGACGATTAATATTGTTTTGCCTCAATACTCATTAGTAAGTATTTTTAATTCATAATGTTCTACCTGAAATCTTAATGATTAGATTCGATGGATAATTGAAAACCTATGAAAAATACATTTAGATCTCTTTTTTTACTTCAGGTATACATGTTTGGAGTGATGGTAACTATGTCTTGTTCTAAGAATGAGTCAGAGGTTACCGATGATTCCACTACTCCTGTCGCAGAATATTCCTTTTACCAGTACACTCAAGTACCAGGAAGCGATCCAAATAATGGCTTGGTCGCAAAGCAAGTATTGAATGAGTCAGGTGATGAAATCTTTTTCTATGGTTCTTTTGATGCTAGCGGAATGCCACAGGCGCCGAAGTCATTTGTTGTTCAGAAAGCGTCAACAGATACGGTCATGAACACTTTTGTGGATGAGTTCATGCGTCCAACAATGATTTACTTTTCTAATGTAAATGGAACAAAATATTCAACGCTTTGGACATACGAGTGGATTACAAATACCACTTTTATTTTCAGAGCATTTACATATGATTGGTTAACAGAGACAGATAATTTGAACTACGAGTCTTTTGTCACTTATGATAACGGTCAATATACGTTCGATGATAATTTCGTTCGTTCTTCTAGCGCTGTTCTGAATGTCCAAGCGATGTTTGATGAAAACATGTCATACAGAGGTGGTGGAAATAATTGGGTGGAAAACCTTACAAATGTGGCAGTTGCAACAGGCATTATTGCTGTGGGTGTTGGCTTAGTAGCTACAGTTGGAATTTATGGCGCTGTTGCATACGGAGTTGGGACTGGTCTCGCTGCTGCTGGAATTTTGGCAACGGCATTGCTAGTTGGGGCCGCTAATGCTGCTGAAGCAACTCCTCCAACTACGAATAATAATTCGGATCTTCCGAATAATCCCAATGATGCTCCCAATCCAGATCCTCAAAGCACTCCCGAGGATCCAACGAATTTGTTAACCACAACGGATGGAACTTCAGGAACAACAGCTACTACCGACACGACGGGCACGTCGGGAACTACAGGCACGACCAGTCTAACCACAACAACGACTACAACCGGGACAACTGGCACGAACGGTACAACGGGAACAACTAGTACCACTAATACAACAGCTACAACTGATACAACAGGTGATACCTTGGGTGGAATGATTATTCAAAATCCTAGGTTATTAAATCAAGTTCGTCAGGATATTTATGATGTTCGACGTAAAAAGTAAAATTTATATCATTTATTTAATATCAAAGGCCTGTAAGTTTTTACAGGCCTTTATATTTGAATCTTATGAAGGTTATTAAGAAGGTGTTCTCATTAGATCTGCGAGCCTTAGCTATAATGCGGATAGCTATTGGCCTTGTTTTGATTTTTGATTTGTTGGTTCGGGCTACAGATTTATTGGCATTCTATACTGACTATGGGGTATTGCCCAGAGAAGCTGTGATAATGAATCTGCGTCAGATTCATTTTCTATCGTTGCACCTTATTTCAGGTGAACTCAATTTTCAGATCGTTTTATTTCTGATCGCTTTATGGTGTAGCGTTCAAGTACTCATTGGCAATAGAACCAAACTATATACAGTATTGGCTTGGCTTCTTCTTCTTTCAGTGCAAAATAGAAATACATTAATTGGTCAGGCAGGTGATGATGTATTGCGATTAGCATTGATGTGGGGCATTTTTTTACCTTGGAATAACCGATATTCAATGGATTCGCTTCGAATTCAGGTTAGGAAGTCCAATGATTATTTCGGTGTTTCCGCAATTGGTTTGACTCTGCTTATTTTCTCCTTGTATTTCTTTTCGGCATGCATGAAAACCGCTCCTGAATGGACCCGAGATTATACAGCGGTATATTATGCACTCAGTTTAGATCAATTAGCATTGCCATTTGGAAAATGGATCTATCCATATCCTCATGCATTAAAAATTATAACGGCTTCAGTATATTACATAGAGTTATTAGCGCCCTTCTTGCTTTTTGTCTTTTGGAAAAAAGAAGTCACGCGATTAGTATTTACACTCGTTTTCTTATTTTTTCACATTGGACTGGCCTCCACCTTGTTCATTGGTTTTTTCCCTTTTATTGTAATGGCTGTATTGCTTGGCTTTTTGCCGTCACCCGTTATGGATAAATTCGATTCATTGTTAGAAAGGTTGCGCAAGCGCTTTTTAAAACTTGAAATGTTTAATATCAATGTATCTGAGGGAGGTGTGAATCTTTCACCTTTGCGATATGTTAAAATTCAAACTATCCTTTTGGTTACTCTTGTCTTCTATCAGTTGGCCTGGAACTTCAAAAGCGTTGGGTGGATTTCTTCTCAGTATATTCCTCTTCAAACTTTGGCATATAACTTAAGATTAGATCAAAGCTGGGGAATGTTTGCCCCTGGGGTTTTTAAAGAAGATGGGTGGTTTCTCTTTGAGGGAATTACTGAGGATGGACGTGTAATAGACATAAGTCGAGACGGTCAGCAAATGAGGTATGGCAAACCACAGCACATTTCTTCAATGTTTAAAAATGATCGATGGAGAAAATACACCGAGAATCTTTTAATGAAACGAAATCATGAATTACGATTCTATTACACCGCTTACTTGCATGATCGATGGATGTTGCAGCATCCAGAGATCGCCCTTAGTGCAATTAGAATCGTATACATGAAGGAGCTAAGCCTTCCTGATTATCAATTTGCGGAACCTAAGCGGGAAGTATTAGTAGAATGGAAGCGGCCGGAATAAAGTGGGAAAGTAAATCCTTACTAAAAGATCAATCTAGGATTTGTGAAATCACTCATGTAATCTTATCCAATGGACGCAAGCACAATTCCTCATCCGAAGCTCGAATTTGGTAGATGCCTAATTGTTCTACAGGTCCATTGTAAACACTATACCCCACCACTGCGAAATATCGGTCCTTGCCAAGCAGATTGGGAATCTTTTCTGGTTTAGGATAAAGCCCTTGAATTGTGCCATAGAACAGAGGTATACGATCTTCTTCTATTGCGCCAAATTCTTCGAGATCCACGATATCCACAATGTCAGAATCCAAAGGGAAAT
>CALRZB010000123.1:0-7982 GCA_943372555.1 Chryseobacterium gleum | reverse complement strand
GTATCGGCTTAAGTGTCTTGGCTGTTCTATTTATTTTAAGAGGAGCCAATCTCGGCATCCCTTATTTAAGTCCTAAAGTGAAAATGGATGCTCATAAAACTGAGCAGACAATGGAGTGTTGCAATCGAGGCAAATGAGCCTAGTTTCTCATTCCTTTTAATTTCTCTGTATTCAGCAAAGTGATAGTACTTCCGCTTATTTCTACTAGCCCTTCTTCTCTGAAATCACTTAATGTTCTAATCAAAGATTCTGTTGCAGTCCCAACCATATTGGCAAGATCTTCTCTTGAAATAGCCATGCTGAAAGGTTTGTCAGAACCATCGTGATATCGTTTTTGAAGCACCAACAATGCGTCTGCAGCTCTTTTTCTTACGCTGCTATACGCGAGTGACAAAAGTCGCTCCTGCTCCTCTGAAATCTTCCCAGTGAGCATTTTCACAAATTGATGCGTTGCAGCGGGACTTTGGAAAATGAGTTTGAAGAAATCCTCTTTCGGAAAAATAACGATTTCACAATCCTCTAAAGCTTCTGAAGACTCCTGTTGCATTGTATCCTCTAATAAAGAAATATACCCAAAGAAATCCCCTCGTTGAAGCATTTTTGTAATTAGATCTTTGCCTAATTCATGACTTTTATATGTCTTTGCTTTTCCAGATTTAAGAAGGTAAAGTCCGTTTGGAGTGTCGCCTTCCGTAAAGATGACATCTTTCTTTCTGTATGACTTTATTTGCTGTTTTTCAGCAATTTTTTCAATGTCTGCAATACCTGTTATGCCGCTCAGGAGCTCATTCACGCCTTCTTGTGTTGGTTGAATATCTCGCTTAGTAGCTTCAAATTTGCGGAAACGACTTTCAATTGCATTTAGCAATTCAATATCATCAAATGGTTTCGTGATATAATCATCAGCACCCATTTCCATTCCTTTTCTCATATCACTTCTTTCTGCTTTCGCTGTGAGAAAAATAAAGGGAATATGTGCTGTTTTTTCATTTTTAGAAAGCATATGCAGCGTGCCATAACCATCAAGCACAGGCATCATAATATCACAGATAATAAGGTCAGCCGACTCTTTAATTGCTTTTTCCACCCCCTGCTTTCCGTTCTCGGCCGTCACAACATCGTAGCCTGCAAGTTCGAGAATCTCTGCTGTATTTTCTCTTACATCAACATTGTCTTCAATAAGTAATATTTTCTTCATGATTCTTCATATTTTGCAGGAAACACCAGTGTAAATGTAGTTCCCTTATTCTCTTCACTTACGAAATCTACTTTGCCATTGAGCATTTCTAAATACTTAAGTACAATATTAAGTCCCAAACCTGTACCTTGTATATTAGACACATTCTGTCCTCTATAAAATCTCTCAAAAAGATGCTCTTGGTCCGCCTCAGGAATTCCAATTCCTTGATCTTTCACACGCACCATCAATTCATTATCATTAGCATGACAAGTTACATCCACAACAGTATTTTCAGACGAAAACTTCAGTGAATTCGCTATTAGATTAATGAGAATATTTCGGAACATTTGTTTGTCTATATAATATTCCTCTTGTCCAGAGAAATCTAGAACTATTTCTTGATTTGATTTTGTGATAGCTTGCAACTCTGAAATCACATCCTCGATAACAGACCTTATTTGAATTTGCTGATAATTAGCGCGAACTTTTCCTTCTTCAAGTTTTCCCAAAGAGAGAAAATCATTGAGAATTTCGGTCAATCCAGTTACAGCGCCCTTTATGCGTTGAACGTGCTTTTCGCTCTTATCAGGTTGTGCAGTTTCGAGATATTTTGAGATTAGAGAAACAGAAGATAAAATGGTTGATAATGGAGTTCTGAATTCGTGCGAAGCCATTGATATAAATCTGCCCTTCATTTCATTCAGTTCCTTTTCCTTTTCTAAAGCATTGGTCAGCTCATCTCTCGATTTTTCAAGTTCAGTTAGAGCCTCTTTCAGAACAAGCGTTCTCTCTGTTACTTTTTTCTCTAATGTTTCATTCAATAATCGCAATTCATTATTGATTTTGCGAATTTTTTCTTGTTGTTCGTGACGATCAGTAATATCTATAATAAAGGCAATTACATAAAGGCCTTCTTCTGTCTCGTAATAACTCAAACTAATTTCAACTGGAAATAATGAACCGTCCTTTCGTTGTCCACGAAGAGTCATAGTTTTTCCCATCGGACGTTTCATCGGGCTTCTCATATAGGCATTCCTATATTCAGTATGTTTCTCCTTGATTTCGTTTGGAACAAGAACTTCGACTTTGAGTCCTTTTAGTTCATCGGTATCATATCCAAACAGTTGAACGCATTTAGGATTCGAGAGGATAATTTCACCTTTCGAATTTGCAATTAAGATTCCTTCGGTAACATGGTTGAATACCGATTCAAAACTGTTTTCTGCCTTTGAAATTGGTGTATTGCTCATAACTAAGCAAATGTAACAATAAGCGCGTGCCTTAGGAATTGGGGATGAAGATTAGACTACCGAGCCGAGACATGGTTAACTTGGTGGATTCTTCCTCTCCAAAAAGAATCACAGTTGAACCATGTCTCGTGCCGAAGCATTTCTTTCGAAACGGTAGATATCACTCGGGAAAATGTATCCATTCGAAAGGGGGCTCGATAGCTTATGTACTCTCTATCTGAAGCAAATCTGTGTATTTTCGGAAACTCCTATAATGACGCACATCAATACACTGAGTGAGAGAAGTCAGTCCGTTTTACAGAATGAACATACAGTGCTGATAATGATTGAGCTTGGTTGAAAAAATTATTTCAACTTATATCTTGCTTGATCTTGCTGAAAACAAAAGTCGAGCAATTCCCAACGGATAAGTCGAGCCAAAAGCTTTGTGAGAGCTTGCCTCGGGATACCAGTCATCTTTGAGATTTGATTTTGAGAAAGCTCTTTGTGCTCTTCTAAAGCAGAGAAGATTTTCTTCTCTTTCTCGGTATGAAAATACTTTTGAGGGCGATCGCCATCATCACTTTTCCAAACATGGAGCATTACAACTGGGGCAAGGAAATTCTGATCATGGTTTCTCAAAAAAGCTCTCCAAATACCATCTTCTAGTTGCGCATTATGGGGCCTTTGGCTCGAAGGTTCAATGATTATTTCTAAAACAGATTTGTTGTCTACCTTCCATACTTGCGCTTGAAAATCGACAGGAGGATTGCAGTACATCTGCGCCGCGGCTTCTATCATGTGAATTTCCTCATCTACGCGGACTCCGCAAATATTCCCGTTGTCCTTCACACCAATCAAAAGTCTACCACCATCTGTATTCGCAAAAGCGGATATTGTTTTAGCAATTTTCTTCGAATCATCCACACGCATTTTGAAGTCCTGCGTCTGGTGCTCGCCCTGCTCGATATATTTTAAAATGAAAGGCGCTTCGCGCATGGTTGATGGATGATGGTTGATGGTTGATGGTTGATGGTTGATGGAAAATAAAATATCAGGAATCCGTCCTTCGACAGGCTCAGGAACCGATCCGAAATCAGGAATCAGGAATCAGGAATCCGAAATCAAGCCCGGGCCTTATAAATCTGGTAGGCTGCGCAGGAGGTGCACTTTGTTTCTTTAGCGATATAAAGTTTGTAGAACAATCGTCCCAAGTACCATAAAGCCAATCCAATAGAAAAACCAACTAGTATTTCTTGCATCAGGATAATAGATTAAAAGTTAACCACGCACCTAAATAGGCTAGCACACCCATATAAATAAGCTGTATCAGCGGCCATTTCCATGATCTCGTTTCTCTTTTTACAACTGCCAAAGTAGCCATACACTGCATTGCATAAACATAAAACACCATCAACGATGCCCCGCTTGCCAAGGTGTAGGTCAATTCACCAGTTTCACGATCTCTTTCAGTACGCATTTTTTCAATCAACCTCGTATCCTGCTCTGTAGTTTCCCCCACAGAATAAATCGTGGCCATAGAGCCAACAAATACCTCACGTGCAGCAAAAGATGTAATCAACGAAATTCCTATCTTCCAATCATAACCCAAAGGTTTGATCAAAGGTTCAATAGTCTTACCTAAAATTCCAATATAAGAATTCTCAAGCTTAATAGCGGCCATTTGGTGCTCGAACTCCACGACGGCTAGTGTATCTGAAGGTAAGGGCACTTGAACGTCTTTTTGGGCTTTTAAAAGCCTATCTGACGGTCCGTAACTCGCAAGTGCCCAAAGAACAATGGAGATAGCCAAAATAACTTTACCAGCATCAAAAACAAAAATTCTGACTTTTTCCCAAACAGAAATAAAGACATATTTCAATCTAGGAAGCTTATAGGAAGGTAGTTCTAGCAACAAGAAACTTTTTTCCTTCGACTTGATTAACCAGTTCATTACGACGGCAACAAGCAAGGCAGAAACAACACCTAGCGCATATAGAGCAAATAACACAAGGCCTTTTAGATTAAAAAAACCCCACACTTCACCGTCTGGAATAACCAATGCAATGAGCAGCATAAATACTGGAATACGCGCTGAACAGCTCATTAACGGCGCCACCATGATCGTGATAATCCTATCCTTCCAACTGTTTATATTTCTAGCGGACATCACACCCGGAATAGCGCATGCCACGCTGCTAATCAATGGCACCACGCTTTTTCCATTCAGACCGAATGGGCGGACCAATCGATCCATGATGAATACCACCCTTGCCATATATCCCGTCTCTTCGAGAAGTGAAACGAATAAAAATAACAACGCTATCTGGGGTACAAAAACAACTACTCCTCCAATGCCTGGGATTATTCCTTCTGATAGCAAATTGGTAAAAACTCCAGGTGTCAAAGATTCTTTCACAAGTGAACTAAATTCACCAAAAGAAGAATCAATAAAATCCATTGGAATCGTTGCCAGATTGAAAATGACTTGAAAAATCAAAAGCAAAACAGAAACGAATATCAAATAGCCCAAAATGGGATGAACTAATATTTTATCGAGCTTTGAAGTGAATGTATCTTCTGATGATTTTACTCCCTTCACTTCTACTTTATTGAGAATTCCTTTGATTTTCACATATCGATTCTCAGCATCTTGCGCTTGTCCATCATTATCATGAATCAATGCTTCCAAGTTTGCGTTAACAAATACACTCTGACTCGCGGGAACTTTGAACTCAACAATTGCCTTTTTCAGTTCAGAAAGCCCATCACCCGTTCTGCCATTCATGGCCACAATTGGAGTGTTTTGAAACTGATGAGATAATTCATTAGTATCAATCGAAATATCGCGCTTTGCGGCGAGATCAGTCATGGATAAGATCAGAATCAGTGGAATACCTAAATCGTAAAGCTGAGAGAAAAGCAATAAATTTCTTTCCAGGTTACTAGCATCGACAACCACCATTAATATCTCTGGGAAATCTAGATTATCTTTTTGTGTGAGCGTTTTAAAAACAACCTTCTCATCACCCGACCTCGGGAAAACACTGTAAGTCCCCGGAAGGTCAATGACTTCAACTTTGTGCGTGTCGGTCAATTCAAGATGACCCGACTTTTTATCTACAGTAACACCTGGGAAATTTCCCACTTGTTGATTGAGGCCAGTAAGAAGATTGAAAATTGAGCTTTTTCCTGTATTCGGGTTTCCGATAAGGGCAATCTTTTTAGGCAGCATAATGGGAGATTAAGATTCTATCTGAACTTGATCTGCCTCATCCTTTCTAAGCGAAAGAACATAGCCTTCTATATCGATTGCGATTGGATCTCCAAATGGAGCTTTGAATAACACTTTCACTTGTTTTCCTTTGTACAAGCCCATTTCAATGAGCTTTGCATACAATTCACCCTTCAATATTGAAGTGATAGTGCCACCTTGGCCCGGACTGTATTGTGAAAGGTTGGTCTTCATGATTTCCTAACACAAAGAAACGCTAATCAGACCAATTCTAAATACCTTCTTTGTGGTATTGTGTCAAAAAAATGTCAGAATTCGAATACCACTCCATCCTTGCCAACCTCTAACTCTTTATTGCCATAGCCATAGAGTTGATTCTTAGTTCCATCGGAGTAATCAAGGATTAGAATGGGTGAGAAAGTCCATTTATCCGCATTTGGACCATCTATTTTTACAATAAACTTTCCTTTTTTCAAATCTCTTTTGTAGACCACATTCTCCCAATTGAGATTAAAGGGACCATTGTATGCCACCTTACCACTAAACTCTAAATCTTCAGCATTTGTATAAGTGGCCACGGTATTGCCATTTACATCAATTAAAGTAATTGTCACCGAAGTTCCCTTCATTTTCGGATCTCCTTTTTCAGGACAGAAATAAGTAATTTTAGCAGAGCGAAGAACCGACCTTTCCACTGTTATGGATAATTCTGAAGTCGTTTTACCACTCGCATTTTCCGCAGAAAGAGTAAAAACGGTTGAAGTTAGAGGCGATATATTCATTTGCCATACGGCAGCTTTTTCGCCGATATTATTATCGACACTCACTTTTTTCGCACCCAATACTTCCCACGTCAACGCAATATGTTCTCCCTCTTCAGTTTCTGTATTAGAACTAAAAAATTTCTTGATGTAAGGAGTTGGATGTGTAATAGGATTGAGCATTATTACACCTGAAAAATCGCCGCAAACAACCTTAATAGAAACCATTTTATCATCTGTTCTGTCATAGGCTTGAAACATGAAATCCCCGAGTAAAGTAACTTTCTTTGGCTTTCTGTTCGATTTGTAGAACACCAATGGCATTGTGGGCCAAGCGTTAGATGTTCCTACCTTGATTTTATTCAACTTCGCTTTCATTTCAGGGCGCGCTCTCAGCCCTATTAAGAATTCATATGAATCAGAGGTTCTGTAAACAACTATATCAATATCACTATTCTGAAATGTGCCTTCTATTTTAGTGATCATATCCGGAAATACTCTTTTCACGTATTTCTCCACTTTCGTTTTAAAAGCAGTCTGTTGTTCTGAGTAAAAATCAAATTCTCTTCTCAATGACTCAATACCCTTTTTGTTTGCAGGTAAATCAAAATTCTCAAGAAGTTGATCCACATCGAGACCTAAAGAAGCGTACAATGTTTTTGTATAAGGATAATCTCCAGCGGTAGCATTAAACCAATTGGCAAAGGAAGCAGCTCTCGAAGAGTCTGCAGTTTCTAGTCTTAAATCAAACACATCAATAACAGCCGGCTTAACTACAATCGCAAAAGATTGCAAAGACAAAAAGAGTCCGAAAACA
Source organism: Chryseobacterium gleum (assembly GCA_943372555.1). Classification (GTDB taxonomy): domain Bacteria; phylum Bacteroidota; class Bacteroidia; order Flavobacteriales_D; family Sanyastnellaceae; genus JAIXWP01. The sequence continues at coordinate 760 of CALRZB010000123.1, read as the reverse complement.
AAAGCGGATAAGCGGAACATAATTAGTAGTTTAATTTGATTGTAAAGGTAATGCTTCTCCCGTCTGAAGGCCAAATACCAGGACCTGGATACATTTGAGGCCGCTTAGTATAATACTGTTCATCCATGAAATTATTTATGGCCATTCCAAAGGTCAAATTCTTACTGAATTTATAATGTCCTGCAAAGTCCAAAATCGAATACGCAGGAACAATTCCAATGGCTCCTGAAGCATCTGGTTTTTCAGTATTAAGCGCATCACTGTAAGACTCGGCTGTGTAACTGTATGTGATAGACGCATCCAATTTCCCAGAAGAAAAATTCAATCCATTTCTAGAAATAAAATGAGGAACACTTTCCACCTGATTTCCCGAAATATCTTTATCATAGGGACCATAAGTAATGGAAGCGTCGAGATATCTAGCATTGGTAAATGATGTTGCAGTATGCACCGTGATAGCATGCATTTTACCAAAACTGAACTTGCGCTCTACATATAACTCAAGTCCTTGACTAATCGAATTGCCAATATTTGTTTTCAATGTGTGATATCCACCCAATGAATCATAGTTCACGATAGAGCCTATTCTATTTTCATAAAAAAGACTGAATGCACTTACATCAAAAGACCATTTCCAATTGCCACCGCGCACTCCAATCTCTGAATTATAGCCATGCGAATCTTTAATATTCAAATCAACCGTTTCGTAGGATGCGCCAGACTGAAGATCCTTAAACGTAGCTGGACGATAGCACTGGGC
>CALRZB010000122.1:0-8005 GCA_943372555.1 Chryseobacterium gleum | reverse complement strand
TATTGCTGGTTCAATTCTTAATTTGGGAACGCTCATGTGCGATGTAGTTGTAGTGATATCTACACGCTCATTTTTCTTTGGAAATTCAATTTGCAATCCTTCGTCGAAAAGCAAACCTGTTAGTGCAAAAAACTTATCTGTTTCAATATGTTCGAAGTCTTTTTGAAGTGTCGTGAAACACCATCCAAAGAAGTCGTTCACTGGAAGCTGACTATTCAACTTGGTCATGAATGCATCACGATCAAAAATCCATCTGTCAAAGTCCGCTTCTGTTTCTTCGTAAGATACATACTCTGCTGTAGAGAATTGCTCGAAGAACTCGCGAACTTTGTAAAGCATGTCTTTTGCGTAAGGCATATTTCTACTACCCTTGAGAAGGGGAGGAGTTTCCAATTTATACGGATTGCGCAAGAATTCAATCCATCCCGTAAGGATGAGTGATTCTGTGCGAATACGTTCAAGAAGAGGAAGTAGTTCATTCGTCAATATTTTCGATTGACGAAGGAGGTCCGTGTTTGTTTGAATCAATTGAGTGTAGAGCTTTTCAAACTCTTGTCTGCTTGTCTCATCGCCAAAGTCAAGACGACGACGATTTGCATACTCGCTGATTTCAATTAGTTTGCTTGCTACCGATTCTGAGTGATTAATATCTAGGATCTTGTTTAGTGGAAGGATGTAGTAATCAATCCAGAAAGATGCCTTGTGCACTTTATCGCGATATTCAACACGTTCGATATTGGATTTCAAGTCGCGTGTTTCACTCAGCAAACGGAATGCATTTCTTTCTACCAAATCCACAAACTCACGAATCTGATGTGAAAGGTTTTTAATACGCTCTTGAAGAATATCTCGGTCTTGTTGCTCAGATTTACGAATCTTGAGAAACAAGTCACCAATAGAGCCTTTGTATTTTTCAATCGTTTCTGGAAGCAATGGTTTGAACTCAAACAACAAGAATTCCATCAACTTGTAATACACATCGCGCATCTCATAATCCGATCCAATAGGTCGAATCACACGATACTCGCGAAGCCGCGCATTCATGGTATGACCATGCTTATGACAAATCATATCATACACCTCGCGGGTAATGATACCATCTTCATTCTGGTAATCAAACAAGTCTCGAATCACATCAAAATAGGTGTGAATGAAACTTAATATGGTCCTTGGTTCTGCCTTAATCATGCGCGTTCAATCTTTATTCTTCAATCAAATTGTACTTAACTTTTACCTCTGGAAGTTCTTCGGAAATAGAAGAATATTTACGATAAATGTCAGCACGTTCTAACACCTCAAGGGCGTCTAATTCAAAATTATTCATAGAGTAGTTAATTGGCGGTTATGGTCTTTACAGAACTGTTCTTTTTTAATTCTGTAATTTTCTAAAAGTCTTATTCAATTTTCAATTCCTCGCGACGCACAGCATGCTGCTTGTCGTTGAGGTTGATCTTTCCTTTGCTTCTAAAGATGAAGTAGTACTTGCTAAATCCATCGTATGGCTGCGGTGCAGCAAAGATTGGAATGAAGTTGTGCTCCTTACAGAATTGAACAAGCTGTGGTCTGTTATGCTCATCTATAGTTCCAATTTCATCGATGAAGAGTGCAATCTTGTTGTCCTCAGAACTAACCGCAAGTCGATTGATAATACTCATAACGATTACCAAACGAATCATACGGTCGGTACCATCAGATTCTACTTGCTCTTTCAAGTCAACTCGCTTAATAGTTCCTTTCACATTCAAGTGAAGTTCAATATCAAACAAGTCGGTGAAATCAACCGTCTTTCCAGAATCCAAATAATGGTTCAAGATTTTCAAGTCTTCACCTGTTTCAAATTCAAAAGCTAGCTGTGACGATAAGTTTTCAATCGATGCGATTCTCTCAAGTTCGTAGATCACTTTCTTGTTGTCTACTAGCTCAATTTTGAGCGACTCGATGTTTGAAATTCGCGTTCTAGCAAGGCTTTCATTGAATCTATTGTAAACGAATGTTTTGAACTCTTCGTAACGTTTGCGAAGATTGTGCGCAGGGTTTGCAAACTGAGTTGAAATACTTCCAAGAAGTCCTTCAATACTTTTTTGCTTATCGTTTACACAAGCAATTTCATCTTCGATAAATTTAATGAATTCAGTCTCGTCAGCAAGTGCAGAATTTGTTTTGAAACGCAAGTGGTCGAATCCACGGTCTTTTGAACCTTTCAACGTTTCTCTATCTGTATTTGCAAGTCTTATTTTTGCATAGATTTCATCAAGAGATTCGGTTGTTTCATACTCAGTAGGAGTGATGCCGAACATCTCGATTTCTTGCTTGCGCTTTTTCAATTCAATAATGCGCTCTTCGTTTTTGCGAGTCTCTTCGCGCAAACTGTCAAGAAGATTTGTTTTCTCAGCAATTTCTTTTTTGAGTTTTTTCAAATCATCTTCGAGCGCATCACGGTCGTTTTTAATCGCACGCAATTCTGTTCCAAGTTCACCAACCGATTGCTCCAATTCTGGTTTGCTTTCGATTTTGCGAAGCTTGTCTTTTACCACCTCAATATCAGAAAGGACTTTTTCAAGTTCTTTCTTTGTCTTGTCGATGTGAAGAGATACAGCCCAAAGTTTTTCGAGTTCTGATTTCTCTTTTTTCAACTCAGCCAATTCATCCTTAAGCGCTTTCACTGAAGGCAAATCACGCAATTCCAATTTCTTTGGAAGTTCGATTTCACCATCAAAAATTTTAAGTGTAGATCCAGCTTTCGTTACTTTTTTCTTCACCAATTTGTCTGGCATAGCAGCAAATTCAGGAGAGAAAATAGTATTTAATAATTTTCTAGTATCGTCTTGATCAGAGATTTTTTGAATCAACTGATTATCGTAGTTTTTGATTTGTGCTTCAAGTCTATTGCACTCAGAATCCAATTTGCTCAACTTGCCTTCAAGTTGTTTTCCATTGAGTTTCTGATTTTCCACCATCGTGATGCGAACCTCCGTTTCACGGCGCTTTGCATCAAGATTAAGTAATGACTCATCCAGAAATTTCTTATCCTCGAAGCTATTGATTAGATCAAGTTGAGTTTGAAGTTGAATGAATTCTTTCTCACGAATTTCAATCTCTGTCTCTTTCTTACCAATCTCACGGTTCAATTCTTCCTGACGTGGTTTGTGTTTTTCATTCACCACAACAAGAGTGCTTTGATAAGTCTTTTCTTTTTCGAGACGAGAGCTATCAAGCTCATTAATTACACCTTGATATTGTTTTTCAAAAGCGTAAACAAGATCGCTAACGATACGGTTTTTTGCTTTGTATAGGTTTACAACCTCACGGAATTCTTCGAAGTCTTTTTGAATCGATTTGATGACACGAATCTCATCGTTGATTCTCAAAAGATCGTTGATGTCTTTCTTATTTTTCTGGGAGAAATTGATTCCTTCATTTTCACGGTTGTCCGCGATAATTAAAGATTCCTTCAGTGTCTTATTGGTGATCAATTTTGAGTTGATCAAATAGCGATAAACCTTGGAGAAGTTATTGCTTAATCCGTCAGTACGCACGCTGTCTTCAAGCCAGATAACGGCATCATTTTTTTTGCCGCGTTGATATACTGCGTTGAATACTTCAGTTTTACTCTTGAAAAGATAAAGTTCAATGCCAAGCTTTTCAAAGTTCTCCTGCACTTCATCCCAACGACGGATGCGCTGAGAAGTACCGTCTTTTTTGAAAAAGAATTCTTGGTTGTATTCACCAGCAATACGATAATATTCGAGTTCACCTTCGCTATCACGCTTTACCATGATGCAGTAGTTGATGTTCTTCTTTATTTCAAAGATGATATAACTCTGGTTGTGCGTTGGGAAATAGTGGTGAATAGTTTCCTTATCACCTCTTCTTTGTCCGGAGAACGACATCTTGCTTCCGTCTACAATGAAGAGGAAGTTTAATGTGTAAATCAAAGTTGATTTACCAACGTTGTTTGGTCCGACAAGCTGAATAGAGTCACAATCGTCAAGACGCATCTCTGCGTTGACATAGGTGCTCGTATTAATGCCTATGATTCGTGTAATCATGGTTTTGAAATTCGTTTAGGTCTAACCCAAATTGGGTAACATACAAATCTAGTCCTGCCTCCTCGTGATGACAAGCGTTGTTAATGAAATGGGGAAAACTCTAGTTGAGACTTATTTTCTGTTGACAACTTTTTTGGCTGCAGCCACGATATCCTTCGCGCCCAAACCATATTTTTCCATCAATTGGTCGGGAGTTCCGCTCTCACCGAAGCTATCATTCACACCTACAAACTCGATTGGAGTAGGGCAGTGCATTGAAAGAGCCTGAGCGATTAAACTTCCCATGCCACCGTTGATTTGATGTTCTTCCGCCGTTACAACAGCGCCTGTCTTGCTGGCACTTGTCACCACAGCATCGATATCCAATGGCTTAATCGTATGAATGTTGATAAGGTCAACCGTGATTCCTTCTGCCTCAAGAGCTTTAGCAGCCTCTACAGCCTTCCAAACCAAGTGACCGGTAGCGAAGATGCTCACATGATTTCCAGAGTGCATATGCCATGCCTTGCCGATTTCAAACTTTTGATCAGGAGCAGTAAACGTTGCCACTTTCGGACGACCGAAGCGCAAGTAAACAGGGCCGTGATGCTCAGCAATGGCAATTGTAGCCGCCTTCGTTTGGTTGAAGTCGCACGGATTGATTACAGTCATGCCCGGTAGCATCGCCATCATCCCAATATCTTCAAGAATTTGGTGGGTCGCACCATCTTCGCCAAGAGTAAGACCGGCGTGTGAAGCGCAGATTTTAACGTTCTTGTCGCTGTAAGCAATGCTTTGACGAATTTGATCGTAAACTCGACCAGTAGAGAAGTTGGCAAACGTTCCAGTGAATGGAATGTAGCCACCTATGGTCATACCTGCCGCTACACTCATCATGTTGGCTTCAGCGATTCCAACTTGGAAGAAACGCTCCGGAAAATCCTTTTTAAAGGCATCCATTTTTAATGAACCAATAAGGTCGGCGCAAAGTGCCACCACTTTTGGATTGGTTTTTCCAAGTTCATGAAGTCCCTCTCCAAATCCAGAGCGGGTGTCATTCGAGTTATATATAGTGAAGTCTAACATTTTCTAATTCCGTATTTCAAATTCCTAATTTCTAAATGGTCTCTGAGCTTGTCGAAGGGTGGTCCCTGAGCCTGTCGAAGGGTGGTCCCTGAGCCTGTCGAAGGGTGGTCCCTGAGCTTGTCGAAGGGTGGTTCCTGAGCTTGTCGAAGGGTGGTCCCTGAGCTTGTCGAAGGGCTAATTTTTAACTACCACACTACCACACTACCCTAGTAATCGCCTAATGTTTCCTCCAATTGCGAAAGCGCAGTTGCAAGTTCAGCGTCATTTGGAGCTACACCGTGCCATTTGTGCGTTCCTTCCATAAAGTCTACACCTTTACCCATTGAAGTAGTCATTAAGATCATCACAGGCTTTCCTTTGCCAGTGTGTTCTTTTGCTTTTCCAACAGTTGCCAAGATATCGCTCATGTCGTTGCCGTTCATTTCAAGGACGTCCCATCCAAAAGCTTCCCACTTCGAGCGAAGATTTCCTAGGCTCATTACCTTTTCAGTAGGACCGTCGATTTGCTGACCGTTCACATCAATTGCAGAAATGATATTGTCAATCTTGTGGTGAGCTGCGTACATCGCTGCTTCCCAAATTTGACCTTCCTGCAATTCTCCATCACCATGAAGTGTATATACAAGGCATTTATCGCCATTGAGTTTTTTCGCTTGCGCTGCTCCAAGAGCCACAGACAATCCTTGCCCCAACGAACCACTAGCAATGCGAACACCGGGAAGTCCATCATGGGTTGTTGGGTGTCCTTGAAGTCTTGTATTCAATTTTCTGAATGTGCTCATTTCAGATACAGGGAAATATCCTCTTCTTGAAAGAACACTATACCATACGGGTGAAATGTGGCCATTGCTCAAAAAGAACAAGTCTTCGTTTTTACCATCCATATCCCATTTTGAAGCATCAATGGTCATAATATTATTATACAAAGCCACGAAATAATCAGTGCAGCCCAAACTTCCGCCTGGGTGACCGCTGTTTACGGCATGCACCATCCTTACGATGTCGCGTCGCACTTGTGAGGCAATTTTTTGAAGATCTTGAATAGTATTCATAGAATTAAGAAGGTCTTTGTCCTGCGGCAAATTTACTTTTTTGTCACCCCTATATCGTCCATTGTTTGAATCTTGTGGAAATCTCTTGAATGTGCCGTCACTATTGACTTTCGGATACTTAAATTCCTGTGCACTACCTTTGCAGCACATGCAATTTACAGATCTTAAGATTATCGAGCCGATTTTGCGCTCACTGAATGAAGAGGGATATACGATTCCTACTCCGATCCAAGCACAAGCAATTCCATACGTTCTTGAAGGACACGACCTACTTGGTTGTGCACAAACAGGAACAGGTAAGACAGCAGCTTTTTCAATTCCAATTCTTCAACACCTCTGTTCTCCGGAATCTAGAGGTAAAAAAGGGCTTCGTGCTCTTATTTTAACCCCAACGCGTGAACTCGCGATTCAAATTCAAGAAAGCCTTCAAGCATACGGACGTCATACAGGCATTCGTAATGCGGTAATATTTGGTGGAGTAAACCAAAATCCACAAGTCAATCAAATCAGAAGAGGTGTCGATATTCTTGTCGCTACCCCAGGTCGTTTGCTCGACCTAATGAACCAAGGGCACATCTCCCTTCGCCAAATTGAAATGTTCGTTTTGGATGAAGCAGATCGTATGCTGGATATGGGCTTTATTCACGACGTAAAGCGCATTATTGCTGCTTTACCAAAAAAGAGACAAACGCTTTTCTTCTCGGCTACAATGCCAACGGAGATTCAAAAGTTGTCTTCTACTATCCTCACTAATCCAAAGAAAGTTGAAGTTGCGCCAGTCTCTTCAACAGCTGAAACAATTGAGCAACACTTATTCTATGTCGACAAAGGCGATAAGAATAGCCTTTTGCTCCACGTTTTGAATAATGCAGCACTTACTTCAGTATTGGTGTTCACACGCACAAAACACGGTGCTGATAAAGTAGTAAAAGTGCTTCAACGCAACAACATAAAGTCATTAGCTATTCATGGTAATAAGAGCCAGAATGCGAGACAAAACGCACTCAAGAGCTTTAAAGATAAAACTATTCGTATTCTAGTTGCCACGGACATCGCTTCTCGCGGTATTGACGTAGAATTACTCGAATATGTTATCAATTATGAAATTCCAAATATCCCAGAAACCTATGTTCACCGTATTGGTCGTTCAGGTAGAGCCGGAGCCAGCGGGATTGCCTATTCATTCTGTGATGATGAGGAAAGAGACTACATTAGAGATATTGAGAAACTAATCAAGAATCAAATTCCTGTTGTAACAGATCACCCATATCCCTTGGTATTTACAGAAAAGCCGAGTGGCAAGCCTGCTTCAAAGCAAGGCGGCGGCGGTGGCGGAAGATCTTTCGATAAAAAGAGGAGCTTTGGCGCGAAGAAATCAGGTGGCGGCGGAGGAAATTCGTTTTCTAAAAAGCCTGGATTTCGCCGTTAATACGCGATAGTAGAATTTAAATTTTTCACAGATAGGGTATGTTCTTTGAGAGAATTAATCTCAAAGAAATGTATCGTTACTATATCAAGGCGTGAAACATCACGACCCAAATTTCTTACAACACCTTCAAGGATTGGGCTATCAGAACCGAAATCGTGCATTTCTGATATCTCAATCTTTTGTTGTTTTCCGTTGTACTCAAGTATTACTTTGTCAATAGCTAAGTCGGATTGAATGTTTTTTCCTTCTATTTCCGTCAGTTTTACAATTAAATACGGATCAGTATTCGAACCTGGCATTCCATTAATTACTAAAGTGGGAGTGAATTGAACTCTGTAGCTCATCAAATCATATACCTCAGAGGATGCAATTCCGGGATTTAAAGTATCGGTTAGAGTGGTTTTTTTTTT
>CALRZB010000121.1:0-8059 GCA_943372555.1 Chryseobacterium gleum | reverse complement strand
GCCCGATTCCGAGCGATTGCTGATGAGGTTGGTGCAATCCTTTTGGCCGATATTTCTCATCCAGCAGGTTTGATAGCCAAAGGTCTTCTAAACGATCCAATGCAACATTGCCACATTGTAACATCGACCACGCATAAAACACTTCGTGGTCCTCGTGGTGGTGTGATTATGATTGGTAATGATTTCGAAAATCCTTTTGGATTTAAAACACCAAAAGGTGAGTTGCGAATGATGTCATCACTTTTAGATAGTGGTGTTTTCCCGGGTATGCAAGGCGGTCCGCTTGAGCACGTGATTGCTTCAAAGGCTGTCGCTTTCGGCGAAGCATTAAACCCATCATTCAAAACCTATGGCGAACAAGTAATGAAGAATGCTTCAGCTCTTGCGGATGCACTATCAGGCAAAGGGTATGGAATTGTATCAGGAGGCACATCAAATCATTGCTTCCTTGTCGACCTGAGAAGTAAAGGCCTTACTGGAAAAGACGCTGAAAATGCGTTAGTAGCTGCTGATATTACAGTCAATAAAAACATGGTGCCTTTCGATGATAAGTCGCCTTTTGTAACAAGCGGTATCCGTATTGGAACACCTGCGGTTACCACAAGAGGTTTGAACACCGAACACATGGTGCTCATCGCAGATTTAATTGACGAAGTACTAATGAACAAAGATCAAGAAGCAATCATTAAAAAAGTTCGCGGTCAAGTAAATGACTTGATGTCTAGCTTCGAGTTGTTTAGCTAAATCATAAAAAAAATTGTTATTCAGAATCAAGAAACAAGTCCTCTTTGGACTTAGGTCTTTCTGCGCCTTTCCAAATGAATCCATCTAATAGAAAATTGCCTTTATCGGCGAGGTTCATTGGGCTAAATGTGCTGTTGGATTCCTTTTCGAGGCGCAGCTTTTTAATTTCCTTTTCTAAGATTTCAATATAGATATTGGAACATTCTCCTTTGTTCAAACCAATGATTTTAGGCTTTGAAATCACCAATCCTGTGGAGTCTTTTTTAGCATCTTCTTCTGGAAAATAAACAAGTTGTCCGTTGCCTTCAACGTAAATGGAATGCAGATCATTTTCAACAAATGTCGCAGTCATATTCCGTCCTTTGATTTGGTTGTAGAGTTCTTTTTTTGATTCAGAACTAATAAACGAATTCCCCCGAATATTCATTCGGTCAACCTTTCCGTCTCTGTTGCTAATACTGATAGAATCGCCAGTTATTTGGTTGACGCCATTCCAAAGTATGGGTGAGTAGAACATCCTTAATGTACTATCCGTAATGGCGTAGGAAAGGGAGTCGCATTTACCCTGAATATCATTTTTGAAAAATTTCACTGCATGGAACGCATACAGCACATCTTTTCCCATGCTATCAGGCAAAGATTTTAAGGTGTCTGCATGCATGAAAAGTGAATCTCCCTCAGAAAAAATCTGTGTCAAAAGAGCTCTGTCTGTCACCAAACTTTCTTTGCTTTTTTCGTGATGAATACCGTAATTTCCTGAAATAACTATATTGGTTGTGGTATCACGAATTGAAATATTTCGGAACACTTCACCGAACTGTTTTTCTCCATTGTAGTAAATGCTATCCCCTTTGAGGATGGTCTTTTCAGATCGTACCCATGCATTTCTGTTGAATTGGCAAATGTCTTTTTTTGTATTGTACCATCCATTCTCACAATAGATTTTAGTATCGTCACCATCGATAGTGGTAGGCCCGAAGAAGTAAGCCACTTCGCTTAAATCATTGTATTGAAGAGTGTCCGACTTTACGGTGTAGTCGGGATTGGTTAGAACAACCTTGTTTTTAAAATAGAATGTTTCTGTTCGCGTGTGATACGAACCTTCGCGGCTGGTTAATACGTTTTGATTGACATTTGAAACAATTCGCGCGCCGCCTGTATAGCTTGCGATTTCAGAATCGATATAGTAATTGAGTCTGCTGCCTGTAAGTGTCATTTGATTGTCACGAAGTATTACATTTTCCGTAATTGTACCGATTTTCTTTTTTTGGTCAATGTGCAAGAAATTGCCTGTCAAATTATAGTCGGTACCTTTGACAATCCTGATATTTCCGAAGGCATCAAAATCTTTGCTCGCATAGATATAGGCGCTATCGCAATAGAACATAGTGCCTTCATATTCAAAAACTACATTGCCTTTAACTCGTTGTGCATCAACTAGACTTTTGTCAAACTCTTGAATATCTGCACGAATTAACTTTACAATCTTACGTGGACGAGGAGTTTGGGCATTTGTATTATGAGAATAGAGGACCAAAGCAATTGACAATATAAAATAATAAAAAACCGAATGAACGTTCATTCGGTTTTTTAAGAATAATATTTTTAATGCTTTTTCCATACACAAGGATTAGAAAAAACTATGCCGAAACTCTTTCTCGTATAATAGTCTGAGTTCGATCTGGACCAACAGATACAAAGGTCACAGGTATTTCAAGTTGTTGTTCAATAAATGCAATGTAGTCGGTAACTTCTACAGGAAGATCTTCCATTGATCTCATTCCAGTCAAATCAGAATTCCAACCTTTTACTTCAGTGTAAATAGGTTGAACTTTAGACGGGTCGATATCGTATGGGAAGTAGTCAATTTTTTCACCATTCAAAGAATAGTGTGTGCACACTTGAAGCGTTTCGAATCCGCTGAGTACGTCAGTTTTCATCATGATGAGTTCTGTTACACCATTGATCATACATGCATATTTCAAGGCTGGTATGTCTAACCAACCGCAGCGACGAGGACGACCGGTTGTAGAACCGAACTCACGACCGATTTGGCGCATTTGTTCACCAGTCTCATCTTCAAGTTCTGTTGGGAAGGGTCCACTGCCTACGCGAGTGCAATAGGCCTTGAAAATCCCAAGTACTTGTCCTACGCGAGAAGGAGCAATTCCTAAACCAGTGCAAGCACCAGCAGCGACAGTATTTGAAGAAGTAACGAAAGGATAGCTTCCAAAATCAATATCTAACAATGATCCTTGCGCGCCCTCTGCAAGAACTTTTTTGCCTGAAATAAGTGCGTTGTTGATATAGTGCTCGCTATCGATTATTTGCAAGGAACGAAGAGTTTCAACTCCTGTCATCCACTCTTTTTCAAGCTCAGCAACATCGTATGGGAAGTTGTAATTCGCCAAAATGCCACGGTGTTTAGCAACCAAGCTATTGTACTTATCCAAGAATTCTGGTTCTAGAATGTCACCAACACGAAGACCATTTCTTCCCGTTTTATCCATGTATGTCGGTCCAATACCTTTGAGGGTAGAACCTATTTTGCCCTTTCCTTTTTCTGCTTCGCTTGCTGCGTCGAGTATTCGGTGGGTTGGTAAAATGAGGTGGGCTTTTCTTGAAATGAGAAGTTTATCTTGGATATTAACTCCTCTCTCTTTGAGAGCGCTTATTTCTTTTGCGAAAACAATTGGGTCTATAACAACACCATTTCCGATAACGTTTTTAACGTGATCATGGAATATTCCAGATGGAATAGTGTGCAATACGTGTTTTATTCCATTGAATTCGAGCGTGTGTCCGGCGTTTGGGCCGCCCTGAAAGCGAGCGACAATGTCATACGAAGGGGTAATAACGTCAACAATTTTACCTTTTCCTTCATCTCCCCACTGAAGACCGAGGAGAATATCAACTTTGTTAGAAATCATCATTCATTTGCTAAAGCGCAAATGTACTATCTATTTTTTAGTCTTGGGCTGAACTTTCTTCTTCCCATAAAAATTCAAGCTATGATGAAGGATTTCTATACCAAAAATTTCTTCTAAAGTGGCCTTAATGTTCTGAATACGAGGGTCGCAGAATTCTAACACTTCGCCAGAATCTGTTAATATTATATGGTCGTGTTGTTGATTTTGATATGCCTTTTCGAAGTTGGCGGTGTTATGACCAAACTGATGTTTTCTCACCAAGTTACAGGCCTGTAAAAGGTCAATAGTATTGTATAAAGTCGCACGGGAAACCCTGTACTTCTTGTTCTTCATACTCGTATACATCGTTTCAATATCGAAATGCCCAGGATAATCATAGATTTCACTAAGTATGGCATATCGCTCCGGTGTTTTACGATGCTTGTTCTGCTCTAAATAGGCAGTGAATATTCCTTTGACTTTTTCTTGTAGCTCCTGATGACTCATGGGGTGCAAATGTATGCTCTATCACGCAAACTCACTCTCAATTCGATCTACAGTTAAAACTCCTTCAACAGCTTTTAGCTGATCTATCAATGTTCCTAAGTGATTTGTGTCGTGCACTAGTACCACCACTTTACCTTGGAAAATACCATTGTTTGCCTCAAAAGAAATGGCTTTCATATTCACGTTCATATCGGTAGAAATAATATTGGTGATCTTCTGAACGAGACCAACATCATCAATACCGGCGAATTTGAGACCGACTTCAAACTGCACAAGTTCTTTATTACTCCAACGCGCTTTTATAACACGATAGGCATATTTGCTCATTAATTCCTGAGCATTCGAGCAGTTGGTCCTGTGAATTTTTATACCATCACTCACGGTTATGAATCCGAAAACTTCATCGCCGGGAATCGGGCTGCAGCAAGATGCGAGAGAGAAGTCTACTTTTTGCTTTTCATCTCCAATTAGCAGTGTTTCTCCTTTTGCAGGAGCCGTAGTCACAATTTTATTTTCGCTCGATTGCTGGATAATAGTTTCTCTCTCAAATTTGATTCTTCCGTTTTCTACAACGAAACCTTTCATTTTCTTTAGATCGATAGACCCTTTCGCAATTCTGAAATAGAGCTCCAAAGCTGATTCTGTATCATAGTGACGAACCATTTCATCAATGTTGACACTGAGCCATTCTACCTTTTGACCTTGGAATCTACGTTTGAGCATCTCCTTGCCATCTTCGCCGATTTGCTTTTTTTCTTCTTTTAAGGCGTTTTTTATTTTTTGGCGGGCACTTGCGGTAACTACAATACTTAGCCAATCTTCCTTTGGACGTTGTTTTTTTGATGTCAGAATTTCAACTTGATCACCACTTCGAATCTTGTGGCTTAGAGGTACAAGTTTGAAATTGACCTTCGCTCCAATACAGTGATAGCCTATTTGGGAGTGAATTTGAAATGCAAAATCTAATGTTGTTGATCCAACAGGAAGTGTTTTCAAATCTCCCTCTGGAGTAAAGACGTAGATCTCTTCAGAAAAAAGTGAAAGTTTGAAATTGTCGATGAACTCTAGTGCGTTTTCACTTGGGCTCTCGAGAACTTCTCTAACTTGATGGAGCCATTTATCCATCTTGCTTTCTGGTGTTTCAGGTGAGTCCTTATACTTCCAGTGGGCAGCATATCCGCGTTCAGCAAGGTCGTCCATTCTTACGGAACGGATTTGTACCTCAACCCATTTGCCCGTTGGCGACATCACTGTTGTGTGAAGAGATTCATAACCACTTGATTTTGGTAAACTAATCCAGTCGCGAAGTCGCTCCGGGCTTGGTTGGTAAAAATCAGTAACGATTGAATAAACGCGCCAGCAGTCTGCTTTTTCGATGTCTTGAGGTGAGTCGAGAATAATTCTAATGGCGAATACATCATAGATTTCCTCGAATGGAACTCCTTTTTTATGAATCTTGTTCCAAATGGAATAAACAGACTTTGTTCTGCTTTTGATTTCGTATTTGATCTCCAATTTATCTAATGCCCTTCTTATTGGAAGTGTAAAGGCGTTGATAAATCGTGTTCTTACCGCTTGTGTTTTTTGAAGCCTATTGATGATGTCTTCATAGGTTTCTGGTTCTTTGAACTTGAGACTAAGATCTTCGAGTTCTGTTTTTATATAGTAAAGCCCAAGTCTGTGCGCTAATGGTGCATAAAGGAACAGGGTTTCGCTTGCGATTTTGAGTTGTTTTTCTCGAGCCATGTGGTCGAGTGTTCTCATATTATGCAGTCGGTCTGCAAGTTTTATGAGAATAACGCGCACATCATCGCTGAGTGTGAGCAGCATTTTGCGGAAGTTTTCCGCTTGATCAGACGTGTTGCTATAATCTGATACTCCGCTAATCTTGGTTAGTCCATCGATAATGGTTCTTTCTTTTTTGCCAAAAAGATTTTGAATATCATCCAGTGTTATGTCCGTGTCTTCAACAGTATCGTGGAGCAATGCGCAGACAATTGCCGTGGTCCCTAGACCAAGTTCCTCCGCTGCGATTTTGGCTACAGCCAGTGGATGATAGATGTATGGTTCACCACTTTTTCGGCGCATGTCTTTGTGCGCCTCAGCAGCTACTTCAAATGCTTTGCGAATTCTAGCTTTATCAGCGCGAGTCTTTGAGCGATGACAAACACGGAGAAGTCCTCTATATCTGCGGAGGATTTCTCTTTTCTCTTCTTCTGGATCGAATTGAACTTTTTGCATACTGTTACAAATAAAACAAGTAAAGTCAATAGATGTTGGCTATTCACAACCGTTTTTTAACAATGGATTGGCGATGAAGTGTGAAGGCGTTGTTTTGCCTAATATTGCGAACCAAATAAGACCGATGAATCATTGCGCCAATACTCATAGTTTTAGATACTTATTAGTTATCGGTTTCCTTTGCTCTTTTCTAAGCAATTATGGTCAAGTCGATGCTATTGGATGGCATAGAGGAGATTTGGATTCTTTGGAAATGGTTTATCAAAGAAAGGGGTTTGAATATCATCCGGTCTTTCAACCGGCCCCGAGATTTTTAAATGCTGCTGACTTTGCTGATACTGCGACAACAATACAGATAACTCCCCGTCAACTTAATCTTTCTATCATTCCGCTATTAGCCGCGAATGCGGGAGCTGGAATTGGGAATAAAATTGCCGCCTATTCAAGCGCTGGTGCTCTAATCCAATTTACTGATTACGTAAAGTGGGATGCCTCTTTTGGGTATTCGTTCAATTACCGGACAGGGCCAGATTATTTAACTCGATGGATGGATTCTACGATGGTTATGCCAGGAGTAGGAAAAGCTCATTATTCCGAAGGATTGGGGTATTATGCACACAACATTTTTGGGAAGTTAGGTTTTCAAGCAGGAAAAAGAGTCTATCTCGAAGCGGGGAGAGGTAAGAATTTTTGGGGAGATGGCTACAGGTCTTTGATACTTAGTGATAATGCAGCAGCATATCCATATGGACGATTGACACTGGATTTGTGGAAGTTTAGATACAATGCTATGTGGGCGCAGACTTCGTTTGGAAGTGAGAAGAAGTTTTTTGCAATGCACGGTTTGAGCTTAAATGTGGCTAAAACACTTCAGTTTTCCATCTTTGAAATGGTTACATGGCAAGCGAAGGATAGATTGAGTAACCGCGGAATGGATTTTCATTATTTAAATCCAATTTTGTTCTATAGGCCAGTGGAGTATGCCCAAGGTAGCGCAGATAATGTTATTCTCGGTGGGGGGGCTAAGTGGAGGCCTCTGCCAAATGTTCAGGTCTATACTCAGATTGTTATTGATGAATTTTTACTTAAGGAAGTTCGAAATCAGTCAGGGTGGTGGGCGAATAAATTTGGCGGGCAAATAGGCATTCGTGTTTTTGATATTTTGCCTGGATTAAGTCTTCAAAGTGAATTGAATTCTGTTCGTCCATTTACATACACGCATGGCAGTTCAATTCAATCATGGGGGCATAATAACCAGCCCTTGGCTCATCCTTGGGGCGCGAATTTTTGGGAGTGGGTCAACATAGCCAAGTACCAAAAAGGTCCATATTTGATTACAAATAAGAATATATGGGGAAGTTTTGGTCGAGATGGATTAGATGATGATGGTGATGGAATTGGAGAGAATTGGGGAGGAGATATTTTCCGGTCTTACAAGGCCCCTTACCAGCAATATGGAAACAAATTACTTCAAGGTCAGAGGTCTGTAGTTCATTACAACGAGCTTTCTGTTGCTCGTAGATTTGCGAAATTTCCGAGTCTGATGTTCAGCGCATCCTATATTATTAGATACGAACATCAAAAAGAAGTCAACTATTTAGATAATTATTTGTTTATTGGTTTGCAATTGGATGGGTTTTTAAAGCCCGTAACTGATT
>CALRZB010000120.1:0-8120 GCA_943372555.1 Chryseobacterium gleum | reverse complement strand
TAGTGGGGTCGTGGGGTTGTGGGGTTGTGGGGTCGTGGGGTCGTGGGGTAGTTTGATAGTTAAACCAAATGAACACAAGTGAGCACAAATGAACACAAAAGAACCCAAGTGAAGTAACCAGTAATCAGTAAACAGTCACCGGTCACTAGTCACCAGTCGTTGGTCACCAGTCACCAGTAACCAGTAACCAGTAATCAGTAACCAGTAACAGTGATAAGAGCAATAATTCGATTTAGAGAAGAGAAGCCATTGGCTTTTTTGATTGTCATTGCATTTTTGGTGCGATTGATAGCTGTGTTCTTTGCGAAAGGATACATGATGCACGACGATCATTTCTTAACGATCGAACCTTCTTCGAGTTGGGCGGATGGTTTCAACTTTAATGAATGGGCTCCAGGTATTGGCAATAATCGAACGAGTCCTGAGCCGATTAGTTTTTTCTATTTAGGTTTTCTCTTTGTGTTTTTTAAAGTGTTTAATTTTTTCGGAATAGAGAATCCCGATACACAGATGTTTTTGATGCGTTTCATTCACGCATCTTATTCGTTATTGACGATTTACTTTGCTTATAAGATTACATTATTAATAAGTGGAAAAAAGAATGCATTTCAAGTTGGATTGTTGCTAGCACTCCTTGCATTTGTTCCTAATTTTTCTGTAAGAAATCTAGTTGAATTTGTCAGTCAGCCGCCATTGTTAGCGGGTGTGTATTTGTTGCTAAAACACAACGCGTTTCATGCTGTCACTTGGCGTGTTCCTTTTGGAAATAAGTCGATCACTTTCCATGAGGGATTGAATTCTTCCATTTCAATTGGCTTAGGTAAAGTGGCATTAGCGGCCTTTATTCTCGGTCTAGCAGTTGGATTTCGATATCAAACTGTCTTAATCGTCGCACTTCTAGGTAGCATTTTTATTCTTCAAAAAGAATGGAGCAAATTCATTGTTTTTGGTGCATTTGCTTTTACAGCTTTTTTCATCACACAGATAGATGATGTTCTTTTCTGGGGCGGACAGCCGTTCCAGCATTTGTTGGGCTATTTTGGATACAATGCGAAGAATGCCTTGAATTATCCGGGAGCGACTTTGACCTATTTGAGCTTTATCGGGTATTACATTTTGCCGCCAGTAAGTTTGTTCTTGTTGTGGGGATTCATCAAAGAATGGAAACGTCTTTTATTCATCATTTGGCCGGTAGGTTTTTTCATTCTATTTCATATTGTTTACCCAAATAGACAAGAGCGTTTTATTCTGCCAGCACTTCCATTTTTTGTGATAGCGGGTGTGATTGGATGGAATAGATTTCGTGAGTTCTCTTCTTTTTGGATGAAAAGAGAGAAGCTTCAAAAAGTATTGTGGAGTTTGTTTTGGGCAATAAATACTGCTGCCTTGCTGGTACTTTCTACAACCTATTCAAAGCGCAGCAGAGTGGAAGCGATGTTGTATTTGTATAATCAAGGTGATTGCAAAAACTTCGTTCAAGAATTTACATACACAGATGGCGGACCTTTGGTGCCTCAGTTTTATTCGGGCAATTGGTCGTGGTATTATGTGTGGCGAAAAGGAACAGATATCTCAGAAGACTTTAGCATAATGGATAATGCTGCAGTTGACTTCGCTGGCACCATGAAGCCAAAACCAATTCCGAATTACATTCTTTTTTACAACGACGAAAACATCGAAGAACGTATTCAGCATGTTCAAGAGTTCGCGCAATTGGAATACTGCACGACGATAGAGCCGGGTTGGTTTGATAAATTACTTCACCGTTTAAATGACAAAAATTCGTTGGAGAAGGTGAGGATTTACAAAATGCAAGTGACCGACGACCGGTGACCAACGACCGACGACCGACGACCGGTGACTAGTGACTGGTTACTAGTGACTGATGTCTGTTAACCATTAATCACGCTCTCATTACCACTTACGACCTATTACATTCGTCAATTATCACCAATCATTCGTCACCAGTCACTGGTCGTCGGTCACTGGTCACCAGTCACTAGTAGCTGGTCGTCAGTTTCCAGCCTCTTGGGTTTTCTAGGTAGGCTATGGCGATGGATTGATTGACTTCGGTGACGGGTAGAGGTTCTAGAAAATCTTTGAGTTCTTCTGCATTGATGAATGCGAAGTCGTAAGGTGCGAAACCGAATCCTTTGAAGTTTCCTTTTTCTATTAGAATAAAAGCGCGTTCTTCTTTGGATTTTCCATTGTTATGGAGCACATATGTTTTTTCTTCTTCTCTTATAGTTTCGAGTGCAGTTTCGAGTTTGATATTGTGATCTTCAATATCGGGCATTTCGATTTTTTCCATTGAAGGATCCAGTCCGCAGAGTCGGAGGTCTATTTCATATTTTTCCGCTTGTTCAATCATCCAAGATCTTGCTGTGATAGAAGATGTAAACGATTTGATGTAAGGTTGTCCTTTTACAAATTTGTGCACTGCAAGTCTGTGGTAGCCTCTTTGATCATAGTATGAAATAACATCGTATCGATTGACTCTTGATTTTTGAGCGCGATTGTATTTTGGCCAATGCTTTCTGATTTCGGCATCTTCCCAAAGCAGGGCGATTAGTTCTTGCCCTGTTTCTCGAAAATCTATGTTGTGAATTTCTTTGATGAACCCCTGGAGTTTTGAAGATTCTAAAGGACCACCGAAATGTTGTCTAACTCTTTTTTTGATATTCTTTGCTTTGCCTATGTAGATTGGCTTTCCAGATTTATCTAGGAAATAATATACTCCTGTTCTTTCAGGAAGTTTATCGTATTCTTTTCTATCGATGTGTTGTGGAAGGAATGCTTCAGTAGTATTTCTACCTAGCATTTTTTTTAGATCTGCTTCATCTATTCTTTCAATGCATTGATTGAAAAGAGTCATTGTTGCTCGGGCATCTCCCAGCGCTCTGTGGGGAGCTGTATTGATAATTTCGAGTTCGCGACACAAGTTCCCTAGCCCATATGATTTCATTCCAGGGAATGCTTTCCTAGCGAGTTTGATGGTGCAGAGTCGGAGGGGATTGAATTTTTTTTCAACGCCTTCGAATTCAGCTTTTATAAAACTATAATCGAAATTGACATTGTGTGCGACAAAAATTGCATCGTTGAAAATCGCTTCAAGTTCGTCGGCAACTTGCGAGAAAGAGGGAGCGCTAGCAAGCATTTCATCGGTGATGCCTGTAAGGGCTGTGATGAAGGGTGGGAGCGATGTTCCGGGATGCAGAAGGGAATGAAATTCTTCGACAACTTCTCCATTTTCAACGACACAGATTCCTATCTCCGTGATGCTACTCATGGAGGCATGACTACCTGTGGTTTCAATGTCTGTTATCGCGAAGCGCATTCTCTTTGATTTCTGATTTCGGATTCCTAATTCCTAACGACCAACGACTGGTGACTACTGACCGACGACTAGTGACTGGTGACTAGTGACTGGTGACTAGTGACCGGTGACTAGTGACTAGTGACTAGTTACTGATTACTTCATTTGGGTTCATTTGTGTTCACTTGTGATCATTTGTTTTAACTACCAAACTGTCACACTGTCTCACTTCCACACTGTCACACTGGGATTATCCCACCGTGAAGGTTAGGTTTAGCCATTTGTTCCACACGTTTTTCTCGTAGGAGAACATGATGACTTTATCTCTTGACATTCCGTAGCTGATGTCGAAGGTGTATCTTTCTTTGATAAAGAATTCGAATCCTGCTGACCAATATCCGCCGAAGCCGACACCCGTTGGATTGTTTTGCAGCGTGGTCAATTGAGCGGGATTTGCCGCACCTACAAAAAGGTCGTAGGTGTTTTTTCCGATGCGAAGTTGGTTTTTATCCACTTTGGTGCCGAGCATGCATCCGCCGAACTGGAAGAAGAAGTTGGTCATTTGATTTACTTCCCATCCTTGGCGGTAACCTAGGTTTGCTTCGAATCGTTGTTCGCTTCCACTAATCTCAAAAGTGCGAATGTCTTGTTGTGCATTTGGTTGAACGCTTGTTCCAACGAAGCGAAGAGTGAATACATCGACGCTTTTCAATTTCATGGTATTGAAATTAAAGAGGAATGCAGAATATTTTGATGTGTTGTATTTGAGTTGCAAACCAATATTGAACGCTGGGCTATAGCGCATGTTCAGCGGATAAGAGTCGTATGGTACTTCGAACCCTGTTGCGTTGAATTCGTTTGTGATTTGCTGATATGTTTGTAAGAATAGCGCAGGATCTAGACGTTCATCGATGGTGTAGCAGCGAATATCATCTGGACGATCGAGTAGTCCAACAGCGCATGTTCCGTTGTAGAATTCTGCTGTTTTTTTATTAGCAAAGTATCCGCCCAGGTTGATGCCGATACTAAGTCCGCGGTATTCTTTATCAGAGTCTTCTTCCTCTTCTTCATCATCTTGTGCGAAAGCAGGCGCAGTCGTGGCAATAGAAAGAAAACAGAGCAAAGCGAATTTGAGTAATGACTTCATCATGTAGGTTTTGGACAAATATAGTGACTGACGACCAACGACTGGTGACCAACGACTGGTGACCAGTGACCGACGACTGGTGACTAGTGACCGGTGACTAGTGACTGATGACTAACTACCTATTACCAACTACCTACTAACTGTCACCTGTCACCTGTCACCAGTCACTTGTCACTTGTCATTTGTCACTATATTTGTTCAAACCTTTTAATCATGACTACCAAGTTTACTCTCTCTGTGCTTTGTTTTGTTTTTTGTGTTAATTCTTCTTTTGGTTTCACTGTCGATAAGGCCATTGTTGCTGGTGTGAAATCTTACTATGATTCCAAATTATTGAAAGACGGTATTGTATCGAATAAATCTACCAAGGAAGAAATTGTATTTGCTTATTTCGAATCAGCAGATGATAGTTCTGATTTCGAATTGGCGAGTTCTTCTTTTTCCGTTTTGAATTCTGAGACGAACTTTTTGTTTGATGATTTCAATGGGGATGGTAAGCAAGATGTGTTTACCAAAGTGGGCCGCATTGAGGGAGTGGAGAAGTGGTGGGATTATTTGATTTTAGAAAAGAAGGGTAGTACTTACAGTGTTTCAATTATTTCAAATGATGATTTGTTGAATGCTGGAGCAAGCGAGGTTTGTAGTTATTTTTTCAAAGCGAGTTACAGTGGGAAGTTGAGTGGTGTTTGCAATTGTTTTGCTGATGGTGATTATAATGGCAATGTGTACAAAAGCACCTATGCTGAAGCAGCGTTGGATGCAGGAAAATTAGTAGTGATAAAGAATACTACTTTTGTAATGGAGATAATTGAAACAACAGAAATGATTTTTAAATTGGATACTACTTTCATGGCTGGTAAGGAAGAATATTCTTTGAAAGCATTCACGGGTTTTGGTGATGATGGTTTTTTACCATTAGATACATTAGGAGAAGTAATCAATTTGATTGCTGGTGGAACATTACGCATGCAACTAGAGAACACAACTGCAGAGGATAAGTATGAGATTTCTGCGAAGGAAATATTTGAGTCTATGCACGAGATGAATTTGCCAGTTGGGAAATCGTTTGGCAGACCACGTGTGGAGAAAGTAGATTTGAAGAAATCTGAAATTATCGTTGTTGTTTTCTACGGTAATTTAATCAGCAACGAAGGCACTTCTGTTAGGTTAAGAGTGGGTTTGAATGGCGAGATGGTAGCTAATGACTAGTGGTCATTAACCTATCACCTACTACCTACTACTTACTTTCCACAAATTCTCGATCGAGTTTGATAGAGAATTTTTCACCTCGGTTTCCGCTGATGGCATAAAGTTCAGCGACTTCATCGCCGAGGGCGTCACGGAATTTTCTTCTTATTCTAGATAGATTGGTACTGATGTGACCATCTAGCGGATTTAAAGTTCGCTCTATGGTCTGCTTCATTTCTTCTGTGCTATCTTGATTGTTGACTTGCTCGTAATAATCCAAGAGTTCTTCTTGGTAGTCGGGTAGGTGCGAAATGTATATTCCCTCCGGATGATTTAGAAATAATAGATACAACGACTTTTCCATCGGATTTAGTCTTATTTCGAGTGCTCCTGCGTCTTCTAAAAAGAATCGTTTTGTTCTGCCTTGAATTGTGAGTTTGGTGGGTTGCTTTAGAAAGAATGCTCGTTCTTTCCAGGTCATGTATTTTCGGATATTTTCAATCACTTGAAATACCTGAGACACAAATGACCTGGATAAATCCATTTTATTAATTTGATCAAGGCATTTTTTGCACACATCACCTGTGCGCATTTTAAAAATAATGTCGGTTTTGTCTTCGCAGAAATCCATGAGGCAGCCGATGGGTTCATGGTGCATGCCATTTTTTAATTCCGGAATAGAAGCGAACATATATCTTCTTAGAATCCATGCTACAGTCTCATAGGCCACGGGGAATCTTCTGTCGATATCGCTTCCAAAGTAAAATCCCCAGTGGCTAGTTTGAATAAAGTAGTTGTTGTCTGTTTCGTGCATACATCCAAACCAATTGTGCTCATTGGCGTGCGAGGTCAGCAAGACGATATGATCTTCTTTATTGATGTTTTGCTTTTTCCTATAGTTCTCGCAGAGGCTAAACAGTTTTTTCCAAGAATATTTTTTCTCTTCGCGAGGAAATGCATAGTTCGTGAATGAACGTTCTATATCCTTTGACATCTCAGGGATTGTTTTTCGACTGAAATCCTCTGGAGTTTCCCATACATGAAGTTCACCTTCTGAGTCAAATTCTTCAGTTTCGGACTCGATAAAAACCATTGGTCCTCTCACTTGTTGAAGCAAGTGTAAAACGTCGCGGTAGAGTTCGAGGCTGCAATCGTCCGAGCGCAGAAGGTGAATATTCATAGTCAAATTTAATTCAAATTTGTTGGCTTAAAAGAACCATTTTTTTCGTTCTCCTCTTTCTTTACGGCATGCATAAGCTTTCATTGAATGGGAAATTTCACTCATCGTATTGTGAATTTCATCTTTCATAAAAGTTTTTGTGTTTTGTCTTTTAATGCTTAACATCTTCCCTAGAAGTTCTGCATTGATTTCTGCACCCAGAAACGTGAAGGTCCAGTTTTCGGTTTTTTCTAGATCCAAAATCATTCGAGAGATTTCTTGAAAATTGAAAACTCGTGAAGCATTTTCTTCGCCATCAGTAATAATAATGGTCACTACAGATGCTTCATCGGCGTCTATTTCCTTGCCATGCTCTTGTTTGATTCGGTAGGTGCATTTGCCGATTGCGTCAAGCAGGGCAGTGCTTCCAAGAGGAATGTAGTCTTCTGGAGTAATAAGTTTTATTTTTTCTAAAGAAACGTCTTCAAATACAGATATGACGTGATCATTGAAAAGGCATAACGAAACAAGAAATTCTTGATTGGGATGATCTTTTTTTAAAGTTTGAATTTGTCGGATGTGGGTGTTGTAGCTTTCGATTGTTTCAAAGCGGATACCGCCCATCGATCCGCTCATGTCCAGGATGAATTGGTAGTACGTTGTCGTGTTTTTCATGGCTTTTGTTTATTATGCCACAAAATTGGGGTCACGCTGCCCCGTGATGAAATCTCTGCAAGGTTGCAAAGGTACTCTGGGGTATGTTTAGAACAGTTGTTTGTCAGTGCCTTCTAGAATTTCGATTTCTTCTTGAAGTCCGAAAATGAATCGTTTTATAGGTATTAGATTATTTACCTCGGTGATGAAGGTGTAGGTTTTACTTTGTCTGTTGAGTTTTAGAAGTTCTGTTGTCCGTGGATATTCTTCTTTAAGGAGCTGACCAGCTTTAAGTGAAAGTTTGAGTCTAATGGAATATACTTTTTCACCTGGTGAAAATCCAAAAGCATCTGGTTTTTCGAATTTGTGTGCAGCTTCATATTTCCATTTAGCCAAGCCAATTTCAATTGCTGTCATTCTTTCAATATGAAAGAATTTATTTTTCTGAGATTTAACTTCGAATGCTACTAGGTGCTGGTAGTTGTCGGTGAAGCAAATGGGTTCAACTATTCTATCTGAAATGTCATTTGAATTTAAACTATGATATTTTTTGATAGTAATCGTTTTTTTGAGTTGAATGCCATCTGAAATTGCCTCTACCAATTTTCCTAGATGAGCATTAACAAGAAGTTTGCTTGTAATTGTAGACTCTGTGT
>CALRZB010000119.1:0-8197 GCA_943372555.1 Chryseobacterium gleum | reverse complement strand
CACTCTTTATTGAGTCCGCTTTTGCACGAGCAGTAGCCAACTCAGCAGGAATCTTGCGGTCAGCTTTCACCAGGATGTGACGAGCACGAACTGAGTCAAGCTGATTGATACGGTTTGAAACCTTTGCAATGCAGTAAGCATCATTGTATTCAAATGGACCTATAATTTTACCAAGTGAATCTGATGACACTTGGGTATTATATGGCTCGGGGAAACTTCCTGCGTGGTATCTACTAAATGCTTTAGCTGGAGTGTTAGCATTCTCAGCAGCAAAAGAAGAATCGCTTGTTGCTGTTCTGAAAGATCCAGCTAAATCAGCTAGTTGTGCTTTCAAAGTAGTGCTGTCCATAGACGAAGCACGAACGGGGAACTTGATGTAATCAACAGAGCGACTAGACTCTTGCTTGTATTCACGATCGTTCTTGTGCTTATTGTAATAATCACGGATGTCGCTTTCAGTAACAGTAACTGTGCTATCAGGAATCTCAGCGTATGTTTTCACAACATAAGAAAGAGAAACTTTATCGGATGCTTGCTTAAAAGACCATTTGCCATCAAGGTTGTTGGCATATTGACCTTTCTTCACCATCAAATCGTATTTTTCCTTCATGCGCTTGATGCTAATTAGGTTTTTATACCCAGTAGCAATATTCGCAGGCATTCCATCAAAGTTTGTTCTAAGAGAATTACGCTTTGTAGAGTCTACTTGACCTTGGTAAATCACCTGACGAACGTATGGTGATGTCATTTCTCCGAAAAGAATTTCATCATACTCTTCATCAGAAACAGAAAGACCAAGTTCTTCAAACTCGCCCAGAAGAAGTTTTGATTCAACTAAATTGTTCCAAGTGTCATTGCTCAATCCAGATTCATTTCCATTGTAATTAAACAATAGTTTTTGCTCGTCAATTGCGGCCATCCATTCCGTTGCGGAAATAGTTTCGCCGTTGATTTCTCCGATATCGGAATTGCCGCCTTGAATCCATTTCAAAACAGCGCCATTGATGAGGAAGCCTAGAAGGCTGACACCCACTACTACGATCAGAAGCCATCTTTGATTTCTGATTTTTTCGATCATTGCCATAATAAGGTCTAGCTTTTAATAAAAATTAGGGCTGCGAATATCGTAAAATGCTGACAGAAACGCAAATAGAAAGGTGAGTTTATATTTTGTTGAATGCCAGTTATTTAAGTTTAAACGAGCGTAATCTTGACGAGTTCGATCCTCGTTTCACTCACTTTTGAGGCTACGAAAGTAAAGTTCTCATGCTGAATTACATCTCCTTCTTCAGGGATGTCCTCATAAATATGAAGCAGCAGTCCTCCTAAAGTATCATACTGTTCATTATTTTCTGGCAGCCCTAGGTCGTATTTTTCATTTAAATAATCAATATCTAAACGAGCCGAAAATTCGAAATTCTTCTCGTCTATGATTTTTTCTGTGGTTTCCTCTTTATCGTGCTCATCTTCAATCTCACCAAAAATTTCTTCCACTATATCTTCCATGGTAACTATACCTGCTGTACCACCGTACTCGTCAACAACAACAGCTATACTTTTTTTATTCTTAATAAAAGTTTCTAGTATTTCATTTGCGGGCATTGGCTCAGGTACAATCTCTACAGGACGAAGAATGTGTTGTATCATTTCAGGCTTTTTAAAAAGCTCGAATGAATGGACATACCCAATGATGTGGTCAATATTTTCGCGATAAACAAGTATCTTAGAAAGTCTTGTTTCGATGAATAATCTCTTTAATTCTTCCACACTTTGAGTAATCTCAATTCCTACGATTTCGTTGCGCGGAACAAAGCAGTCGCGCACTTTAACTTTCGAAAAATCAAGTGCGTTTTGAAAAATTTGAATTTCGTGGTCTATGGCTTTAGTTCTGTCGATATTCCCTGTTGCTTCACTCAAATAATGGTCGAGGTCTATTCGGCCAAATTCTACTACTTCATTTGAACTTTTCGTTCGAACGAATATGCGCAAAAACAAATCAGAAATCAGCGTAATGAAGGATGCAAAAATCCATAGAACTACGTACCAGATGAGAACCGGAATTGCAAATAGATTCAACCATCTATTGGGATTTATAGAAAAGATTGCCTTCGGAATAAATTCGCCAAATACAAGCACGATAACGGTTGAAAGCAAAGTCTGCGTGATAAGCATTCCGTATTCACCAAGAGATGCTTCCAATGCGGGAGTGTATGTGTGGAACATTCCAGTAATAGCCTCTCCCATCTTAAATCCATAAATAACAAGTGCGATGTTATTCCCCACAAGCATTGTGGCAATAAACATTTTTGGATGACGAACGAAATGAGCAATGATATCTGCCGCAAAAACACCTTGCTTGCGGTCGAGCTCAATCTTTAACTTATTGGATGTAATAAAGGCAATCTCCATTCCACTGGAGAAAGCAGAAGCAACCAAGGATAATATGACAATAAGAATCCAGGAGGAATCCATTAATGGGTATTATAGGTTGTTATGATTTTGAGCATTGCGCTCAAGACGTTTCTGCATGGTGCGACGGAAAATGTACCAGACAAAGGCAATACAAGGAATGAAAAGATTTTGTTTGGCCGCATCCCAACCTTCTTTGTTGATCATAAAAAGTGCGTAAATCAATGAGGCGATGGTGAGTGCCAGCCACATGTGAATTGCGATCTTATTTACTTTTTCCATTTGGCGAAGATACAAGGGAATCGGATTCTTCGTCGAGGAATACATCTCCAGTAGGTTGAAGAATGCTGTATTTGGTAAAGTTTTCGTTACTGATTAGCCCATTTCCGTAGAGAATCCCATCCATAGTGGTGATTTTTACTCGCTGATCTGTACTTATTCTTGAGGAATCTTGTTCAAAAAGAATTTTAGACGTTTCAAGCTTCTCTCCTTGTTTATTGAACAACAACACATTTCCCCACGCGATCAACTTATGTTCCTTCTCATAATAAGTGCCCGATTTGGCCGTCATTTCGGCCTGAACACCACCTAAACTATCGAAAAAGCTCATGTGAAAACCTCCGCTAGCTTCAATGTAAGGCTTTTCTCCACCATACTGATCAAGTTGGGCAGCTGTCAGAATGTTTTTGACCTTGCCGTCTTCCGAATAACGATACTCCGCATTAAGATTGGTTTGAACAGGTAAATTTCTTGGGTCCGTAATTGCTCGAACTTCTGCAATATCGTTTTCACACGATACCAAAATGATGGTCGATATTAGAATGAGCGCTGGATAAAGAATAGAAATTCTTTTAGTCATATTTTCTCACTACGAACCAAGGATTCAAGAAATACGGAGTCAAGCTAAAACCAAATTGAACTCGAACGAATTCCTCTTGAAGCAAATAATTATCTAAGGTGCCACCTGTGCCATATTCAATTCCAAAATTGACTTTACTTGTTGATTTCGACGCAAGAATTGGAATCGAAATTCCGGCCGAAACGGCATTTTGAGAAATGTTCTGATCACTTAATGAAAGGTAAGACTCGGTATTGCGAACTCCCATGCGGAAAGTACTTCTTCCCAATAGCGACTTTGCTTTGTCAATAGAGTGCGGTGTGTATTCTACGCCGAAAGCGATGTTTTGATATTTCTTTAAATTAGATAAGCCATCAGAACCAAGTAAGTAAGAATTGCCACTCCAATCCTGCTGACGGTATTCTCCGTTGAATGAAATTACCCTGCCGCCCTCGGTGCTCATTATGATTGAAGCTCCCAGCGAAAGGCGAGAAGGCAAATTGAAAGTGCCTTTCTGAATCCCTGTATAATAGGTAGTGTCAATATCAGATTCTGTAAAACTAGAATACAAATAGGCCATGCCCAATTCGTCATTTTTCGTTTTCAAACTTGTGCCTAATTGATAGTCGGCTCCTACACGGAGGTGCGTAGCTTGCTTGATTTTACGGCCATCCCATTTCACAGAAAGTGGCATAGTATAAATGGCGCCCGCCTCAAAATCGAAATCGTATATCGTGGTTTTTTCAGTAATGCGTGTGCTGAAAAATGTGGTATTGCTAAACTGAACTCTTCGGTCCAACTGAATAGATCCAAAATAGTAATTAGCATTTAATCCGATAGAAAGTTCAGGAGCAATTTGGCTTAAGGAATCGTTGCTTTCCTTAATGCGCATTTCTGCGATTTGTTTTGCATTGCCTGTAAAAGACGGGTCGACAACACGTTTTTTATAGAGTTTAAACTGTCGAGCAGCGCCTACTACTAACTTGTTTATTCCTCCAGTACCGTCGTAAAGATAACTTGCACTTGTTGAATCATTAATGGCCACTGTAGAAGTCAGATTGTATCCCACTGAACTGAATGGTGTGATGCCTAAAGCAAATCCCCAAGGACTTGTGCTTTTCTTGAGACCAATTGAAATATCGTTTACTCGGCCATTCGAATAATTCTCAGAACCAGTCGCATTTTCTAATGTTTGAAATTGTCCTGCACCACCAATCTGAAATACCGTGCGGTTGAGATGGCTATAACTTGCTGGATTGAATAAATTGATTGAATTTCCATCGGCGATTGAAGTGGTAACTCCACCCATACCGAAGTGAACAGCAGAACCTGGATTCTCTAAAATTCCTATACCAAATCTTGAATAGGGGTTGCTTGTCGAGCTTTGTGATTGCGCTAAAACAGCGATCAACACAAATGCTATGGAACTAAGAATTTTTTTCACTCTTGTTGTACAAATAAATTTCATTTAACCCAATCAATGTCAGATTTGGCTCGGCAAAAATGGGGTTTTTAAGCCCCGCAGCCAAATAACCACCATCGCCTCCGGTGATTATGACGTCGAGAACCCCGAATTGACTACAATATTTTTCTATCATACCATCGATTTCTGCCGTCAAACCATGATATGCTCCTGACTCAAGTGATTCAGATGTTGTTTTTCCCATCAATTCAATGTTTGAATGCAACTGTTGAATCGACGGCAATTTACCGGTAAACTCATGCATAGCCCGCAATCTCATGCGAAGCCCAGGAGCAATTGCCCCTCCTAAAAAACGCTTTTCAACAATCAAACTATATGTGGTGCAACTCCCGCAATCTACAATAAGGGAATTGCGATCAGGATTTAATTGAACTGCACCAACTGCATTTGCAATCCTATCGGTACCTAAACTTTCTGGAGTGCTGTAATCATTACCAACCGGAATTGATAAGGATCTACTCATAATTGTAGCCTGAAGGTCAATCAGTACTTGAGGAATAGTGTGACTTCTAACGGAAGAATAGAAAATCTCCCATGGCTTTGAAGAGATTTCATTTTCTAAAAATTCAAGCCATTCGGAATCTGTAAGACGATGCGATTCGATGAAATTACTTCCTTCAAACAACCCGTATTTTGTAGTGGTATTTCCTTGGTCAATGATTAGTTGCATCGCCAATTATTGATCTCGAAGTGAAAGAAGAGTAACTGTGCCGCGACTTTCAATCGGTCGTCCTTTTCCATCTTCGATGGAAATAAAATAGACATAGACACCTTGTTGGACCGGTTCACCATTCATAAAGCCATCCCAAGGAGCCAGAAAATCAGTAGTATCGAAAATCACATCACCCCAACGACTATAGATAATCATGCGGTAATTGGTGAAGTCAGCAAAGCTTATCACCGGCTGAAAATTCGTATTTACTCCATCCATTACAAAGGCATTCGGAATCCAAATAATCGGTTCTAAAGCCAATTGAAGCTCATTAGAAAATGCGGTAAACTGATTCGGGAACTGCGATGACGGTGCCGATACAGCTTCTATTTTATAGATAAAATCACCAGGACTAAACATCAAAGCACTTACATCATCATTATAATAATTCATTGATCCGTTTACGGTTGCTATCACTTCATCTACACCGTCAAGTCCTGCTTTTCGGTGAATTTTGTATTCCTCTACGCCATTGTCGAATCCAATATAGTCACTCCATTGAAGTGTATTGGCAAGATTAGGATTACTGGCAAACCCTTCGAGCAGACATGTAATAGCTATTTCAGAAGTGTCTACAATATCTCCACAAACATTTTCTACTAGCAAACGATATTGGTAACTGAAAATATTGGTAGAGACATCGATACTGTCAATATGAGAAAATTGCGGAGCTCCAAAATTATTAATGACAATTAAATCGTCCCAATCACTAGTCCCAACGCGCTGACGCTGGATTGTGTAGAAGTGATCTGAACCCACTGTTTCTGTCTCCACAGAGATGGTTACTTGATTTTTTTTAGTAACAGAAGCTGAAGAAATATAATTGTAAAGTGGGGCAGTAGGGTAAATTACATTTACGTTCTGTCTGTTCGAAACAGCAGTATAATCGCCGCTTATAGAATGACCTTCGATGTAATAGGCGTTGACTCCCCCCAAACCCACAATGTGATCAAAGGTTAATGTTGCGCCGTCAACAGTTCCTGCAATCGTAAAAGGATTACCATTGAAACTGTGCCAAACGGTATATTCTAACACGCCATCACCCCACCCTTCATAAGGTGTCCAATTGATTGAAACATAATCCTCGCAAATCGCATAGCCGATAGGTGAAATGTATATGCTTGTGTTACAAATATCTCCTGCAGGGCTGGTGTTGGGACTAGGGGGTGTGCCACTGTAACAAGTGTCAATGGCTGCCAAAAGATACCCCACAGGTCCTGTTGCTGTAGCTGCCAAAATATCGGTGAAATTGGTTGAAGCGCCTCCCCAAATGGTATCGATAAAGGCTACGTTAGGTCCGTTGCATGAATAAAGCAAATACCCTTGACAATCTTGAGAGGTGCTAGGTTCCCATTCTACCACTGCATCGTTGGTCGTAGGATCGACTGAAACAGATGTCACAATTGGAATAGCGGGATAGGTCAAATCAGTCAGTTGTTCCCCATCTGTATTGCTCATGAAACTGCAATTATAGGGCGTTACTAATTCAATTTGAAAATTCAAGAACTCATCACATAGTGTCACTTCGTAGCTGTATGATGTCTGAGAATAATCGGTATTACCAACTATAGTCCATACGCCCGCAGGATATTCCAAAAGAATATTGAATGTTCCGCTTGGAAATGGCGCTATGTCAGTGTATGGTGATGTCCAATTGAGATTCGCAAATCCTTGAGGTGCCGCAGAGGGAGTTACTGTAAGAAAAATCGAACATATAGTCGAGGAAGGGGGCGCCATCGTGGGTGTTCCGGCGACTGAATATTCAGTTTGAATGTAAAAGCAAAAATCAGAAACAATAGGCGCACCCATGTCATAAGTGAATGTCGGATTATTAAAATTGAAAACTTCGCCTATTTCAGTGAAAGTTCCAGATGCTGAACTCGATTGAAAAATATGATAGCTCAGGAAACTAAACGTTGGGTCAAGTGGAGCTTGCCAATTGAGTTCGAAAACTTCATTATTCACATCTAGGTTGACGCAACTAATTTCCGGAGATACGGAAATTTGGGCGAGTGAAAAATTCCAACTAACCAAAAAAGTGGTTAGCAACAGAAGTTGTCTTGCAACAGATATGTGGAGGGCATTTTTCAATTTACTGCAAAAGTAAGGATGTAGCGACTTTCGGAACGCATGCACCTATGCATTATTTCACGCTTCTTAGGGGTAAAAGGTTGCACGGCAATCTTAAAATTCGAGACTTTTAAGATAAGTTGGTGACAATAATCTATGATATTCATCAATAATTTCTTGAACAATTGCTCCCGCAGGCTTGATTTCCTTGATTCGAGATGAAATTTGACCAATCTCCAACTCTCCTTGACTCATATCGCCCTCGTACATACCTTTTTTGGCCCTCCCTCTTCCGAGCAATTCATTCAATTGCGCTGGAGTTGCGTCATTTTGATAGGCTGTCATGACTTCATTGAAAAAATCGTTCTTTAGAAGTCTAACAGGCGTTAATTCCTTTAAAGTGAGTAAAGTATCACCTTCATTGGAGTGGGTAATTTTGTCTTTAAATGCTTGATGCGCGCTGGATTCAGGTGTTGCAACAAATCTTGAACCTATTTGAACGCCCTCTGCTCCTAGAATCATTGCCGCTAGCATTGATTTTCCACAGCCGATGCCGCCTGCGGCAATTAACGGTATTTGAATCGACTCCTTAACAGCAGGAATCAAACATAATGTGGTTGTTTCTTCTCGGCCGTTGTGACCGCCAGCCTCAAATCCTTCAGCTACAACAGCATCTACTCCTGCG
>CALRZB010000118.1:0-8256 GCA_943372555.1 Chryseobacterium gleum | reverse complement strand
AGCAGATCCTGCTAGGGTGAACGCATTCGCGGCTGTCCTTGAAAGCCGAAATCTGATTGTAAATGGCAGAAGATCACGAGGAAAGGATATCGATGCGGCATGCGGGCAATTGGCAAATAAAAATGCCGCCGTGAAATGATATAGGTGTTCTAGCCTATTGAAACGTGAGTTTTTTTGTACTTTTGAGCCATGCCCGATACTAAACCTGAGTTTGGAGTTTCCTCCAACCTGCCAGAGTATAAACTAAGTGTGATTACAGTAAATCTTAATAATGCCGACGGTCTGTTGCGCACTATTGAGAGCGTGTTGTCTCAAACTTTTTCTAGTATTCAATTTATTGTTATTGATGGAGCATCGACCGATGGAAGCGTGGACATTGTCAAAAGCAATGAGAGTAAGATTGATTTTTGGATAAGTGAAAAGGATAGCGGCGTTTATAATGCGATGAATAAAGGCATTGTAAAAGCGACAGGAGAGTATCTAATTTTCATGAATAGCGGCGACTCCTTTATCGACAATGATATTGTTCGCCGCGTCTTTGAAGAAAATTCAACTGCAGATATTATATACGGGTATATAGATTCTCCGAAAGGAATTGGCACCGCGCCAGAAAAACTTGACCTGTCCTTCCTTGCAAGAAATTCGATTCATCATCAAGCAACTTTTATAAAGAAAATTCTTTTTGATAAAATCGGATTGTATGAAGAACGCAACCGTTTCGAATCGGATTGGGAATTTTTCATTCGAGCAATTGCTATAGAAAAGTGCTCCACATATAATTTCAAAAAGGTGGTGACTTTTTTTGAAATGGATGGATTAAGTGCAAACCCGAAATTGAGCGAAATCAAGTACAAAGAAAAGAAGGAAGTAATCAAGAGAGTGTTGCCTGAACTAAGTGATTGGTATTCGGATTATATCGATTTACTGCACGAGAAAAGAGCATTAGAAGCGAAGTTGTTAGGTGTTTTTCATAAAATGGCCGATAAACTTTCTTCATCAAGTGCAATGAAAATATTAAAGAGAACAACAAAGAGGAATTAAGAAAATATTGGTGCTATGAGTGATAAAATGGATTCGATTTACAATTACCACTTTTGGAGACATAGAATTCCTCTCGGGAATAATACGTACACCCCAGGAGTGAGACATGAAGATCAATGGAATGATTTGCATTTTCCTGAAGATTTGAAAGGCATGAGCTTTTTGGATGCTGGTGCAAATGATGGAATGTACTCTTTCATTGCTGAATCCAAAGGAGCTGGCGATATAGTAGCGACAGACATTTACCATGATGATAAACATAACTGGGAAATGACCAATGGCTGGCCAAACTACGGCATTCTAACAGCGAAAAACTATCTTGGATCAAAAGTAGAAGTGCATTCTCTTTCTGTTTATGATCTTGATAAATTGAATCGAAAATTCGATTACGTGTTTTGTGGAAATGTTATTATTTGGTTGAACGACCCTTATGGTGCTCATGTTAAATTGGCATCTTTGGCGAATAAAGTTCTGCATCTTCGTGAAGATATGATTGTGGGTGAAGGACCAGCGCAGATGCGTTTTTCGAAACTTTGGAAGCCGGGCTCTGCAATTCCTTTGTTCGCTGCAAATAAAACGTATTATCGAGAAGTTTTTAAAGCTGCTGGATTTACTTCTGTCGAATTCTATGAAGTAGATGAAGATAGACAATGGAGAGAATTCGTTACCCGATGTCCAAAGGTTTCTCTTAAAGCAAATACAAATACATATTTATTACCACGGGATACTACGCCAATGGCTGTGTTGAGCGAGGCTAAGACAGGTCGTATTTCTGAGCGCGTAAATGGAAAAGCCTATATCGTTGGTATAGGGTGGGTAACAGAATCGGATTGCACTTTTGTAAAGGAAGACCTTTCTATGCCAAGTCTTTTTCAGAGAATGAAGAAGGCATTAAAGCGCTGGCGCGAGGGAGAAAATAGAGAAGCAAATATGGCGATAATTGCCAGAAGATAAGTCTTTGTTTTAGTGGCCAAATGTTCTTCTGAGTGGGAGCAATTTTATAAAGTGATCATTCAGAATTTGTCCATATTTCGTGGTGTCTTCATAAGCCGTATGTCTCAATATTGTTCCGCACATTTTTTCGGCAATATCTGAAGGATTGATAGGGTCAAAATATGTGGCTTTGTTTCCCATCTGTTTCTGATGTCCTGGGAGATTGCTGCACAGAACAGGGCATCCCAATGCATGCGCCTCTAGTAATGGCATATTGGTTGGTCCTAACAATGTTGGCATTACCAAGGCAATAGCATTCTTGTACAAAGCAAATACTTCTTCGTCTGAAATGAAGCCAACGAAAAGTACTTTTGCTGAAAGATTCAATTTGGAAACAAGCTGCTCTATGTATTTTTTGTTGCCTTTATCAGAGCCACTAAGAACTAATTTAACATCAGGGTTTTTTTGCGAAACGAGGACGAATGCTTGTACTAATGCGTAGTGGTTTTTGTGTGCCCAAAACTGCGCAGGATAGAAATAGAATTGGCCATTTTCAAGTGACCATTTTTTTAGAATATCACTTTGCGTGGCCTCTGGAACAGCCATTCCAACTACTTTCCCGGGCATTAAGGGCAACACGAACATGCGCGATTTATCAATGCGCTCATGAAATACTAATTCATCAATGCTTGTTTCGCTTTCAGTAAAAATGGCAAAAGCCTTTTGCAATTCGATGCGGTGATATTTTTCACGCTTTTCGAAATTGCCTTCTTGTGTAGACTCTGGAAATGCAAACATCGTTTTATGTCCCAAGTCCCAATGAGTCATGATATATGGAGTGTCGTAAGGATTGCTCTCTGGCTTCAGATAGTAGACAAGGTCAATAGAATTATCATTAAGAAAAGAAACAACTTTTGAATTTATAGCGGATTGCAGCTCAGCAATAGTTTCCTTCATCATCTTTGTTCCTGCGGGCAGCAAGGATGAAATCTTTAAACGTAATTTCTTTCCGAAAGTCCAACACTCAGAAATGAATTGATTCTTTGGAATATGCAAAAAGCTTTTAGAAAAAGAATGTGCTCCAAGCTTCGATTCAGAAATAAAAACAATTTCAATTTGCTCATCAAAAGAGTATTGATCTATAAGCTCAACAAGCTTTGAAGCATAGCTAAATCCTCCGCCTACTTGTGGTTTGTAGTCGGCGTCGAGATATACAGCTATTTTTAATTTATCCATTGACAAGTGTTTCAATAACGATGCTAATCTCTTCATTGGTTAATCCAAGTCCACTTGGGACGTAGAATCCATTGCGTGCGATTTTTTCAGCATTGGGATATGTTTCATTTGAAAACAATCCCATTTTTTGAAATACGGGCTGCTCGTGCATGCACCAAAAGAATGGTCTTGTTCCAATTTGTGCTTTACTCAATTTCGCACATGTCGATTCACACAATTCCTGTGATTCAGCAACAAGTCCGAAAACCCAATATATATTTTCAGCATAATCAGTTTGAGCCAATGGCAATTGAAAACCGGATAATCCGCTGAGGCCATCTTGATATGCGCGACCAATTTCTCTTTTACGAATAATGTGCGCGTCTATTCTTTCTAGTTGCGCAAGTCCTAAGGCTGCTTGTAAATTAGTCATTCTGTAATTCCAACCAATTTCTTGGTGCACAAATCTGCGTCCAGGTTCGAAGGCAAGATTGCGGAGTTTACGACAACGTTCTGCAGTCTCATCATCATTGCAAACAATCATTCCGCCTTCACCAGTAGTAATATGCTTGTTGGGATAGAAACTGAAAATACTGATATCACCGAAACTCCCGCAAGGACGACCCTTATAGGTTTGACCATGCATTTCTGCAGCATCTTCTATAAGTTTCAAATTGTATTTTTTACAGATTTCAAGCACGGGATCCATATCTACTGGAAGTCCATAAATATGAACGATGAGAATTGCCTTGGTTTTAGAAGTTATTTTTGCCTCAATCTTAGTGACGTCCATATTCCAAGTGGTCATATCTGTTTCCACCAAAACGGGAGTTGCGCCTGCTGATACTACAGATTGAGCAGGACTAATGATTGTGAAAGCTGGCATGATCACTTCGTCACCTTGTCCAAGATGCAATGCTTTCACGGCGATGTCAAGAGCTGCTGAGCCATTACATACTGCTATACCATGTTTGCGCTGCACGTATACAGCCATTTTGTTTTCAAACTCAGATATAAATGGCCCCTCGCTCGAAATCCATCCTGTGGTGATGCATTCGGTCAAATACTTAAGCTCATTGCCTTCTAATATTGGCGTATTTACTGGAATTGGCTTGCTCATAGGTTTAGATTTTTTGCAAAATGAAACATACCCCCCATGTCTTTTCACTTGCAGGTTGTGAAGATAAAAATTCTT
This sequence comes from Chryseobacterium gleum, assembly GCA_943372555.1. Taxonomy (GTDB): domain Bacteria; phylum Bacteroidota; class Bacteroidia; order Flavobacteriales_D; family Sanyastnellaceae; genus JAIXWP01. The sequence continues at coordinate 3,872 of CALRZB010000118.1, read as the reverse complement.
CCTTTTCTAGGATTTTGAATCCTGTTAGTTTCGCTAATAGATCAATTTCATTTACACTGAAATGGCGCATCGGATGCGTTTCTTCAAGCGTTGAAAATGTATTTGATATTTTATTCTCTATGAATACTTCGAAATTTACATTCACGACATTGCTTTCATGATTCATGGAAGACTGTGCTATGCGTGTGATCTTCACGTTTTCGTCTTCTAGCTTGCGCACTCTAGTTTCTGGACGCTGCGTCAATACAGCAGGTGTGTACCAGATATCAAATAAGAAAATTCCGTTGTCATTCAGATGCTCATGCGTAGTTCTGAAACATTCGATTAATTCATCGTTTTTGTTCAAATAGGAAATAACATGGAATAAGGATATTGCAGCGTCAAATCTCTTTCCGAGACTGTAAGTAGAGATGTTGCCCTGAGCAGGAGTGAAGCCCTTGATATTTTTTTTGAGCGCTTCTTTTATCATGTCTTCACTTCGCTCAATGCCAGTAACATCTAATCCACTGTTGCACAAATACTGGGCGTGATTGCCGCTTCCGCAGCCTAATTCTAAAACCGAATGAATATTCGGGTTTATTTCTTTTAGCTTGCGAAGCACGTAATCGCTTTCTCCTTTATAGTCTTTGTCTTTATAAAGAAGGTCGTAGTATTTGCTGTAGTCTTGAAAATTTGTATTCATCAAATGTCGAATTTAACTAGGTCTTCTGAAATTGACTCAAATCTTACTTTGTCTTTTTCTCCGCAATAAGGACCTTGTTTTACTTCAATGATTTCTGACTGTTCAAGCATTTTGAATCCGTGTCCACCATCAGAAAGAAGTATCACATCTCCAGTATGAAGGATTCTGCTTTGAATATATTCTTGATCATTATCGTAGAAGTCTACTCTCACTTTGCCGCTTTTAATGAGCAAAACCTCTTGTGTCAAATGGACTTCTCTAGGCACAAGGTTATGACGGTGAGGTAAAATGATGTAGCCCTCAGGTCTGTTCATATACCCAAGCTGCTGCGAATCATTGTCATTCGTAAAGAATTCAATGCCGTCTTTTTTATATTGAGAACGGATGATTATCGCGAGCTCAAGGGAATTATGTGAAATTTTTTCAATCATATTTTTGATTGTTTTTTGACCAAATGATTTGATTGGCAATGCCTGTTTTTAAGGATGTTTCTGGATGATATCCTAGGTTTTTTGATGCTTTAGAAATATCTGCGCATGTGTGAGGAACATCTCCAGGTTGATCATCGCGGTATATAAGGATGGGTTCTTTTTCTGTGGCTTCACCAATAGAATCAATCAGGGAAATAAGAGAATGTCTTTCGTTGTTTCCTAGATTGAAGATCTCGAATTTGCTCGCTGTATAGTTCATAGCAGCGCGTATTCCTTTTACTATATCTTCTACATACGTGTAATCTCGGCTTGTTGAACCATCACCATAAACATCAATTGGTAGCCCATTGCTTATTCGATTGATGAATTTACTAATTGCTAAATCAGGACGCTGCTTTGGTCCGTAAACGGTAAAAAAGCGCAATGCAATGAAACGAATATCGAATAGATGACTATAGGTAAAACCGATTTTCTCGCATGCTAATTTCGAAGAAGCATATGGACTTATTGGCATCAAATCAGGATCGCTTTCGCTCCAAGGAAATGATTCATTAATGCCGTAAACACTGCTTGAAGAAGCAAAAACGAATTGAGTTACATTTCTGTTTTTAGCAAACTCCAATAATTCCAATGTGCCATTGATATTTACGTCAAAATAGGCTTGGGGTTGATCAATACTTGGTCTCACGCCTGCCTTAGCAGCAAGGTGAATGATGATATCGAAATCTTGATCAACCAACATTGATTTATTGATATTTCGAATGTCCATTTCGTGGAATTCGAAATTGGGAAAGGAATAATGACTTTTGATATTTCCCTCTTTTATGGAACGATCGTAGAACGCATCAAAATTGTCGATACTTACTACGCGATTTTTATTATCACGAAGTAAATTATCAATCAAGGTGCTACCAATAAATCCTGCTCCACCAGTTACTAGGATATTCATTCTAGGTAATTTTCTTTGTGTATCCATTCTTTGACCTCATTGCGATGCTTATAATTGCCCACAAGAAAGTCAAATCCGTTTTGATAACTAATCTCTAATTGTTTATCAAATTCGGTTCGTGATAATTCATTTTTTATATCAAAGAGCATTTTTATTTGTTCAAATCCAAGTAGCACTCTAAGCTTGTATTTCAGTCCACTGTTCATGAACCGTTGCTTTGATTTGCCTGCTCGAAGCATGGTGTATGCGTCGGAGATACCTTGGGTATATCTCCTTTTGAAAAAATACTCTTGTGTAAGACGCTCTTTTGTTACCACATGATAAACAGAAGCGTTTGGATGATAATAGGCGATATACCCATTGGCCTGCGCCCATTCGGCAACATATGTTTCCCCGTCTCCGCGATATTCGATTAATTCAAATGGCATTCCATCCGGATGAAAGCCAGAAGTCTTTTCCAAAATAATTCGTCTCACTGCGAAGTTGCATCCGAAGATATACATCGGATGTATTTCCATTTCTTTTTCACCAAAATCGAGAATGCTCAAATCTGCCATCATTCTGCCAAAGCGATGAGGCTTATTCCACATTTCAGTAATCCAAAACGGCGGAGCTGCTTGAAATTTTGGAAGATTCTTTCCGCCGATAAGTGCGATTTGATTATTTGAATCAAAGACACTAACTATGGTTTCAAGCCATGTTGGGAAAGCTTCAATATCATCATCAGCATAAACGATATAATCTGTTTTGGCTGCTAACCAACCGGCATGGCGGCCGCGGTGCAAACCAGGTCGCGCCTCGTATATGCAACGCACTTGAAGTTGATCTTGAAATGATTCAACCACCGAAGGTGTATTATCTGTAGAACCGTTGTCCACCACAATCACTTCGAAGTCGTTGCGACCTAGTGTTTGATTCAGCAACGAGTTTAGGGTTGACTTTAATAAGTCTGCCCTATTTCGAGTGGGTATAACAACAGTGATTTTCATTTCTATGGTTGGCAATTTTTAGATTCGCGCCCAGAATAGATTTGGAAGTTCGCCGTGTTCTTTGGCGATTGGCTTGATTTCTTCTGCAACTAATTTTTGCACTCCTTCAGCCCATCCGTAATCGTGGAAACATATTAGTGCTCCTGGTTCAAATTTATCTTTCCAAGAATCCCAATCGATTTTTACTCCCTCATAGGAATGGTCACCATCAAAAAATCCAAAACCAAAACGATGATTTGCTGTCTTACTCACGTCACCAGAGAAACCACGAAGCATCACGATGTTGTTAGAATATCGTTTTGTATTAGAATTGAAAGATGCAAAAGTGTCTTTTTGACCTTCTGTCATGGCGTGATTTTGCCAAGTGTCGACGCAATATAGTTTTCGATCTGTGTTGTATAAACCTTCTGCGATATAACAGCTAGAGGCTCCTAAATAAGAACCAATTTCTAATACGTCGCCTTTTGTTTTTTTAGCGAATTCAAATAACAACTTGCGCTCGGGTTGGGTTGTATGCGTAAAAATTGAATCAGCCTTTTCGAATGGAGAGGTTAGTCCTAGAACTTTCTTTACTCCTCTTTTTATTTGTGCTATCATGATTTGTTATTTCTTGTTTTTATAATTCTTGCAGGCACTCCAGCTACAACAGCGTATTCAGGTATAGATTTCGTTACTACTGAGCCGGCAGCTATTACAACGCCATCGCCAATGTGAACACCATCCATTATCTTAACACCACTGCCTATCCAAACATCATTTCCTATGGTGATACCTTCTCTGAGTTCTGGTTGATCCATTATAGGAATGTCCGTTCTCGAAAA
>CALRZB010000117.1:0-8258 GCA_943372555.1 Chryseobacterium gleum | reverse complement strand
AAAACGTAATGCTGAACATCGTCCTATTCGGCCCTCCCGGCGCCGGCAAAGGCACTCAGAGCGAAAATCTGATCGCCCGATATCAATTGGTACACCTGAGTACTGGGGATATTTTTCGATATAATATCAAGGGCGAAACCGACCTAGGTAAATTGGCGAAAAGCTTTATGGATAAGGGTGAATTGGTTCCAGATAGTGTGACTATCAGTATGTTGGAGTCGGAAGTGAATAATCACGCAGATGCTAAAGGTTTTATTTTCGATGGCTTTCCACGAACTGGAGCTCAAGCTGAAGCACTTGATAATTTTCTTACTTCTAAAAATTCGTCGATTACGTGCATGCTTGCTTTGGAAGTAAACGAAGATGAATTGAAAGCACGTCTTTTGAATCGTGCTAAGAGCAGTGGACGTCCTGACGACGCTGATCCTACGGTGATTCAAAACCGCATTAATGTATATAATCGTGAAACCGCGCCTGTTGCAGAATACTACAAAGCACAGGGTAAATACAAAGGTATTGATGGTATCGGAACAATCGAAGAGATTTCCGAACGTCTATACCAAGCTATAGAAACTGCGGTAGTGTAGGTATAGAGGAAAATTATGGCTGATTCAAATTTTGTCGATTATGTGAAAATCTGTTGCCGCTCTGGAAAGGGTGGTGCTGGTTCAATGCATTTACATCGCGACAAGTTCACTGCTAAAGGCGGACCTGATGGAGGAGATGGCGGTAGAGGTGGCCATATAATTATTAGAGGTAGCACCGATGTGTGGACACTGCTCCACTTGAAATATAGAAAACACGTTATTGCTGAAGATGGTCAAGGTGGCAGCGCTTCCCTCAGATCAGGTGCGGAAGGCGAAGACGAGGTTTTACTCGTTCCGCTGGGAACAGTGGCGCGTGATGCAGAATCCGGTGAAGTTCATTTTGAAATCACCGAACACGGTGAAGAACACGTCATCGTTTCAGGTGGAAGAGGTGGACAAGGAAATCACCATTTCAAAACGGCAACACGCCAAACTCCAAAATTCGCTCAGCCAGGAGAGCCAGGTAAAGAAGAGTGGAAAATTCTTGAGTTAAAAGTTCTTGCAGACGTAGGATTAGTCGGTTTTCCAAATGCTGGTAAATCAACACTCTTATCGGCTGTTTCAGCAGCTAAACCAGAGATTGCCGATTATCCATTTACTACGCTTGTCCCAAACCTAGGTATGATCAGATACCGAGGTGATAGATCTTTTGTAATGGCCGACATTCCTGGAATCATCGAAGGTGCTTCTGAAGGTAAAGGACTTGGTCATCGCTTCTTGCGACATATAGAAAGAAATTCTAGCTTGCTGTTTATGGTCGGTTGTGATTCTCCCGACATTACTAAAGAATATGAAATTCTATTGAATGAACTTCAGAAATACAACCCTGAACTTCTTCATAAGAGAAGACTATTGGCTATCACGAAATGTGATATGATGGATGAACAAATGATGAATGAAATGGCGCCAACTCTGCCCAAAGACATTCCGCATATTTTTATCTCAGCCGTTTCAGGGTTTAATATCGACAAACTAAAAGACAAGGTCTGGGAACAAATCAATAGTTAACTATTGCACCAGCATGTAGCGTTTTTCGAGTACTTGGAATTCAACTCGTCTATTTCTTGCCCTGCCTTCTTCGGTTTCATTTTCCGCTGCGGGTAATGTGCTTCCATAAGCTTTTATGGTGAGTCGGTCTTTTGCTATGCCTTTTTTTACCAAGTATTCAATCACTCGTTCAGCACGACGTTGTGATAAACCGATGTTGTACTCTCCATTTCCTACGATGTCTGTATGTCCATCGATTTCGATGAACATCGCTTTATTCTTGCGGAGCAATCCATACAATTCTTCAAGTTCATTTATCGATTGCTCTGTCAATTCATCTTTGTCAAAGTCAAAATAGATGGCATCCAATTTTACCTTGTCATATTCACTTAGCTCAAGCGGAGGATCTACGACCATGCTTCGAATGATGTCGTTTTCACAAGAGCATTCTTCGCGCTTGCCAATGGTTTTCACACTCACATTATCGACATAAACGTAGGACCACTTGTTATCCTCTTTTGCTCCACCTTCTTTAGTCCTACTCATAATTTTGAGCTCCTTATCTATGCGAAAGCAGCCAACAGTAATAAATTCTTCACCGCCTTTGGCTGTATAAACATCACTAATTAAGACCCAGTCCTCAAAGGCATCTAACATGTGCAATGCAGGATTGCCGAGTGTATAGCGCTGCGCGATAACCTGGTTTCGATCTTGTTTTAATTTTTCATTTGAAAGGATAAGTCCAAAATCATCGGTCACATACTTAGAATAGTCAGCAGTGGAGATGTACATTTCAATACACACCATTTCACCGGCTAATAAAGGTCTCACGAGTTTAGATGTAAGGTATTCGCGATAATTTCTTTGTGATGGACTGTAGACGGCCATACCAATATAACTATCGCCTTCTTGTGCCTCTTGGTATCCAAAAATATTCTTTGGTACTCCGACTTTTTCACTGCATCTATGGAAGTGGTCGGGAGTGCCTTCGTTGAGTTGACTCCAGCTAGAAACTGATTTTAATTGTTGCTGATTAAAATTCGAGGGACAATAGGCTTTTTCCTCAAAACTACCATTAACGACGAGGTTTTGAGATTTTGTTTGAGCCAATAAGAAATTGGTCCAAAAAATAGCTAGTATGAATACAAAGGTTTTTACCACGGTACGAATAACAGAAAAAGAATCCGATTATTTTAAACAACAAGGGCCGCTTTATTAAGCGACCCTTGTTGATTCTAATATCAAGCCAAAAATTATTTGGCAATAAGCTCTACTCTTCTGTTTTGCGCTTTCGCCATAGGCGTTGCTTTCGTGTTTGCAGGAGAGGTGTCATCTTTAGAAGTTACTGTAATACGATCAGCTGAAACACCAGCATTGACCAACGCTGTTTTTACTGCCTCAGCTCGTTTTTTAGCCATTTCTGCGTAACTCGGGTTAATCTTAGCTTCAGGGGTTTCATCAGCATCGCTGTGACCAATTAATTCAAGTTTGATTGCAGCATTTTCTTTCATTATGCGAGCAATTTCAGTAATGTCTGTTTCAAACATTGCTGGGATTTCGTTGCTTAATGCCGCGAAATAAATACCACTTGCTTGAATCATCTGTTGTGGAGTCATTCCAGGAGACTTCGCACTTGAGCGGCTGTAGATTAAATCAGCTTCCATTTTATCCGCCTTTCCGCAGATGCATTGACTTTGAGCATCTACTGGAACGATTTCGATATTGTCGATGAAATAGTAAGCATCGTTTAATACTGTGCCAGTTACTCCCGCAGGTTTTTTAACCTTCTCCACTTTCATTTTTCCATCTTCACCAAATCCACCAATTACGATGTACTCCTCATTACCAGTTGCAATGAAAGTTGCGCAAATTGTTTCCCAACCATCTAGGTTATTAATCACTTTATTGTTTTTCTCAGTCACTTGAGGAGTGAACGTTAAAGCAAAGTCATTTTGATTTTGAATTTTACGGTCTGAGAAGAAAACACCGATGTTGTTTACAGCGAACTTAGAAAGATCCGCTAGGCTCACATTGATACGAACGCAATACAATTGATTCTTTTCAAGACGAGCTGTAAGTTTAGTTTCAAGATATGTTCTTGATTTCTTTGGGTCTTTGGTATAAGCACGGAAACCGCCATAGCAAGTACCATCCATAGGTCCTTGTTTGCCATAGTCATTAGTTCCGGCTACAACTTTAGTTCCTTTAACGCCTTCAGCGAAAAGATCTGCAGATGTTTTGTTTGGAGAAAACCAAGGAGAGCAAAGTTCGTTAAGTTGGCTGTATGCCTTTAACGTTTTGATGTTGCAGTCCTCAAAGCTAGGATTAGCCACAAGGTTGTCGGAAACTTCAACTGGCGCTTCTTCTTTTGCCTTGTCAGTCTTTCCAGTTGTTTTTTTACTCTGAGCAAAGGTGTTGCTTGAGATGGCTACACATAGAGCGAGAGCGAAATAGCGAATGTTCATGGTACTTATTCGTGTTGATGTTCTTTAATGGTATCTATAAAAAACTTGAGTTTGTCCGCGCTAATATCGGGATAAACTCCGTGTCCTAGGTTAGCAATATGTCTTTGAGGCCCAAAAGAGTTGAGCATCTCGGTTGTTTTGGTCTTTATAAGGTTATAATCGCCGTAAAGAACAGCGGGATCCATATTACCTTGAAGGGTTTTATTTGATCCAACAATCTTTCGAGCTTCCGCAGCATCGATGTGCCAATCGAGTCCTACGGTTGCGCAAGATAATTCACTTAACTCTTTCAACGAAAAGAAAGCGCCCAAGGCGAAAACTGTCACAGGAACAGTTTCTATGGAGTCGCATATTCTTTTCATATAAGGAAGTGCAAATGTGTTGTAAGTGTCTTTATTCAAAATTCCAGCCCAACTATCGAATAGTTGAACGATATGAACGCCTTCATTTATTTGAGCTTTCAAATAAGTAATGGTCGCATCTGTGATGGCGCTAAGCAAGGCATGTGCCAATTCTGGATTCTGCATCAACATTGCTCGAGGTTTTGAGAATGTCTTTGATCCTTTTCCTTCTACCATATAGCAGAAGATAGTCCACGGTGCTCCAGCAAAACCTATAAGCGGCACTCTACCATCAAGTTCTTTGTTAATGAGACGAAGTGTCTGCATTACATAGTCTAGATTTTCAACGATGTGATTCGTTGATAGCCTTTCTAAATCTTTTTCAGTGTTAATGACGTTATCGAAAGAGGGACCTTTTCCCTCATCCATATTGTATGGAAGCCCCATAGCTTCGGGGATAACTAAAATATCGCTGAATAATATGGCTGCATCTACGCCTAGCAAGTCTACAGGTTGAATTGTCACTTCGGCAGCAGCTTCGGGATTGAATAGAAGTCCTTTGAAACTTCCCGCCTTCGCACGAACAGCTCTGTATTCGGGAAGCACACGGCCAGCTTGTCGCATCACCCACACAGGAGTTCTGTCTACGTTTTCACCACGCGCTGCTCTGAGAATTAAATCATTTTTTAAAGTCATGGCGCGAAGTTAATATTGGACATAATAGGATTGTCAGTGGAGTGTCTTATAAATGAGTTCGCGATAAATGTCGCCTGTCTCTATTCTGCCGCCTTCCATGCCTTTGCTTTGGCGGTCTGCTTGTCGCAAATGACTGATGATTCGCTCCACTTTTTTGGCCTCATATTTTGCACTGGCTAACTTATAGTCATTTACAGCAAATGGAGCTACGCCCATGGCTGCTGCTGCTTTCGACTTGTCTTGAACAGATATATATATGGCTAGTTTGCAGAAATAATTGTACAAACTTGGAATCACCAACTGAATAGGGTTGTTTTTAGGATTGTTTTCGAAATAGTGAATAATTCTATTTGCCTTCAATACGTCCTTTAAACCCAATGCTTTCTGCAGTTCCCAAACATTGAAATCTTTGGATATGCCAATGTTTTCTTCCACATGCTCGGCTGTGATTTGCGTGCCTTTGGGTAGAATAATCGCAAGTTTGCTGATTTCATTCACCACTTTACTCAAATCTGTTCCAAGGTATTCAGCCAGCAATTCTGCGATTTTATTATCCATGCCGAAGCCTTGGTGCTGGGCATAAGATTTTATCCAATCGGCCATTTTATAGTCTCGAAGCTTTTCTGATTCGAAGATCAGCCCGACCTTTTCGATGTTTTTATAAACCTTCAATCGCTTGTCCAACTTCTTGTTTTTCATAGCGAAAACAAGAATGGTTGTAGGTGATGGATTTAAAACATAGTGTTCGAAAGCGGCCATTGGATTCTTACTCGTGTCAACCGCAACGTCGTCGCTATCATCGTCATCATCGCTCTTCTTATTTCCACGTTTGAACTCCTTCAGGTCTTGTGCCTCTTTCACAATCACAACTTGAAGATCTCCCATCATAGGAAATCCTTTTGCTAAAGAAATGACTTGGTCAAGTGCTACGTCGCGTCCATAAACAACAGTTTGACCGAACGCTTTAGAAGCCTCATCCAAAATAGAGTCTTCTATCTTGTCTGTGATCATATCTATGAAATAAGGCTCTTCTCCCATCAAGAAATAGATGGGTTTGAAATTTCTCATTTCAATGTCGCGTATGATTCTCAGATGATCCATGCCTGTTTTTTAGAGGGTGCAAAGATGGTTAAGATTAGTCCCATTTCAAGTGTCTAACCGAACGACCTTCGTCTCTTATTTCTTTTAGTGCTTCGATTCCTATTTTGATATGCTGATCAACATATCCAGTGGTCACTTTTGCATCACTCTCTGATGTCTTTACTCCTTGTGGAATCATGGGCTGGTCACTAACCAGAAGCAAAGCTCCTGTTGGAATTTTATTCGCGAATCCAACCGAAAAGAGCGTTGCCGTTTCCATATCTATGGCCATTGCACGAATTGTTCTGAGGTATTCCTTGAATTTGAGATCATGTTCCCATACACGACGGTTGGTCGTGTATACAGTGCCTGTCCAATAATCTAATCCCATATCGCGAATAGTAGAAGAAATCGCTCGTTGAAGCGTAAATGCAGGTAACGCAGGTACTTCAGGCGGGAAATAGTCATTACTCGTTCCTTCACCTCGAATTCCAGCTATCGGTAAAATAAGATCACCAATGTTATTTCTCTTTTTTAATCCTCCGCATTTGCCCAGGAATAAGACTGCCTTTGGAGAAATTGCAGTTAGCAAATCCATGATGGTTGCCGCGTTTGCGCTACCCATCGAGAAGTTGATAATCGTTATCCCGTCAGCAGTTGCTGTAGACATGGCCTTATCTTCTCCAATAATGGGCACGTTGTGCCACTCAGCGAATTTCTTCACATAATTATCGAAATTGGTTAGCAGAATGTACTCTCCAAATCCCTCCAAACTAGTGCCCGTGTATCTGGGTAGCCAGTTTTTTACTATTTCTTCTTTTGATTCCATAAGTATTCAAATATAGCATTATTCATTTTTGCATCATGGTCTTACCTTCGCAACGATAAGAAATATATGCAACCGTTAAATTTTCCATCCTATACTTTTCGCACTCGCCGCGTCGAACGTGGTATCGAGATATGGGATAACATTCGAAAAAAATGGTTATTACTCACTCCTGAAGAATGGGTAAGGCAGCACACCGTAGCCTATTTAATTAATGAGCTTCAATATCCACAAGGACTAATTTCGGTGGAAAGGTCTTTAAAGGTCAACGGCTTAAAGAAGAGAGCGGATGTTGTGGTCTTTGATAAAACTACTATTCCTTTTTTACTTGTAGAATGTAAAGCACCTGAAATTGAAATTTCACAAGGTGTTTTTGATCAGGCTGCACGATACAATTTGACTTTGAAAGTACCATTTTTAATGGTAACCAATGGACTCAGACATTTTTGCGCACAAATAAAACCTGAAGAAGGTTCTTGGAACTATCTTCAGGATTTACCTGCGTTTAAGCACTAATATTATTCTGCTGTGTCTGTACCCTCTTCAGCTTCTTCTTCAACAAATTCAAGCATGTCTTTTGCTTGAAGAATATTGAACCACTGAAATAATTTACGGATATCGCTGTCGTAGACACGCTCTGCATCGTAGGTTGGTAAGAACTTTACGATTTCACCGCGTAATACTTGAGGTTCGCTTTTGTAATCTGCAGCTTGTCCATTGTAATGCTCTTTCATTTTAGTGAAAACATCTTTCAATGGAACATCCTCTTCGCTAGTGAAGATGCTAATGTCAGATAGAGAGCTAACGCGCTGGCTAGGGTGAATAGGGAGTCTTTTACCGTCAACAAGTGACTCGGCAATGATTACGCTCTTGCCACCTGCAACGAGTTTGAAAATTCCAGGTTTTCCTGAAACAGAAAGAATTTTTTCTAATTCAACTTTCATAATCTGAGTATAAAAAAAAATCCCGCGAATGGCGCGGGATTCTGTAGTGGGAGCAACAGGATTCGAACCTGTGACCCTCTGCTTGTAAGGCAGATGCTCTGAACCAGCTGAGCTATGCTCCCTACACTTGCTTTTCTGTAAAAGCGGGTGCAAAGATACTCTGTGTTTTTGGATTTGCAAATTTATTTTTGAAATCCTCTGAAATTGGGTCTCAACCGTTTTCTATTCGGTTGAGACCTAATTAGTTTTGATTAAAATTATTTTTTGAATGTTGAAGACACTGAAAGTTCCTTCGTCTCTTTGTTCAACAAATAGAATCCTTCTCCTGATTT
>CALRZB010000116.1:0-8344 GCA_943372555.1 Chryseobacterium gleum | reverse complement strand
GTTTAGCCAAAATGAAATCACGTATTACGTTCCTCTATTTGGAAAATTGAATGTGGATACTACCGAATGGGCATTGCCGAGAGCGGAACCATTTGCGATGTACTACTTCATGTCCGATAGAGATGTTTATGGCAATTATTCGAATGTGGTTCACAAACCGAGTGGATTGAAAGTTTTTTTCAGAAATGAATTTTTCTATGAGAATGAAGCCTACACCACGGATTACTTGCGCCGATTACGTTCAGGTACAGAGTTAACGAAGAATTTTCATCCCAAGCTAAAGACTTTTGAATATGACTGGCGCAAGGAAATTGGACTTGCCGGAGAAATCCATAGAGGAATTTTCTTTGTAGTTTCTACCAATGCGAATATTTCTGATACCCTAAAGGTAAATGCGCTCGAAGAATTAATGGGCGCACTAAGTTTTATTGAGCCGTCAGAAATAGATCAAGTAATGGGCTTTCCCATAAAAGGAAAGGACGCTATTCAGTCATTTCGAACAAAATTAATTAATGAATATATCAAGAATAAGTTAGTTGCAGTTAACTCTACCAATTATCCAAAAATGATAGCTAATCCTTTGGATACAGTCTGGTTTGATGAGAATCTTTTTATTGAAAAGAGATTTAATTTTTCTTATCAAAAAATGTGCGATATCAGACGCCATGATATCAATCGTGATTTTTCTGCGGAGGAATATTTGAATGTATTCTTTGGAGATGAACGAGATAATCCTTGTGCCATCGGAGGTCAAAAAAAATTTACTGGTGAATGGCGCAATCATGAAACGCTGGTTGTCCAAAAATATATTGCTGAAGATTATTCTAAAGCGTCCAAGTCACCCATTATTTACAACGATTATACTTTGGACGTGGATGGTTTTGCTTTGTTGTACAATGACAGCGCTTGGAATTTACTTTATGCCGAAAAAGGAAAAGATAAATCCGGAACTACAAAATGGATTACCTATGATCATTCGGGTAAACGCGGATATGTGAACGGAAATGGATCGAAAGGACAATTGTTAAACTCTAATTATTATGAGTCGGTAATTTTCGGAAGACCAGTTGATGACAGTGAAACAATTGCGATTACTAGTTTCCCAAACAAAAAGAATGAAGCAGGAATTCGCTATCAAGCTCTGCCAATAGTTAGTGTAGTAAACACCAAATTGAAAAAACAAAAACTCACCAAATTCTCGAACCCTGCAAGCGCCAAGGATTTCAAAGTGATCATGTTGGTCGAAAACGAATGGTCGAACTATCAAGAATTGGGTGACCAGGATTTTGGTTATGATAATGCAAGTTGGGGACATTATTATCCAAATGCCCAAACTGCAGTGAAGAGAAAAGTACTACTGACTGCAAATCTGGTTTCAAAAGAGTACATGAGTGTGAACGAATTGGAGCTGAAGATGGCTAGTTACCCTATGTCTCAAAGATTGGTCATTGGACCGGTCATAGAGTCCGACTTGGATAAAGATGGTAACAAGGAAGCGTTCCGTGTTTTTATTTCTAATGGTGCGATTATTAATTACGAGATTTTTGAAAATTCTAAATCAGGTTTGGTGAAAGTAGAACTTACTGATGTGTGGAAGCAAAATATGAAGAAACATCCGTTCGTAGCCAATATGATTTTACTTTCCAAAGACACTGCTTTCTATTCACCCTATGAAGAATTGCAAGTAATGGAGGTTGTAGCGGAAGATGGTTATTGGGGTGGTGACGAAAACGTCGAAGCACCTGCTTATGAAGAAGCAGTACCGCGCGAGGAAGAGATTCTATCCTTTGCTTCAGAAATGCCGGTTTACCCGGGTGGAACGGATGGTATGATGAAAGATCTTAATGCGAATCTTGTATATCCTGAGATGGAAAAAGAGAATGGTATTCAAGGCAATGTTTATGTAGGCTTTGTTGTAGAAAAGGACGGAAGTATAACGAACGTTGAAGTGAAACGTGGTGTAAGCGGCGGACCAGGTCTTACAAAGGCCGCTGAAGCCGCGGTTAAAAAACTAAAGAAATTTGAAACCCCCGCAAAAAATAACGGCAAACCCGTAAGATATCAATACACCTTACCAGTGAAGTTTAAATTGGATTAATTCCCTGAATTTTCCCCGGTCCCTGAGCCTGTCGAAGGGCCATCAGCCATCAGCCATCATCCCTCAGCCATGCGCGAAGCGCTATCCCGGGCATATAAACATAATCGGCTCTTGAACCGGATGTTCTAAATACCCATTGCTCCTCATGAGTTCTTCAATGATTTCGTTGGCTTTGAATTCATCGCCTGGTTCTAGATTAATTTGAATCATGATGATAGACATGCGTTGTACATAGTAATCACGAATTTTACCTGAAGATTTTAATTTATCAAGAAGTTTTTCTACTTCACCGATTTTATCGAGGTAGCCGAGATAACTAATTGTGATTTGACGCGAAATTCCAAAGCGAAATGGATGCGCCTCCGACCCTTCGACCATAGGTGATGCGTCTGATTTCTTTGAAAATCGAATCCTATCTTTTTCATCCTTGTGCTGAAAGACATGAACCATTGGTCCGTAGCCTGGGTTGTCATCACCTTTAAAACCTGGGCAAGCATTGTAACTTTCAAGGTATACGCCTCCAGTTTTTTCAGCTAATTCTTTTAGTGCTTCCAATGACATTTTAGACTTCCATACCATAGTCTTTCCATCGTATTTGCGCGTTGGGATTTTATTCGAATTATAGAAATAAGTATCCGTTGGTTTGAAAAGAAAAATTTCATTGGTCAAATACAAACTATCGTCAAGAACAGCAAAATCGGGATGCTCTACACGGATATGAAACTTTTCATACACATTGCGTGGGGGAGCTATTTTTTTGGTGGTGTAATATGCGTCTTGCATCCCCATGTAAGGAACACTTTTGCAACTATCCATGGCTACACCATTGTACCAAATTTTTGCACCTTTTATCGGTGTAGTTCTCTTTTCTTTAAGAATGACATAAGCTATCGAATCAACAAAATAGATTTGTGCGTTGGCGCAGATCGACACCATTAGCCCAAATGTTAAAAGTAGAAGTTGTCTTTTCATAATGCTTGTTACAGTTCAAATATAGTGAGGTTCATTTTCCTATCTTCGTGTAATGAACAATCGGATGTTTGAGGTTTGATGTCTGATGGTTGATGTATGGGCGCTTCGCGCATGGAAGAGGGCTAATGGATGATTGATTTGAAATTAGGAATTGGAAATCAAGAACTCTGTGTAACTCTGTTATTCTCTTTTAACTCTGTGGAGAAAATTTTTATTTTGACCAACGAGACCTAAAGAAATAAAATAAGAAATTGTAAAGACGATGAATGTAGATGATTTTATAAATGCACTTCCAGATGACCGCAAGGCGGCGATGGAAGAATTGCGTAAGACTATTAATAAGAATATTCCCAAGGGATTCCAGGAAACTATTTCATACGGAATGATGGGCTGGGTGGTGCCGCATTCAAAATATCCTGATGGCTATCATTGCGACCCGAAACTGCCGTTGCCGTTTCTTGCTGTTGCTTCGCAAAAAAACTTTATCGCGGTTTATCACATGGGTGTCTATGCCGATCCTAAATTGTACGACTGGTTTACGAGTGAATATCCAAATCACGTAAAGTCGAAGTTGGACATGGGCAAGAGTTGTATTCGATTTAAAAAGGTGAATGAGATTCCTTTGAAATTGATAGGAGAATTGATGTCGAAAATGACACCAGACCAATGGATATCAAAGTATGAGACCTTGTATAAAAACAAATCAAAATGAAGAAACTATTGCTTGTTGCACTAAGTGCATTGTTTACACTTTCAGTGGGTGCGCAATCGTCTATCGATTCGCTGATGCAAGTGCAAATGAAAAATTGTGCGGACATTGAATACAATGCTTCGACCCTCATTCCACAATATATTCTCATTAATGATTTGGATAAAGCGATTCAGGCATTCAACTTTTGGGAAGCAAACTGCGCGATGTCGGAGAATATGAAATTCGTGGGAATGATCTTGGACATCAAGAAATTTGGAAAGATTCAAGGGTATACCGATGAGCAATTGATGAATACACTTCTTTCGAGCGAGTACTTTCAAGATTTTCGTGATAGAAGAGGGTATTATTACGTTCCAGCTTCGGAAGAGAATATGGCCTCAGATGAAAGATTATTCAACTTCATTTTTGAGCAGGCAGAGTCGATGTCGTTGAGTGATTTTCAAGAGAATTCTCAAGAATATTATTTCGTGCAATTCGTGCGAGAGCAGCGCGAAGTGGCTGTAATGGAATTGAATAAGAATAAGGAGGATGTTCCTGAGATGTATAAATCATATACGCGCCGAGTGGGTGGTTTATTCAGAACAGGTTCGTCTGAAATGAGCCTCCGGGTTGGGATGTGGGCGCCACAGGGAAATGCGAGTAAATTAGGTATCAGCAGTACACTTGGATTTTCTGTTGGCGGATACACAGGAAGAAATGACATCCTAGAAGTTGCTTTTGATGCAAAAATGGGTACCACACCATCAGATTCTGTTTACATCAGTTATAAAGATTCGGTGCAAACCACAGATTATATTTCTGGAATATATGTGGGAATGGAATACGACCGCAAATTGTGGCTAAGTAAAAATGGAAGAAACCGAATGGGTGTTCGGTTTGGTCTTGGCCATGATCAATATCAATTTCTTCATGGACGGCGCTAATTACAGCGAAGCGAAGAAGCTGGGGTTTATATTCTAGAAGAAGGATTCCGGATTTCGAATTCCGGATTTCGAAATCTGGAATCTGGAATCCGGAATCCGGAATTCGGGATCCGGGATCAGGAATCCGAAATTAGAAATCAGAAATCACTGCGTAGAGCACCGGCCGACTCGGCGCCGCATCATTCACGAATGGGGCGATTTGCATTTCTAGCAGATACAACCCATCTGAGATTTCATTTTTTACAAAAATAAATTCTGAAATTGTGCAGTCGTGACGTGAGGCATCACCGTTTTTCCAAAAGGCTTTGTGACCGGCTAATTTGCCACCATCGTGCTCTCTATCTACTGAAGGCAAATCAACGAGCAAATGCTGCACTCCGATTTCAGCCAAATAGGCCAAAGCATCTTCTTTCAAATAACAAAAATTACTATCTGAATAATTAGCATTCAATTTAGAATTAACATTCGGTAAGGTCCGAATGACCAGCGCTTCAGGAACTGAGTTGGTATTGATTTTATCTCGCAATTGCTCAACTGTAATAATCAAATCTCCAACTGCAGAAAAATCCTCGGCTTCGTTTCTTTGTTCTGGTGTAATGGAAATTACTTGTGCAGAGAAAAAGTATTTCTTCAGCAATTGTCCTACAGGTCGCTTTACATCTGCTACGTGCTCGTAGCTTTCTGTATGTGTGCCATGACCATGAGGATTAAACATGATATTGCGGAAATTCACAGAACCGCCCTCGGCAACGCTACCAACAAATCCATCATCTACTACAGACCGAATGATCATTCGGTCGACATACCACGCTCGCGGTCCATCGGGACTGAGCGGAATGGAAATGTCTAGCGGCTTAGTAAGGTCTGCGGTGTATTCGGTTTGACCGATGTGAAAAGTTGCTTTCATTGTTTAAACTTCTAGTAGAAATAAATCGGATGCTACTCTATCTGCTGAAAAGAATCCAACTTCGGAAAGTTTGATTTTGTCATTTTCTAAAATCGCAATTTCTGAATTGAAATAGGGAAGGAGTTCTTCTTCAAATTGTTTTTTTACATCAATACCAAATCGAGAATTGATGTAAGTTAAATCAATTCCTTTCGCTGTTCGCAATCCGGTCATGATATACTCATTATACATATCGCGTTCGCTAAGAACTTCTGATTCGTAATACGCTTCCTTCAATTCCATTTTGCGCATGTAAAGGGGATTGTTGGATATGTTCCATCTGCGGGTATTAATACCATCAAATGAATGTGCCGAGGGGCCAATGCCTAAGTACGGCAGCCCTTTCCAATAGGAAGTATTGTGTTGCGAATGTTTTCCAGGTTTACCAAAATTGGAAACTTCGTAGTGATCATAATCCGCGAGCGCGAGTTGTTCAATCAAATACAAATAATGATCGCGAGCGATGTCATCACCCGCAGGAATGATCTTCCCGCTTTTTTCCCATTTCCCAAAAGCGGTTTTCTCCTCTATGGTCATGCAGTATGCACTGATATGCGGAACATTGAGCGAGAGCGCTTTTTCCAAATTGCTTTTCCAAGCATCTGTTGAAAGTCCAGGAATCGCATAAATAAGGTCAATAGTAATGTTGTCGAACCCGGCATCCTGAGCTGTTTTTACGCTGTATTCTGCATCGCTTGCTTTATGCGCTCTATTCATCATCTCAAGATCTTCATCACGGAAACTTTGTATTCCTATGCTGAATCTGTTAATCGGAGTGCTTCTTAAAGTCCCGACATGCGCTTTATTCAAATCATCGGGATTGGCCTCGAGCGTTATTTCTGCCGTGGGGCTAACTTCGAAATTCGAATAGATGGTTTCGAAAATAGCCATGAGCTCATCGTAAGAAAGAAGGCTCGGGGTGCCTCCTCCGAAATAAATGGTGTCTATGCGGTTGGAGTCTAGTTCTGATTTTCGAGTTAGAATCTCATTTTGCATAGATTTTATCATATCCAATCGCTTATCCAACGAGGTGGAAAAGTGAAAGTCGCAATAATGACACGCTTTCTTG
The DNA here is from genome assembly GCA_943372555.1 of Chryseobacterium gleum. GTDB lineage: Bacteria > Bacteroidota > Bacteroidia > Flavobacteriales_D > Sanyastnellaceae > JAIXWP01. Next base: position 1,624 of record CALRZB010000116.1, on the reverse strand, counting down.
CAAAAAGGGATATGAATATAAATGCCCGACACAGCGCCAAAAATATTTAGCTTCGCGCTACAATCGACAAATATGTATCACGCTACCGTAAATAATCTGAGAACGTTCGACGTAGAACTGGATAACACAGCTGCAAATGGAACAGTAAATGGCAATGATATCGCATTGGATATCATTGAAGAATCGGGCCGTTTGCACATATTATGGAACAATCGCTCTTTCAATGCAGAGATTGTAAGCATTGATAAAGCCGAGAAAATGGTAGTTGTTAAGGTCAATTCCACTCTTCATGAGGTGAAATTGAAAGATCGTTTTGATGATTTGCTCAAGAATCTCGGAATGGAAGGAGCAGGTCAAGCAAAAGTTAAAAATATCAAGGCTCCAATGCCCGGAATGGTTTTAAATATTCTCGTTGGAGAAGGCGAAACAGTGACGAAAGATCAACCAGTAGTGATCCTCGAGGCCATGAAAATGGAAAATGTCATTAAGAGTCCCGTAGAAGGCACAATCAAAAAAGTTGGTGTATCCAAGGGAGTTGCGGTTGAAAAGAACACTATTTTGATCGAATTCGCGTAGTACAAACCCGCCCAACATCCCACTGTGTATAATAATCCTGCGCTGTTGATAAAGTTTCGGGGAGTTTTAGAATTTTGTGAAACGAAAAATAGTCTTCCTTAGTAAAAGAGATAGACTATCAGATTGATTAATGAGAGCACCCCTATTGTTCATATTTATCTTGAGTTTTGGCCTATTTGGTCGAGCGCAGGATTGCACCCAGACGGCAGATAATATTCTCTGTGCCGAGGGTCAGCCCGTGGCAGATTCGATGATTACGAATCCCGTGGCTTTCGATTGTTTCAATTCAATAATGTCTTTTTATAGCACTTTTCACACGGGGTCTCAAGCGGGTGGTTTTGCAACAATAAATGTTCTGCCAGGAGATTGCGATGATTTCACGGGGCCAAATGACATCACTGTTATAGTTGCCCAGTTGCCTGCAGGAGCTGATCCGTGCAATCCCGTTACCTACACCAATATTTCCCCTTGTGAATCGAGCAATGTGGAGTTTGATTTTACTGTCTCGAACTTAGAACCAAATGCTGATTACGTGGTTATTTTGGGAACAATGCATGACCCGATTTACGGTCCATGTGAATTTGAACTTTCAATTAGCGGAACAGCGGTAGATATCTCAACCACCACATCACCTTTTTTGGTTTACCTCGGCGGTAGTTCGCAATTGGAAGCATTCAATGCAAATTCTTATGTGTGGACACCTTCCGACTATTTGAGCGATGCCAATATCAGCAATCCAGTTTCAACTCCAGAAGTGACAACGACATACACTGCTACCGGAACAATCGGAACATGCCAGGTTACCGGTGAGGCAACAGTCACCGTTGGGCCTCCGATTATCATTTATGATGCGTTCACTCCGAATGCAGACAATATCAATGATGTTTGGACCATCTTGGGTATGGAGCGATTCGAATCTTCTCTTGTCACTGTCTATGATCGATGGGGACAACAGATTTTCAAATCGACGGGTTATGCAAAACCATGGGATGGTACCAATAAAGGGAAAGCATTGCCAATGGGCGCTTATTATTATGTCATCGAACTC
>CALRZB010000115.1:0-8346 GCA_943372555.1 Chryseobacterium gleum | reverse complement strand
AACAAATTGTCACTTGTGATAAATTTCCACTGTTCCAATTAAGTTGTCCTTGCTGCCAACCTCCTTGTGCGACTAGCAGCTCTCCTAGTGGAACTCCATTAAAAGTTGGTTGAAGTTGTGCAAGTGGGTGAGGATTCGGATTGTTGGTGACGTCCCTAGCCCAAAATGAAAAGGAATAGTCAGTGTTTGGTTGAACATTCACTGTTTGACACCAAACTTCCATACCACTTTGTCCAACTCCATTGGCAATAAAAAAACTTCCAGATGGCGGATTAGTATGGTCATTGCCAGTAAAATCATTGTGATAAAAAATGGCATTTGTTCCTACTGCATAGGTTCCCTCAGAACATAGCGGACAGAAAAAACCAGTGCCTAAATTAAGTTCAGTGGTAAAACCTGTATTGCCGGAACTAAAATTTCCATTTTGGATTAATTGAACTTGCTCGAAACAAGACCCGCATTGGGACTTTAGCTCAGATGAAGCGCCCCAAATCAATAATGCGAGTGTTAGCTTATAAAATAATTTCATTTGCTTAAATAGAACCGATTAGGTTCTCTGATTTCTTTTTGAGAACTTCTAGTTTATTGGCAACAGGATTGGCATACATCTCGAGAAGTATATCCTTCATTGTTTTGCTGTATCCATCTTTTGTGAGACCAAATTTTCCTTTTGAAATCCCATGCCCAATTATCCGACCTCTGAGATAATTGGTAAAAGTGATCTTTTGAATATTGTTGTAATGTTCCTTGTGATCTTTCGTCCCATTCATTAGATCATAAGCGATATAATTCGTTGGCCAAAGCTTATAAATACGATGCATTTCCATATCAATAGCATTCGCCAAATGGAGCACTTTATCATTCTTATGTTGAATCGAGCGCATTTCTTCGATTGCCGAATTCATGGCACCACCCACTGTAATGTGAACACGGCCTTTGTGACCCGTCAAGCCCTTCATCATGCTTTTGAAATCTTCTCCAGGTTCTTTTGTATAAGAACCGGTTAGCTTTTTCATAGCGAGTTCATTTGCTTTGAGAATGTCGCAAGGATCATATTCATAACTCACGCACATGGGAACAATATTGAGGCCGAGCAATGCATCTTCCATGGAACTTTCGCTGCTCATTGTAAACATCTTCAAAAGTCCTGATGCGGTGCGATCATCGCCGTCTTTACTGCGTCCTTCTCTTTGAGCAATCCATATAGAATTGCCATCATGAATGGTTTGTCTTATATAATTTGAAAGTCGCAGCGAGTAGAAAAAGACTTCGCGTGCGTTGATATTTCTATTTACTATAAAGTTCTTGTTCGCTCTCACTAAGTCTCTCACAGCCTGCGTTTGCAACAAATTATCACCAATAGCAATTTGAGTGGTGTTGTAGCCGCGCTCCATCAAACTTACATTGAGCAGAGCACTATCGAGAATAATATCACGGTGATTTGACAGAAAGAGATATCCTTTTTCTTTTTCAATCGCTTCTAAGTTTGAAAAACTCATTCCACTGGTGGTAAGCTGGGTAACCACGTTAAAAGCAGGGCCGCTAACCTGTTCTTGAAATTCATCCACTGTATTTATTTCGCGCATCATCTCTTGAATCACTGATTTTCCCAAAGAAGGATAAATCCATTTCATCATTTGATAAAACATCGGCTCGTTCAGAAGTCGCTCAATAGCAGGCTTTAACTCCGAATCCGAGTACGGTCGGATGTCATTATAGTTGGTAACATCAATAGGCGAGGAGCTCATATATCACAGAATAACAAGAAAGCGAAGGTACAAAATTTAAGTGTTCCCTATTTTTGCACCATGACATTCGAAGAACTCAAGTTTACCCGTCAATTTCTAAACGCCGTCGATGACGCCGGATATACGGAAGTTACGGAAATCCAGCGAAAGGCTGTACCGCCTATTCTCGCTAATCAAGATGTCATTGGCATCGCCCAAACTGGCACGGGCAAAACGGCAGCTTACGTGCTGCCTTTGCTCCAAATGCTAAAGTATGCAGTGGGCACCGAACCTCGTTGTGTAATCCTTGTTCCCACTAAGGAATTGGTGGTGCAGGTTGATAAAACCGTCGAGGACTTATCCAAATACACCGATTTGCGTAGAATTGCTCTTTATGGTGGTGTTGGACCCAAATCTCAAATCGAAGCGCTCCAAAAAGGTGTGGACATAATTATTGCAACTCCAGGACGGTTCTTAGAGATTTACGCTAAAAGAGAAATAAGTCCGAAGAAAATCAAACACGTCGTTTTGGACGAATGCGATAGAATGATGGATATGGGTTTTTGGCCACAATTGCGCGAAATCCAAGAAAAAATGCCTCAAAAGAAGCAACAATTGCTCTTTTCTGCCACTTTTCCGGATAAAGTTGCACATATCGCAGATAACTTCCTATTGTTTCCAACACGAATTGAGGTGACTCCTCAAGCCACCCCAGCTACTACCGTGGCACAGTCAATTTATGATGTTCCAAATTTCACATCCAAACTGAATTTATTGGTTCATCTGCTGACAAGAGATGATGCAATGAATAGGGTAATGGTCTTTGTGAAAACGAAGGAACAAGCCACAAGCATTGCCAAATATCTCGAAAGGCTTGAACTTGGCGAAGTGAGAATGCTACATAGCAATAAAGGTCAGAATGCCCGAATCAATGCTATTCATGATTTTAAAGGTGGGGATGTTAGAGTTCTTGTAAGTACCGATGTTAGCTCTCGAGGCATTGATGTTATCGAAGTTAGCCATGTTGTGAATTTCAATATTCCAACCCATTACGAGGATTATGTGCACAGAATCGGAAGAACAGGAAGAGCCTTTAAAACAGGTGTAGCCATCAGTTTCGCTGATTTCTCAGAGGAATACCATATTCAAAAGATTCAAAAACTTATCAAACAAACAATTGATCGCACTCCAGTCCCGGAAGAAGTCACTGTCATTGATACTCCATTTGCTGAGCATCAGGAACAAATGCGTGAAATTGATAGACAAAAGAGGTTAGAGGATCCAAACTTTAAAGGTGCTTTCCACGAAAAGAAAAATCTTCCTCCCAAAAAAGATTTTAAAGGGAAAAAGAAAAATGTAGTCAAGAAAAAGCGGAAGTAGTAAGAATTTTCCGATATTTGAGATGTTAAAGGACGAAAGTCACGCAACACTTGCTCAACCTTAGTTAACCTTAATTTCTCTTTCTATGACAAGGCTATATTTCTTGTCATGTTTTTTAGTATGCATCTTTTCATGTATACGAGGCTACTCGCAGGGTTTTATCAATTCTACTTTTCAGTACCAAATTCAACACTCCATTATAGACGCCTATAATGGTAGCGGTTTGTCTTGTGCTGATTTCAATCAAGATGGTCTTGATGATTTGACTTTATGCAGCAGAAATTCTCCTGTCAAATTTTATATTAATCAAGGTGAAACATTTCTGCTTGATACACTAATTACTCATCAAGGTGAAGTAAAAGCAGCCCTTTGGGCGGATATCGACAATGATTACGATCAGGATTTGCTTATCACGACGTTTGAAGGTTTATGTAAACTATATAAAAACCTCGGAGAGCTCGAGCTTGTTGATGTTTCGGAGGAATACGGAATTCCTCAGGATACTAGCGCAATGAGTTATGGTGCATCGTTCGGGGATTTCAATCGAGATGGCTATCTTGATCTCTATATCTGCAATTATAATTGGCCATCAGGAGTTACAAATTGGCTATTGACAAATGATGGCTCGGGTCATTTCAATAATCTTTCCGAAACTACTCCGGCCTCAGATCTTTCTCGAAGATCATTTCAATCAACATTTTTAGATTTCAATAATGACCTGTGGTCTGACCTATTTGTTATCAATGATAAACAAACACGAAACTCTCTCTATGTAAACAATAACGGGAGTTTTGAAGATGTAACAGAAAGTACTAATACTGGTCAGCTCATGGAAAGCATGAGCAATAGTCCTTGTGATTTCGATCATGATGGAGACTTAGATATCTACATAACGAATGGTCCAATCGGAAATGTCTTTCTTCGAAATGACAATGGAGTTTTCGTTGACATTGCCCCCGAATTAGGCATGACGGTAGGAACATTATGCTGGGGCGCCTTATGGATTGACTACAATGCAGACGGTTGGGAGGATTTATATGTATGCGATATATTTCCGTATCTCGGGGATCTAAATCGTTGGTTTAGAAACAACGGAAATGGCACCTTTTCTTCGGTTGTCCCTCAAGGAATGAACGTCGATAATTTTCAATCGTATGCGAATGCAATTGGCGATTTTAATAATGATTCAAAACCAGATATGGTGGTCGTAAATGAAGGAGGACAGTATGCAGTGCTTTGGCAAAATTATTCTCCAAATTCAAATTACCTAGCTTTTGATTTGACAGGTGTATTTAGCAACGCGGATGGAGTAGGAGCGTGGATGCATGTTTTTTCTGATGGACTAGAACAGCACAAGTATTCTCTTTCTGGAGAAAATTATTTAGCACAAAATAGTTCGACACATTTTTTTGGAATGGACCAAAATCCTAAAGCAGATAGTATCATTGTTGAATGGCCAAGCGGTTGGATCGATAGGTTCTACGATATTCAAGCAAACAGTAAATACAATTTTCTTGAGGGCTCAAGCGCTTCGCATCAATTGTCTATTGATACAAATGTGACATTATGCGAGGGCGATTCTATTTACATCAATTCAAATTTTGATGCCAATACCTTTTGGAACGATGGATACATAGGTGCACAAAGATGGATACATGCGGCAGGCACTTATTATGCGACAGCAGAACCGCTGCCAAATTGGTTTATAGAAAGCAATGAAATTACAGTTCAAATTGCACCACCGATTTCTTATTCAGTCAATTTATCTGATATAGATTGCTCCGGAAATAACTCTGGAGTGATACATGTATTAACCAATGAAACATCCATTATTTGGGATAATGGCGATACTCAATTTACAATTGATTCTTTGTTGATCGGAACTTATTATTTCGAACTTACAGATAATTTTGGGTGTCATATTCTAGACTCGGCATCCCTTGTTGAACCTCAGGAGCTCGTGCTGTCATCAAGCTTAAACGACCCGTTTAATGGCCTAAATGGATGGATTGAACTTACAATACAAGGAGGTGTTGAACCCTATGAATTCAATTGGAACGTCCCCGGAAATTCAGGCAGCATTCTAAACGTTCAACAAGGCACTTATACATGCACTGTTACAGACGCAAATGGATGCGAAGTATTCTTTGAAAATACGTTTGTTGATTTGAGTAATAGCGAACTGGATGATTCAAGTTTACTTGGTTGGAACAGCAAAACGCTTAAACTTCAAGTTCCTTTTAATTCCCACGGTATGTTAAGTATTTTCGATTCGAAAGGGGCGTTGGTTCTAGAACAAGCGGTTAACTCGAATGATACTATCGACTTAAGTCAATTCCCCAGCGGCATATACTCAATAAGTTTTCTTAAATCAAATGTCGATAGCTTTGAAACGATGTCCGTAGTCGTAAATAAGTAACTCCTATATTCGTCGTCAAATTATTTAGATATGACGACAGACAAAACATTGAAGCATCTATTTCTAGCAGGACACGTTGAGGGTATTTCTTATTTACTTCTTTTGTTTGTTGCAATGCCTTTGAAGTACTTGGCTGAAGAGCCAATGGCTGTGAAAATTGCGGGTTCTATTCACGGATTCCTTTTCGTTTGGCTCATTTACGCTATTTTCCTTGCACTTAACAACAAGAAAATATCATTTTTAAAAGCAGTTTTAGTTTTCATTGCTTCATTGATTCCATTCGCAACTTTCTTTCTTGAAAGAATAGTTCTTGGAAGAAAAAGTCAATAATACCCTTGGTGCAAAATGAAGATGAAAAAGAGGAACCATCTACCATTGAAAAGTTAACAATCAACACAATCGTGAGTCAAAGTGGCAATACGATTGTCTGAGAAATAGCTAGCGGATTACTTGGTGCGCTTGGCCTAGGAGGTTATTCTTGTAAAAAGAAAGGTGGTTTGTTCGGATATTCATCTGTTTGTATTCATTGTTAAAAACTGTTGACGGCTATTAAAATCAGCCCCATCATAATCCTATATTTACAAGCCACAGAGGAGATGATTCTGCCTCATGGAAGATTTGTGTTAACGAAAAAAAATATTCGAAATGGAAAAAGACAGCAGAATTGTAAACAAATTCAAACCTCGCACATGGAGTGAAACAAGAAGTAACGACTCTTGGTCGATATTCAAAATCATGGGGGAATTTGTAGAAGGATATGAGAGAATGAGTAGTATAGGTCCTTGCGTTTCTATTTTCGGTTCAGCCCGAACAAAACCAGACAACCCATACTATCAAATGGCACAAGATATCGCGTTTCTCCTCACTCAAAGAGGCTACGGCGTTATCACAGGCGGTGGTCCTGGTATTATGGAAGCAGGTAATAAAGGCGCTAAAGACGGCAACGGTATCAGCGTTGGTCTAAACATTAAACTTCCTTTCGAACAACACAGCAATCCATATATCGATCACGATAAAGACATCAACTTCGATTACTTCTTTGTAAGAAAAGTAATGTTCATCAAATACAGCCAAGGTTTTGTTGTAATGCCTGGTGGATTCGGTACAATGGATGAATTGTTCGAAGCATTGACGCTTATTCAAACAGACAAAATTGGTCGATTCCCAATAATTCTCGTTGGACGTAGTTTCTGGTCTGGACTAGTAGAATGGATTAAAACAACTCTTCTTGAAAAAGAACACAATGTTAGTCCCGAAGACATGCATCTTATCTCACTCGTTGATACTGCAGAAGAAGCAGTAGAAGAAATCGATAAGTTCTATTCTAACTACTTGTTGAAACCAAACTTCTAATTTTTTTACTTGCTCTGAATTTGTTTAAGAAGAATAAAGCCCTTTCACTTTTCATTTCAATTATCTGTATGCTGGGTGCATACGGATGGAGCGTTCGTGTGAGATATTCTAGCGCAATTCCTGCGTTTTCAGCGCCGGAGCGTTCTTTCAATTTCATTCAATATGATTTGAATGATTTAGAAATTTATCATCCTGAAGAGAAATTTGATTTCCTTTTTCAAAAAATGAGTAAGCTTATTTTCGAGGGAAAAGGTCACATTTCTATTCTTCACATAGGCGGAAGTCACGTGCAAGGTGGAGCGCTAACAGACAGAATGAGGTCTAATTTTTCTACGCTGACATATGGTGTCACAGGAGAAAGAGGCTTTGTTTTTCCCTATAAAATGGCATCAACGAATAGTCCGTCAACAATCAAGTGCGATTGGACAGGGCATTGGAATGGCTGCAGAAATAGTGTTAGCTCTGATGATTGTGCATGGGGAATGTCTGGCATATCAACATACACTTACGACAAAAGCGCGTCATTTAAAATTCGAACGATGAAAGCGGATAGTTCATTCTATCGCTCTAATAGAATCAAAGTATTTTATCAATGTAGTGATGAATATGAATTGCTTGCCGATTCGAATCTTCTTCTTCGTGAAATAGTTCGCAACCCTGAGCAAGGATTTGATGAATTTATATTTGAGGAAATGTATGAATCGGTTGAATTCACAGTGCAACGTCCTGACTCCATTAATGATGGTTATTTTGTTTTGCAAGGTTTATATCTTGGAAATAATAGTCCAGGCATAACCTATAACACCATTGGTGTCAATGGTGCCGGCACATACAGCTATTTGAGATGTGATATGTTCAATGAACAGATGCAAACACTGAAACCAGATTTGGTTTTCTTTGGTATTGGCGTTAATGACGCAAACGTCCCTGAGAACGATTTCAATTCAGCCTTGTATGAAGCGCGCTATGATTCTATAATCAATATGATAAAGCAAAGCAATCCTGCAGCTTGTTTCGTTTTCATCACTAATAATGACGTTTATTATCAAAAGAAATATCCGAATCGGAACGGCTTGAAAGTGCAAGAGTCTATGCAACGTCTCGCAGAAAAGCACAATGGTGCGGTGTATGATCTTTTTGCAATCATGGGAGGACTTGGTTCTATCGATGATTGGAGAGATTCTGAATTGGCGGCAGGTGATCGAATTCATCTTACCAAAAAGGGATATGAACTTCAAGCTGATCTTATGTTCGAAGCTTTCCGAAATTCATTCGGAAATTATTTAAGTCAAAAAAATCCATAGCATGTCAAAATTGATAGCAGTCATTTCTCCAGCCAAATTGTTGGATGATCAAACGCACTATCCGCAATTACCTTCTTCACAACCTTTGTTTTTGGATGAAGCAGAAGTGCTTATTAAGAAGTTGAAGAAACTAAAAAAAGAAGAAGTTTCTGAATTGATGGAT
>CALRZB010000114.1:0-8508 GCA_943372555.1 Chryseobacterium gleum | reverse complement strand
CTTTGGTCTTGGCACTGCAAATGAAATCACTTCCGTTGTTGTTAAATGGCCAAGTGGCATGGTTACAACAATAGAGAATCCAACTATTAATACTACGCATGATATTCTTGAAGTAGGTTGCCTTCTTGATCCTATTTCAATAGTCGTTGATGGTAATACAGAAATTTGCGAAGGACAGAGCGTTACGCTTACTGCCCCAGTTGGTGCAACATATTCTTGGAATAATGGTGCAACAACACAGACTATCGAAGCTTCAAATAATGGTAACTATTCAGTTATTGTTTTTGATGAGGCTGGTTGTGCTGCTATTTCTAATGACGTTACTGTTAGTGTAATCACAGAGGAAACTCCAGTGATTAGCGCATTAAGTGAAACATTCTTCTGCCAAGGTGGAAGTGTAGTTCTTTCTTCAACAGTAGGTGCTTCTTACAATTGGAGCAATGGCCAAAGCGCACAGAGCATTGAAGTAACCGAATCAGGCACATACACTGTAAACATTGAAGGTGCTTGCACTGGAACTCCACTTTCAAGTAATACAATTGACGTGACAGTTCTTGCAGCTCCTGCACCAGTAGCTAGTGACGTTACAATTGGTGAAGCTGGCACAGCGACATTAACTGCAACTGGCAATAACTTAGAATGGTTTGCCACAGAGACTTCAACTGAAGTTCTTGGAACTGGTGAATCTTTTGAGACTCCATTCTTTGATAATACTATTTCATATTGGGTTCAAGGAACTACCAATCACTTTGGTGAGCAACAAAATGGTGGTAAATTGGATGTTACTGGCGCTGGTGGTTTGCCAAGCAGCGGTGGTCGTTTGTTCTTCAATGCAACTGAGGCATTCACCTTGTTGCAAGTTACTTGCGTAGTTCCATCAGTAGATGGAGTAGCTGGAAATAGAACAATTCAGTTGTTTGATGCAGGTGGAGCATTGCTTCAAGAGATGGTAGTGAATCTTCCTGTAGGTAATACTGTAGTGGACGTAAATTTCTACATTCCTGCTGGTGATGGTTACCAAATTGGTTGTCCAGAAAACAATCTATATAGAAATAGCGGCGGTGTTGTTTATCCTTATGCTTTGGGTACTGTAGGTGAAATCTACAACTCAACATTTGGTGCACAGTACTACTATTATTTCTACGATTGGAAAATCCAAAAAGAAGGAATGAATTGCACAAGTGAAAGAGTTGAGGTGGCTGCAAGTGTTGTTGGTATCAACGAGCTTTCTGCTAATCCTTTGGGACTTTCTATCTATCCAAACCCTGCGGTTGATCAATTGAATTTCTCAGCTAAAGCAAATGTGACCAATGCGATAGTTCGCGTAACAGATGCAACTGGCCGTATAGTTACAGAGCAAAAAATGACTGCGACAGCTGGTTCTACTCAAACATTGAACGTTGCGAATTTATCTGCTGGTGTTTATCATATTTCAATGACATATGATGGATTCCGCAGTGATATGGAGTTTGTAAAACACTAATTCCGGATTCCGGATTCCTGATTTCGGATTCCTGATTCCTGAAAGGTCCCTGAGCCTGTCGAAGGGCGGATTCCTGAAAGGTCCCTGAGCCTGTCGAAGGGTGGATTCCTGAAAGGTCCCTGAGCCTGTCGAAGGGTGGATTTCGAATTTTTGATTTTTGATTTCTGTTAAGAAAGAAAAAATAAGATAAAAGAAAAAGCCCTGTAAACTTTGTTTACAGGGCTTTTTTAATTTTTTACATCAAAAGTCAACCATCAACCATCAACCATCAACCATGCCCGAAGGGCTTATTTCATTGCAGTGTAATACGGCTGCGCCAAATCAAAGAACTTCTCTTTGATTCGGGCAGTGTACTCCATGTCCCACGTTAGGTTAGTATGAGACATGTTAAATGATGCTTTTGCAAAAGGTATGCTGCATAAATTCAATAGATCGGCGTCGTCCACTTTTTTGAAAAGTGTTATATCTGTTGGGCATTTAACTGCTGCTTCATCGGAAGGGTAATGAAGTTGTCTGCAGTCCAATTCAAAACATTTACAGAAATATCCTTGTTTTTCGAAAACGATGCGGTAGACAATACCACTGTTGAGAATAGAGGCATAGAATCCTGTTTCTCTTGCTTTTTCAGTGCTAATTAGAGAGTCTCCGGAGTACACATAGACTGTTACATCTGATAGTTTGTTAGGAGCTTTTTCTTTTTTTTGTGAAGACTTTGCTTCTTCTAGTTCAAATCGACCCTCTTCGATGTATCCGTAAAAAAGGACTTGAGGTATTTGTGACCAGCCGTTTAGGGTAGCACAGAAAACCAATAAAACTGACATTATTTTTTTCATTCCTACAAAATCTAGGGTTCGGGGTCTGTTACGAACTCAGTAGGTAATAGGTTGCGATTTTTGCAGTTTAATAGGTAAAAAGCTCCACTTATACCTTGAGGATGTCACTTATTCGTGATCTCTAACCCTTGTAGAATCGGGCTTTTGGTCTTTGTCGACGATGTCGTCAGATTCTTCGTTTGATGGATTATAGTCGCCCATGAACTTAGATAAATCTGGTTGCCCTGCATTCACCCAAGCTGTATACCACATGCTGCCAATGGTTATTACAGCGCTTCTCATTCGACGCTCTACCTGCCCCTGAAGCATTGTATGATATTCGCTGCTATATTCTTCTGAATATACCTTCATCTGAGCCTGTCCTCGTGTCTCATAGGCATATTTAGCGTCACTGGGGTATTTCTCGTTTAAAAGCTTTTCAAAAGCGAGCACGGTATCAACAGCGTGATAGCTCTCTTCTACTTTTATCCAAATCAATTCAAGTGGGTCTTTGATATAGTCAGCTTTACCAACGAAGAAGTCATATTGATTATCGTATAGTTCGGGAAGTCTACTTTCCCAAAAGCCATGAATTCCTCTTTGATTTGTTTTTTGACCGTTGTAATTACTTGTAGTGTGCAATGGCACGTGTGCATCTCCTATATAGTGTCCTAATTCGGCACTTAGATGCAGAATGCGAGTTAGATTTTCTTCTTTGAATGCTTTAGTTAGCTTTGAAACCATAAGCTGAATATGCCAAGGAACAATCCCGTGGGCTCGCAATGAATCTTCACCGAATTGAGCAACTGCATCAAACCATCTTTTTGGAACATTTTTAAAAGGGTCGCATCCCGCCGAGTCAAAACAATATCGATCCATATCGATGTAATGACATTCAGCCTCTCCTTTTACACCATATCTTCTTTTGTCAGGATCAACAGCATGTTCGATAAGGAAGTCCATATTACTCTTGTAAAAGCCGAACAATTGTTCGGGTAGAGTATAGATGGCAAGTTCGTTAATTTTCTTGTGGCCATAGAATCCCCAAGCTGCGGGACTATCGCAAGGGTCGACAGTTCTTTTAGGAGTAATGCTAAGGGAAGAGCACAGAAGTGCAAGAGCAAAAAGAACTATGTAGTGTGACTTTTTCAAACTGTTTGTTGGGCCAGTTTAGAGTCTTGAAGCCTGATCAAAGCACCTTCCTCAAGCACAGGGATAGTATCAATAGTATTTAAGGTCAGGCAGTATTTTACATCTTTTTGAATGTTCAATTTGATCAATCTTCTTCTGTGAGAAGATGAGCGAAGGAAACTCCAAAGATGTTCTTTCGCCGAACGGAAAATGAATTTGGCAGCAACGGTGCTGTCCTCATCAGATCTGAATTTTCGTGATTCAAGAAGTTGATCTGCAATTGCTCCTCCGCAAATGGTATCTTCTAGATTGATTTTGTCTTTCCAACCAGATGCTAAAATGAGCGTATTTTTATGTTGCTCAATTAACCACTTACAAAGTGCATCAATATTATTTAAGCAACCAATGGCAACTATTTCTTTTGATGATGCCATTTGAATTGCCTTAGTCCCGTTGGTAGTGGTAAGAACTACTGTTTTACCTTTTAAATCGGGATTCATAAAAGCGTATGGAGAGTTTCCGAAAGGGAAGCCCTCTACCACTTGTCCGTCTCTTTCTGCTGCTGCGATGTAGCCTTGAGCTTGGTATGCTCGTGCCTCTTCAACAGAACTTACAGGTATAATTTTGTCCACACCGTGGTGAAGTGCTGACGCGATCGCACTTGTGGCGCGCAATACATCAATCACTACCACAATTTCAAAATTCTCCTGATACAATTGGAATTGTCCAGGAGTGTAACATACTTCTACTATTTTTCTTTCTGAAAGTGGGAACATACTGAAAAGACAAAAATTAGTTTTTGTAGAATGGTATAGGGACAACAACTGCTTTCAGAGATTTATTTCTGATGCTGATGTAGATCTCGCTACCCACTTTTGCTGAAGCCGTGGGAACATATCCAAGTCCGATAGCTTTATTCAAGCTTGGGCTTTGTGTTCCGCTAGCCACAACACCTACAACATTGTTGTCGGTATCCACAATTTCATAACCGTGACGTGGAATCCCTTTATCTATCATTTCAAATCCAACAAGCTTTTTAGCCACACCGTTTTCTTTGTGTGATTTGATAGCAGTTGAATTGATAAATTCTTTCGTGAATTTTGTAATCCATCCAAGGCCTGCTTCGATAGGCGAAGTAGTGTCGTCGATGTCATTGCCATATAAGCAGAAGCCCATTTCTAGGCGAAGTGTATCGCGCGCGCCCAATCCAATTGGTTGAATTCCGAATTCTGCTCCAGCTTCGAATATTTTATTCCAAATATCAACTGCAGTTTCATTCGGGAAGTAAACTTCAAATCCACCAGCGCCAGTGTAACCGGTAGTTGAAATTAGGATATTCTCATGTCCTGCGAAAGTACCGATTTGGAACGTGTAATATTCCATACTTCCTAGATCCATCGAGGTAAGTTTCTGAAGAACTTTAGTTGCATTTGGACCTTGAATGGCTAGCAATGAAGTCTCTTCGCTTTTGTTGACCATAGTCACATTGAAACGATCTGCTTCACGCTTTAACCATGCCCAATCTTTATCAATATTGGAAGCATTAACTACGAGCATGTAGGTGCTTTCGTTTTGACGATAAACCAAGAGGTCATCAACGATTCCGCCTTTATCGTTTGGAAGACAGCTATACTGAACCTTTCCATCAAATAGTTTGGAAACATCATTGCTAGTAACGTACTGTAGAAAATCAAGAACACGATCGCCACTCACCCAAAATTCACCCATGTGGCTAACATCGAAAACACCAACGTTATTTCTTACGCAGTGATGTTCATCAAGCAGCCCATTGTACTGAACAGGCATATTGTAACCTGCAAACGGTACCATTTTGGCACCTAATCCTATGTGAACGCTTGATAGAGCGGTGTTCTTCAATTCTGTAGTCGTTTCCATTGTATGATATAAATGTCTTTGATTATGGCTGCAAATTACTGATAAAATCAGCTGTTTTAAGCCTGTTTGATATCCTCTTATAAGTTAGCTTCTAAATATTCAATCACTTTGGTCATCAAATGCACTCTGTCCTTACCACGAACATTGTGAGGATGACCAGGATAAGCGAAGAAATCTACTTGTTTTCCATTATCAATGCATGCTTTCATAAACTTCATATTATGCTGCATTACTACTACATCATCGTCTGTTCCATGTATCATGAGTAGTTTTCCTTGAAGATTTTTTACATATTGAGTAAGGTCTGCCGCTTTGAAGCCATCCGGATTTTCTTGAGGAGTATCCATATAGCGCTCTGTGTACATCACTTCGTAGAGTTTCCAATCGATGACAGGACCGCCGGCAACGCCAACTTTGAATGTGCCTGGAGTGCGAAGCATCATGTTTGTGGTCATAAAACCACCAAAGCTCCAACCATGGATACCCATGCGACTTGCATCAACATATTTTTGTGACTTCAACCAGTTTACACCGCTCATTTGATCTTGAATTTCTGCTGTTCCAAGTTGACGATGTATTGCTTGTTCGAATGCTTTTCCGCGATTAGAAGACCCTCTGCCGTCTATAGTGAATACAAGATATCCATCTTCAGCGAGATAATGCATCCAAAGAGATGCGCCACCAAGGAATGAATTGGTTACGAGCTGCACGTGAGGTCCATTGTAAACATAAACCACCACAGGGTATTTTTTATTCGGATCAAAATTGCTTGGCTTAATTAGTCGGCAATACAAGTCGGTACCATCTTCTCCTTTAATGGAGAATATTTCTGTTTGTCCAATAATTTTATTGGCATAAGGATTTTTCGATGTCAACAGATTTTTGATTGACTTGCCAAGCACAACATTGAGATCAATTTTATTTGGAGTTGTTAGGTTGCTGTATGTGTCCAAAACGAATTTGCCAGACCCTGAAACGCTGATGCTGTGCACGCCATCCGCGGAGGTAATTTTTTGAGTTGACATATCAGCTAATTTGATTCTGAATCCGTGGGTTTCAGAACCGTTTGCCCCGGTACCAAGTGCAAATGCAAATTCACTTTTTGCATCAAAACCTAGCAATGAAGTCATTTCAAAATTGACATTCATTTTTCCTAAAAGATTTCCTGAGGTGTCATACTTATACCATTGATGAAAACCATCTCTTTGAGAATACCAAAGGAATTGATTTGGTTGGTTAGGGATAAATGTAATTGGCTGTGATGGCTCGACCCATTTGTCATCTTTTTCAGTAAATAGAGTAGCACGTTGAGCGCCAGTTCTGCTGTCGAAAGCAACGAGTTTCATTTCGTTGGTTTGTCTATTCATTAGCACTACATACACTGTATTGTCTGGACTCCATGCAAGATTCGTTGCGTAGTATTGATCTGATTCTTGGTCTGTTATTTTTAGATAAACAGTTTTTTTACTGTTGACATCATAAATTCCAACACGAACGATTTCAGAAGATGCGCCTGCCATTGGATAACGAATGTTCTTTACTGTTGCAGGTTCGGTTTTATAATTTGTAAGAGGATAAAATGTAACGTTGTTTTCATCCTTTTCATAGAATGCGAGATAGTCTCCATTGTTATTCCAGAAAGTTCCTTTTTCAATTCCGTATTCGTTGCGAGAAATGGACTGTCCACTCACTACACCTTCTTTGTTGTTTGTGATTTTTTCAGACTTTAAACCATTCCAAATGAATAGATCATTTCCCTCATTGTAGGCGTATTTTCCTGATTTGGCGTGATAGTCTGCAACCTCTCCCGTGCCGAGGTTTTCAGCGCTACGAGTAAATATTCCGTCTTTGAAATTTACTTGGTAGTAGAAGTTGTCAGCAGCAAGAATGTATGCTGAGTTTTCATTGATCCACGTAAAAGAAGGTATGCTCTTCATAGCTGGTGCACCTTTGAATCCACGCAGCTGAACGAGTGTGAGCCAAGCTGATTCTTTTGCTTTCGTATCACCAATCATAAGCGTGCTGTCTTTTACAAAGACATATTTTTCACTAGAAGGCATAAACTGAAGGGCAGTTCTGTTTTCAGGAGCGAATTGTCTGAATTGTCCCAATACGGCCTCGTCCATGGTTAGACGTGTGCTTTGGGATAGCGTGGTCAATGAAATGACTGCACAAATAATGCTTAGATATACGGTTTTCATATTTTCTATTTTGGCGAAAATACGAATGATTCCTAATTCCTAATTCCGGATTTCTAATTCCGGATTCCGGATTCCTGATTTATACTATTTTTTCTTATTTCCTTTGTACTCGCTTTGTTTGAGATATTTCATAAATCCAGCCAATTGGCGTGAAATGGAGTCTACCGTGAGGGAAAGACTTTGATATTGCTCGTTGCTTATTGTTTGCATATCGAACAGCCTTGTGATTTGAGATCCAAGTTCGCCTGCAGAACCTTTAGCAATACTTAAAAACTGTATAAGTTCTGCCCTTCCATCTCGCTCAAATCCTTCAGCTATATTATCCATAATACTTCCGGCAGAGGAGCGGATTTGTTCTTTTAATCGGAATTGTTGGGATAGACTTGGGTGTTGAAGAATTTGATGGATTTCTTTGTTCAGATTTCTGCTTAATTTCCACGCTTCACTTTCTCTATAACTTGTATTCATTTGTATCAATTTTTGTGAAAATTGACAAATAAATGTTGTTCCTTAAATTCCATATATAAATCAAGATATAAGCATTTTTTATTCAGTCTAGACTATAAATGGCATAAGGATTTTGGTAGGTTGATACGCATAATTTGTTATAATATACTTTATGATAAATGTTGAATTACTCAACCATTATCAAAAATTAGGAATCCGCCCTTCGACTACCGCTCAGGGACCGCTCAGGAATCCGGAATTCGGAATCTGGAATCTGGAATCTGGAATTAGGAATCCGGAATCCGCCCTTCGACTAACGCTCAGGGACCGCTCAGGAATCCGGAATTCGGAATCTGGAATCTGGAATTAGGAATTAGGAATTAGGAATTCGGAATCACTGGTGTCCGGTAAAAATAGAAAAGTTCGAATTTCACTTCTCGAAGGGTTGATTTTACTGAGTTGTGTTTTGATTTGGTAAAAGGAACCCCCTACTATTTTGCTAGGCACTCGAGAACAAATTAAATTCTTCTGGTTTTTG
>CALRZB010000113.1:0-8547 GCA_943372555.1 Chryseobacterium gleum | reverse complement strand
TATAAGGAAATGGGTTTTATTTTCTCGTTGTTGCGAATGTACCAAAATAATGAGTAGGAATAATAGGCGGGAGAGGAAAAAGGATATTTTCTGCACAATGAATTAATAAGAAATTGAAATCCTCACAACCCCCCATCAAAAAGATACTTCCGATGGTAGATTAAATTCTCTTCATTGAGTTGATATGCTGAATTGCGAGGCGTGAAGATGTTGCCTTGAGTATAGTTGTGAAAGTACTCGTTGATTCGTGTGCCGTTTAGTTTGGGGGAGATGAGGAGTTCACGTTCTTCAGAGATACTTATGGCCCCTCTATCGAGCGCCCAGTGATGGATCTTGCAAAGTGCTATGCCATTCGTAACGTGATCATCACCGAAATGCTGTATGGGTTTGACATGACACGCATCTATGCCGATCAACGAATCTCCTAATCTAATGGACTGTCCGCAAATCGCACACTGTCTTTCATAATGATCAAGCACTTCTTCCACAAATAATCTTCCTCGTCGCGGCTTAAGATTCGCTTGAAGGATAACAGAATTCATTACACCATCAATTCCCAGATCACTCAGTATATCTTGGTGATATGCTTCAGGCCAATACTCTTCAATCAATTGCCAAACAAGGGATTTCGCGCGTTCTTTATCTTGTAAATAAAGGTAGAAGTTATCCTCAAATCTCCCCACACCATCAATTGCTTCGGCGCGTGTAACCGATTTTGGATGTTTCAAAGTGGATCTATCAATCGAGCACTTCCAAAGTGTGGGACTGCTCCCTAAATAAACGAACGGATATTCAGGCTTGAGCGATTTGGTATTTTTCAAACCATACTTGCTCATCAAAGATTTTAGTGGTTCCTCAATATCCTTAAATGCAAATTCATTTTTCCGCCCATGAATCACATCCGCAATCGTCAAAAGCAATAGCAGCGGTTTATGCAATGAAACCACAGCTCCCGAGCGGTGAATTTTAATCTTGCTTATTTCTTCTTGGAAGTTCATCACGGGCTGAAATTAAGAAGCTTTTCTGTGTTCTCTGTGAAACTTATAAAAAGTTCGAAGTTTCGAGTACGAAGTACGGACCATCCTTCCATCGTACTTCGTACTCACCCCTTCGTACTTTCTTGCCCCCGAAATTCCCTATTTTCGCGAAACGAGGAGAAGCACATCATGACTAGAAAAAAACGAATCAAGGGGGAGTTCAATTACCAGGCGGCGAAACATTATCGTCTGCTGAAGATTACCGTGAAGCAGAATATCCGAGACTTTCTCTTTATCGCTTTGGGGATATTCTCTGCTGCATTCGGATTCAAAGGGTTCTTGCTGACTAATCATTTTATCGATGGTGGTGCAACGGGTATCTCTCTTCTTTTATCAATCCTTACCAAAATTCCCCTTGGCGCATTAATCATCTTGGTCAACCTGCCATTTATTTTCATGGCTTATAAAACTGTTGGACACCTCTTCGCAATTAAAACCTCGATGGCGATTGCGGGACTGGCTATATGCTTGGCATTGGTGCCTTTCCCCGATGTTACCAACGATAACCTCCTCGTGGCCATATTCGGTGGTTTCTTCCTCGGCGCTGGTATCGGACTCACCATGAGAGGCGGCGCTGTCATCGACGGAACAGAAGTTCTCGCCCTCTACCTCAGTCGCAAAATCGGGGCAACAGTCGGCGACGTAATCATCCTCATCAATATCCTCATCTTCGGCGCGGCTGCGTATTTCCTCGGCATCGACGTGGCGATGTACTCGATGATCACCTACCTCGCCGCATCCAAAACGCTCGACTTCGTGGTAGAAGGTATCGAAGAATATATGGGCGTGACAATCGTAGCTGTGCACCACGAAGAAATCCGACAAATGATCATCGAAAAAATGCAGCGCGGAGTAACAATCTACACCGGCAAAAGAGGTCATGGCAAAAACGGAGAAGCATACGAGGTGGATATTATCTACACGGTCATCACACGACTGGAACTAAACAAGCTCAAAGCTGAGTTGGAGAAAATCGAACCGACGGCTTTTGTGGTGATGAGCAGCGTGAAGGAGACGAAGGGGGGGATTGTCAAGCGTAGACCGCTTCACTAGTTTGGTAGTTTGATAGTTTGATAGTTTGATAGTTTGGTAGTTTGATAGGGTGGTAGTTTGATAGTTATTTTTCTTTGAGTTTTCTTGCTGAGGTTGAGATTATTGCGTTGAGTATTTTTTTTAGTTCTATAACCTGAGGTTGCAGGGATGCACAAGGCGGATAACCAGGTGATTCATTACATAATTCCAACCAGTACTCAGATTCCAATAATTCTTTGTGTGCAATCTTCATTTTGTGTAAAAAGTCTCGTAAGCTTTCTGCACTGTTAGATTCACGAATATTAGCCCCGACAGCAGTTGCAGATCTAATTAATTGATTTGAAATAGCATATTTTTTCTGTGCATCGAGAAGTGCGCAATATTGAATAGCTTCAAGTGCGAATGTTTTTGATTTTACAAAAGAAGGACTTGCATTCATAATTTTTCAGTTTGTAGCAAAGCTAATTGCCCTCTCAAACACTAACAGTATAATTCCTATACAAGTCTATTCGCATATATTCGTATAAAGCCGCAAACTACAACACTACCACACTATCAAACTATCACACTATCAAACTATCACACTACCACACTATCAAACTACCACACTCTTTCTTAAATTCGCTTGAAATTTTGAAACCGACCATGCCCTTTACTATCAAACTACCACACTACCAAACTATCAAACTTGTGCTCGGACTGTTGCTCATGATTTGCGCTACCACCGCGACCAGCCAAACCCAGGAATTCAAGGACACTTACCCTAACGGCAAGGTTCGGAGTGAGGGGAAGTATGAGCGTGGATTTGAAGATGGTCCTTGGAAATATTATTACGAGGATGGTACGCTTCAGGAGGAGACGAATTATAAAATGGGAAAATTCCATGGTAGCGTGAAGAGATATCACCCCAACGGAAAACTCATGGTGGAAGGGTATTTCAAAGACGATAAACAAGATAGTATTCAACGCACTTTCACTGCGGACAGCACTTTGGTGGAAGAAGGTTTTTATCTCAAAGGCGCGAAAATAGGTCAGTGGAATTACTTCTATTCAAAGGGCGACACGATGCTCGTGGAAGTGTACAAAGACACGATCATTCTTATGATGACCTACGTTGACAAGAAGGGTGTGAAGACGCTTTCGAATGGCAATGGAAAAATCGAAGATTATTTTGAAGCCGGAAAACTTCGCACGCGCACTCTGTACAAAAACGGTTTGCCTGATGGTCTCTTCGAAGAATTTTTCTCAGGCGGAACTCTTCGCGTAAGTGGTGAATATCATCAAGGGAAAAAGCATGGTACATGGCGCGATCAATTCCCCACAAAGGAACCACGTAAAATCGCCACCTACTCTGAAGGCGTTCTCAATGGCCCGTTTGAAGAGTATCACGGCAACGGAAGACTTAATGTAAAAGGCGAACACCTCAACGGAAAAAAATCAGGTTACTGGACATGGTTCACCGAAAAAGGGGAGAAGGATATGGAGGGAAGTTTTGTTGAAGATCAACAGAACGGCGATTGGATTTACTGGTACGCAAACGGCAACAAACAATATTGGGGCACGTTCGAAAATGGAAAAATGAATGGTCACTTTACCTATCAATATTGGGAAGGACAAAAGTGGAAAGAGGGTGATTACAAACTCGGACTCAAGGAAGGCAAATGGACTTTTTGGTTTGAGAATGGAAAAGTATTGATGGAAGGAGATTTCAAAGATGATCTCGAAGAAGGTCTTTGGAACAGTTACTACGAAAGCGGAAAGCTTCAATCGAAGGGTAGTTATTCAAAAGGAAAAATGAATGGCGCATGGGAAGGGTTTTATCCAAACAGCGTGCGCACTTACACTGGCTCATGGTTCAATGATGTGAAGACAGGCGAGTGGATGTACTGGACAGAACAAGGTCGCCCAGAGAAGAAAGAAACGTACAACAAGCTCGGCGAAATGAACGGTCCTGCGGAGACATACAATGCGGGCGGCAGACTAGTGAGTAAAGGCAGTTACAAAAACGGAAAACCAAACGGCAAGTGGGAGTATTTCTACGACTTCGGTGGTCCTATGCGCACGTGCTCATACAAAGAAGGAAAACTCAACGGCAAGTCCATCATCTACTCCGAACAAGGACGAGTTATAGAAGAATGCGAATACCTAAACAACAAGCGCCACGGGCTTTACACTAGCTATGATGAGAAGACTGGCAAGGTGGTACTTAGGCAGACTTACGAAAAGGGAGTGGTAGTTAAATAGTACGAAGGTTTGAGTACGGGGTACGGCGAGAAGTGCGGAGGGGCGGGTACGGAGTACGATTTTAGTACGGAGGATTTAGCACGGAGTACGGTTTAGTGTTGGGTTATTTTTCTTCTAGGGTTTTTATTAGTGAATAGAGCATTCTGGAGAGTTCTTCCATTTGATGGATCCATTTATCGTTTTGTTCTTTGGAAATTTTTGAAGTGGAGAATAGCAGGTCAATAATTGCGCTAGTTTCAAATAAAGAGCTTCTTGACATTACATAGAAATGTCTTCGATCATTTTTAGTATATCTGCCAGCGCCTTCAGCAATATTGAGCATTACGCTCAGAGAGGCCCGTCCCATTTGATTTTTGATATAATAGGGTAGAACAGTATTAGCTTCATTAAATCTAAGTATCTCTTGATTTAATGTTTTCGCTTTGTGGTATATCGACAGATTTTCATATCCAAACATGCCGCAATTAATGCTGGGCATTTGGAATATAAAAGGAATAAATTATTCTGGAATATTCAAGAATACCAAACGTATTCTCACACTAAAATCCTCAGCCCTCAAATCGTACTCCGTACTCAAATCTTCGTACTTAAATCGTACTCAAATCTTCATCCTTCTCCCCGTACTCCGTACCCAACCCTTCGTACTAAAAGCGTACTCCGTACTCAACCCTTCGTACTAAAAGCGTACTCCGTACTCAACACTTCGTACTTCTATGCCTTCAGTTGATAATGCACCTTAAACGAAAGATCCGTTAGCACCATCTTGGAGTAGGCCATGCGGCTGATGTCGCTGTGGGCGTCGCTGATGAGGTCCATGAGGTTTTCGGCGTTTTTTTCGTTGATGAAAACACTGAACTTTTTAGAAAATTCTGCTTCCTCTGCATTCATTCGCGCGAGCTCGGTGCCGGCGTAATTCAAGACTAAATTTTGACGAATCTGATCGAGCGCGTACATCAAAAATTCTTTCTGATCATCACGAGATAACTTGTGCATCTCGTCGGCCCAACGAATTATTTCTGTGATATTTTTTGAGTAACAATTGCGCATCCACTGGATGAATTGTGCACTGAAAAATTGATTCGGATCTTCTGATGTTGAAAGCAATAATGCTCTCCACCAATTGCCATCGACATAGTGTGTAATGCCCGTGGCAGTTACCTCTGGGATGTTGCGTGAAATTAATTCCGCCTTAATATCCTCGTCCGTTAATTTCGGAATATGTAGAATTTGAACACGCGACTGTACTGTTGGAAGTATGCGTTCGATGGAGTTTGAAACAAAAATGAAAAGCGTTCCCTCTGGAGGCTCTTCTAGTGTTTTCAAGAGCTTATTAGCTGTGTCGGGCTTGATGTATTCGGGCAACCAAACAATCATGTATTTGTGTCCGCCTTCATAACTCTTCAATGACAACCTTCGCACGATGTGCTCAGCTTCCGCCACACCCATCATGAATACTTTATTGTCTTTGGTAATTTTCGTACGCCAATGTTCTATTCCTAAATAAGGAGATTCTAACAATGCTTCGCGCCATTCGGTGCCGTAGTCGCCTGAATTGGTTTTTTCAGGACTTGAGACTTCTCCTTTTGGTTTATTGAAATAAGGAAAAGAGAAATGCAAGTCGGGATGCTGAAGGCTGCTATGCTTGCGGCATTGCGGACATGTGCCGCAAGAATCTGTTTCGCTTTTATTGGTGCAAGAAAGAAATTGTGCAAAGGCCAAAGCCAATGAAAGATTGCCACAACCTTCAGGACCGAGCAACATGATAGCGTGCGCGAGTCTTCCCTCTTTGTAAGAGTGGAGCATGCGCTCTTTCGCTTCTTGTTGTCCTATGACATCTTTGAACTGCACGAATAGTTTCTATTTCGAATTAGAAAGTCTAAATCCAACATCGTAAATCCCATCGAGATTTTCGGTGCGCATCGCTTGGAAAATGCCCACTTTGTAATGACCTCCTAATGGAAATCTTCGTGGTGCATTGTACATTTTAATTCTGTTGTCGTAAATATCTCCTAGGCCGCTACCATACCAGTTTCCAGCGGCATCGGCTAGTGGACATTCGAGTGTATCGATGCTCTTTTTTCCATTCGGAAATTCCATTTCTACAAACACATACAAATTGCTGTACGCATAGCTTTCACTGTTGCGCACGTTGACATAAAAATCATAGAGCTTCAAGGTGTCTTCAATGTCGAATTCGAAAAATTTGCCATCGTGCTGATTCCATGATGCACCGGCGATTTCCGCATTTTCTTCATACACCACATCGTTATCACATGATGTGAAAAGCGTGATGGTGAAGAGCGACAAAAAGATATAAAGCAATGATGATTTCATGTTATGCTTCGCCTCCTTGAGGTTTGTTGTCGTTTGGTTTATTCTGGTTCGGATTCGCGCCCTTGTTCTGATTCGGATTTGGTCTGCGATTTCCTTGACCACCACGTTGTCCGCCGCGCTGTGGGCCTTGTTGACGAGGTTGTCCTTGTCCTTGTTGACCTTGTTGTCCACCTTCCGCACCACCTTGACCTTCTGGACGCGGTTGTTGTGGACGTGGATTATTTGGTCTCGGATTGTTTGGACGTGGGTTGTTGCGAGGCTGACCTTGTCCTTGTCCCTGCCCTTGTTGTCCTTGACCTTGCGGGCGAGGGCGATTATCGTTGCGACCACGGCCACGTTGATTGCCTCTTCCTTTCGGACGGCGTTTTTGATCGAAACGTGTAAGTGAATCTTGACCCACTACTTGAGCGAAGTCTGTTTCTTCTACTTCCACTTCTTCTGCCATGAAATCTTCCACATCGTCGATTGCAATTCCCTGACGGTTCATCTCGATGATCTCTTTTACAGCATCGATAGAAAGTGGGAATGGCGCTTCACCTGGAGCATCGTAGATGTAGAACATGATACGTTTGAAGATATCAGTCTTGAAATGCGAGGCGGTTCCTTTCGGAAGTTTGAGTCGAATATTCGTGCTAGGAAGATCTTTGAAAGCTTCCACATATTGATCTAATTCATAGTTGAGGCAGCACTTCAACTTTCCGCATTGGCCGGCAAGTTTAGAAGGGTTGAGCGACAACTGTTGGTAGCGAGCCGCGCCAGTAGAAACTGAACGGAAGTCGGTTAACCAAGACGAGCAGCAGAGTTCGCGACCGCAAGAACCGATACCACCTAGGCGGCCTGCTTCAACGCGGTAACCGATTTGGCGCATTTCGATTTTCACTTTGAAATTTTCAGCGTAGCGCTTAATCAATTCACGGAAATCGACGCGGTCTTCGGCGGTATAAAAGAAAGTCACCTTGCTTTTATCCCCTTGATATTCCACATCGCTGATTTTCATTTGGAGGTCGAGTTCGCGAGCGATAGTTCGCGCCTTCATCATCGTTTCTTGCTCGAGTTTACTTCCCTCTTGCCATTTTTCGATATCCTCTTCTTTTGCTTTGCGGTAGACCTTGCGGATTTCAAAGTTGTCTTTGACATCCTTGTGCTTCATTTGGACACGCACGAGTTCGCCGGTGATAGACACCACGCCCACGTCGTGACCAGGAGAAGCCTCCACGGCAATGACATCACCTGGGAATAATTCCAGGTTATTTACATTTCTATAAAAAGCTTTTCTGCTGTTTTTGAAACGAACTTCCACAATATCAAATGCTTTCTGACCGAGCGGCAGTTCCATCCCTGCTAGCCAATCGAAGACATCTAATTTGTTACATCCGTATGTGCCACATGCACCGTTATTCTTACAGCCGGTCGGTAGACCATTATCTTTTGAACCACAACTTGTACATCCCATTTGATTACTTTATTATCTACAACACAATCCTTCCAACTCATTCTTGAGGTGGTCAAATATAGTGAGATAGTGGTGTAATAGGTTAGCGGAGGAGGCGCGATTATTCGCCACCCACTAGTTTGTAGAGTTCTCCGAGGTTTGGCTGAAGGATGATCTCGATGCGGCGGTTTTTCGCTTTATCCGCTGCATTGACTGGATGGTACTCACTTCTACCAGCGGCGCTAAGCATCGCAGGTTTGATGTTACTGTTGGCAGTCAATATCTTAATCACCTCCGTAGCGCGAAGCACGCTCAGGTCCCAGTTGTCCTTCGGATAGGTCGAAGAAGAGAATTTATCTGTATCCGTGTGACCTTCAACGATTATTTCCATATCTACTTCATTTTCAATAGCGTTGGCCAAGTCGATCAATGCTTTTTTACCGTTAGGGTCAACAACAGTAGAACCAG
>CALRZB010000112.1:0-8559 GCA_943372555.1 Chryseobacterium gleum | reverse complement strand
CAATAAACGAATTCAGGAGCAGTAGTATCTTCGATAACGATTGTTTGAACGATAGAAGAATAGTTTCCGCTAGCGTCAACAGCACTATAGATGTATGAATACTCAGTAGAGCAAATGTTTTCTTCGTTAGAAGGCTCACATTCTACATCAACGTTGATATCACCATGACCAGAGATTGGTTCACAGTTGTCAAAACCAGTGTAGAAGAACCATCCAGAAAGACCATCACCGCAGTTTTTATTGTTAGCACCTTGACCGATTTGGAAACCGAAGTACTTATTTACTGGCATGTGTTGGAATTGAAGAAGAACTCCGTTAAGATCGCCACCACCAACTGCAACAGAGAGATTGTTTACCATTTCATAGTAAGTCCAATCTTCGAAAAGTTGCGAAGGAGTAGCGCAGTTAAGATCATCTTTGTAGTTACGACCCATTGCAGACCAAGTATTCCAATCTGCAGCGTTTTCAAACCACATATCAAGAGCAAAAGTCTCATTAGAGTTTACGCTATTTACTACAGTACCATAAAGGTGTGCAGAACCATCACCAAATTGATCAAAACGACCACCGTTAGAATCAAAATGGAAGTTTGAAGAGCTAGTGATACCAGCTTCAAAAAGGCTTTGGGTCCAGAAAGACCAGTCATCACCAGGACCGAATGCAGTAGAAAGTACGCACTCAGAAGTAGTGTTGCCAGTTGCAGCACCGAATACAAGAACTTCAACATTTTCATCACAGTTGTCTGTAGCGAAAGCTTCTGCAGCTGCAGGAAGTTCGTCGATACATTGAACATTGATTACTTCTTGCACTCCGTTAATAACTGGAGCAGTGTTGTCACCAACAGAAATGTATTGTGTGAATGAACCTGTGTTACCACAGTTGTCAGTGAAAGTATAAACACGCTCAAAAGAACGGTTGCAACCTTCTTCAACAATATTCATATCCTCATAAGATACTTCAACCATTTCATCACAGTAGTCACCTACAGTGATAGAAGGAATCATATCTTCTTGACCACATTCGATAGAAACTTCTGCTTCAGCAGAAACTAAGAATGGAGCCTCAGTATCCAAATAGCTAATAGATTGAGTGCAATAACCAATGTTACCGCAATCATCTGTAGCTGAATATGTACGAATAATAACACCTGAACAAGCACCGCCTTCTGTAGCGTCGCTCACCCACTCAGCAATACCAGTTCCGCATTGTGATGCATAAACTAGAACTGCAGAAGCGTCTGGAGCAGGCACGTCTGAAAGACATTGTACAGAAACAGATGGTGGACAAGCCAATGAAGGAGCCTCTGTGCACTCAGTTTTAGCAACTGTTAGTGGTGAAGTCAATTCGAAACAACCTTCGTCGCTAGCCGCTGAAAGATCAGCAATATTGCCACCAACCGAAGGTACAGAAACGATACCATCATAAGAAAGACCATAAATTAGGAATTGACCATCAGCATAGCTAGAAAGATCAAAAGTACCAGTAGAATTCATATCTAGAATTTCACCGGTAGAAGAAGTAAGAAGGAATGCATAAGTATCGCCATCAGCCATAGATGAAGTTGATACAGATACAACATCAGCGATTTCATCATTTGAACATACAAGACCATTAAAAGGACTTACAAATTGCAAAGCACCAGCTTGGCACAAGAAAACAGAGAAACTGCTTCCTTTGATAAATACACCAGAATCCAATAGACCGTCAGAAACGTCTGCAATAGCAAATTTGAAATTGTACGTTTCGCCTGGAACGATGTTTACAACCGCAGTAAGAATAACGGTAAAGCCATCGTACTCGATTGTTGTTCCACCTGCATTATTAATGTAATGTGCAGAATTTAAAAGCGATTGACAATTTTCAGCAGAACCTTCACTGCCAGCACTACCATTATTAATAGTATTGATAGAAACAGGCAGGTTAGTTGAAGGAACTAGAGCAATGTTTTGAGAAGCATAGCTTCCGCCTAGGGGGTTTGGGCCACTCACGAAAAATCCAAAAACGTCATTGAATTGTGAACAAACATATTCGTTGTATTCTTCTGAACTGAATACGTATTGAACAGTGATTTGGTCGCTTTCAGCAACGAAATCAAATGTCAAAACGCAAGCATCCTGGATGTTCCAGCCTGAGATAGCTGCCAAATCAGAATCACCATGATAAACACTACTTACATTGGTTGAAGCATCGTTTCCACTAGCGTTTCCGCTTGCTTCAGACGTGTTTCCAGTCGTAAGAAGTACTCCATTGGTAAGACCAATATTTGTAGTATTTCCATCAGTGAAAATACCAAAACCGTTCGGTGCACCAAGAATTTGTGCATTAGAAACGGTAACACCTGAACCAACGATTTGATTCGCCAGATCAGTAGCAGTTACAGCATTGTTAACTTGCAATTGAGCAGAACCTTGGATAGACCAAAGGCAACACAAAGCAAGAACAGCAATTTTAATTGAATTATAGAAATTTTTCATTTTCTGTTTTGTTTTGGTTGGGGTTAGTTCTGTCTTACCGGGTTGGCAGCACATACAGAAGCGAGATGAGCGTTCCAGTCAGCTACAGTCCAGCTAGGCTGAACAGCAAGCTTCAACATTAGAGTAGCTTTGCCTTGAGAAGGGAGGGCGCGCAACTGAAAGTTGGGGCTCACCTTTGCTGATACAAAATCGATCAATTCCTGATCATTGCTGAAGTGCAATGATGAAATGTCAAATTTGTAAGTCGCACTCAAAGGCTCATTCGTTGGAAGTTGAATAATCCCTTGTTCGTTAAGACTTGCTGTTGCCTGAGCATTAGCAGAATTAACAGCTAGAAGCCCAAGGAGGATCCCCCCAAGCAACATAGCTCGCTTAAACAAACCAGAAAACGCTATCTGACGAGGCGCCGGTAGAATGGCAACTCGAGCAGATCCTTTTGATGGAAACGTAGAATGTTTCATTGTTAAAGATTAGGTTGTTAAAAAAAAGTGTAAGTGTAAGTCCTCATTTAGAGGTATGTAGACGAATAGTTGTTTTCCGTCGACAAATATAGTGTATTCGTCTACGAATTTCCAAATTTAATCTAAAGATTTAACAAATTCGTAGAAGAAATATCAATATTCGTCGAAATGAAACTGTGGTTCATACCCGAAACCTCTTATTAAATCCCGATATTTGACACTCAATACCCAAAAATGAATAATCAAGCTATTTGCACACTTTCCGTAATTCCAATGCGAAAAGAACCCTCTGACCGCAGCGAAATGGTCAATCAAGTGCTTTTTGGAGAAACTATGGAGATACTAGACTCCAACGAAAAATGGTACATGGTTAAATTACACCATGACAATTATGAGGGATGGGTAGATAAAAAACAAATAGAACTAATAGATTCCATTCCTCCTGCCGCTCCGATTGTAAATACCGCACCTCTCTTCGTCGTGAGAAACCAAAGCGATGGTTTTGCCTTCTTACCTTCAGGAGCCTATATTAATAAGGTAAACGAAACTACCTTTAGCGCAGGCAAACACATATTCTCTACTTCTGCTCAAGAACTAATCAATACTGCGGTACCTACGGACATTGCCCTGGGTGCCATGATATTTTTAGATACGCCATACCTATGGGGAGGTCGAACTTTAATGGGAATCGATTGCTCTGGTTTTACACAACTCGTTTATAGAATTAGCGGAAAATCATTGCCGCGAGATGCATGGCAGCAAGCGCAAGTCGGAGCTGATGTAACTTTTCTTGATGAAGCAAATACAGGTGACCTCGCTTTCTTTGATAATAGTGAAGGAAAAATAACCCACGTAGGTATTGTTATCGCACAAAAAGATTCTTCAATTAAGTCTATCATTCATGCCTCTGGAAAAGTGCGTCTCGATAAGCTTGACCACCAAGGAATTTTCAATATTGAAACTGGTCAATACTCACATAATTTAAGAATGATTAAGCGAATAGATTAAGTTCCTTAATTTTGCACCTTGCAATTACAAATTTTAAAATGAAAAAAATCCTCTATACAGCAGCAATGCTAGGTCTATTTGCATGCAATAATGCAAACAACCCAACTACCGAAGGTCAGACCTCAAGTTCTGACACTACCAAAAATGCACAAGGAAACATTCCAAGTATCGCATTAACTGGCCAAAAAAGTTTGGATGTTCTAGGAACATTCATGGCTGATTACCCCTGCACTGATTGTAAGTTGAATAAAGTCATCCTTACAATAACCAATTCAGGAAACGCCATGTACCGTGAAAAGAAAATTGGAAAGGCAGAAGAAAAAGGTATTTCTACAGAAGGAAAATGGGCTTTCAACGCGGATAGCACCATAATTTCAATTACTCCAAAGGAGGGATCTAATGGACAAGCACGCTCATTCAGATACTCTAGCGGAACCTTCATTCAGCTAGACGCCTCAGGAAATCCTCTACCATGTGAAAATGGCGACTGCACATTGAAAAAAGTGCAACCTGTTAAGGTTTCTAATTCTAAAGTTTCTGGTCAAGCTCCAAACGCTCAACCTAATAAACAGCCTGCGGCGAAAACACCTTTAAAAGCTGATCCTTCGACAAATAAATAAATGAATCAGTACAAAAAGGTAGCTTTCCATACACTCGGGTGTAAACTAAACTTCTCTGAAACGAGCACTATAGCCCGTCATTTCAGAGAGTCTGGTTATGCGCGTGTTGAAATGGAACAAAATCCTGATGTACTTGTCATAAACACTTGCAGCGTTACTGATCAAGCTGATAAAAAATGCAGAAACATCGTGAGTCGTGCTATTCGACAAAACCCAGGTGTCTATGTAGCTGTTATCGGATGCTATGCTCAATTGAAACCGCAAGAAATTGCCTCTATAGAAGGAGTAAGTCTTGTTCTCGGGGCGAACGAAAAATTCAATATCGTTGATTATGTTGAAAAGGCAGAATCAAATTCGAGCACCCAGATTGAAGCCGGTGAAATTAAAGATGTAAAGCAATTTATTCCCTCATATAGTAGAGGCGACCGCACTAGAACTTTTCTCAAAGTGCAAGATGGGTGCAATTATTTCTGTGCATTTTGTACTATACCTCTTGCCAGAGGCAGAAGTCGCAGCGCAACTATTGAAGAAACCATTCTTCAAGCGAAAAAAGCGATTGATGATGGTGCAAAGGAAATTGTTCTAACGGGGGTTAATATTGGTGACTTCGGAACTCCAAACGGAGAAAATTTTTTCGACTTAGTTAAGCAATTGGATGGACTTCCTGGCATCGAACGTTACCGCATTAGCAGCATAGAACCCAATTTGTTGACTGATGAAATCATTGAATTTGTTTCTAAGTCAAAGAAGTTCATGCCTCATTTTCACATCCCTCTACAAAGTGGTAGCGATACCATTTTGCAAGCAATGAGAAGAAGATACAGAACAGAACTTTATCGAAATCGAATCGAACGCATCAAACAATTAATGCCTGATGCGTGCATTGGTATTGATGTAATAGTTGGTTTTCCTGGAGAAACAGAAGAACTTTTTAAAGAGACTCAATTGTTTCTTTCTGAAATGCCTGCCTCCTATTTCCATGTCTTTACTTACAGCGAACGTGACAATACAACAGCCCTGCGCATTGCAGAGGTTATTCCTATGGAAACACGTTTCGAAAGAAATAAGATTCTTCGCATCATGAGTGAGAAGAAAAAGAGAGCTTTCTACTCTGAGTTTTTACAAAAAGAAAGAAAAGTTTTATGGGAATCTGAAAAAGATGAAGAGATGATTAGTGGGTTCACTGACAACTATATAAAAGTCAGAATACCTTGGAATGACGGGCTTCCCAACACTATAACCAATGTTAATATATCATCAATTGATATGGACTGTATTGCTTTAGGCGAATTAGCGTAGTACCTTTGGCACGTCGTTTGGAAGAAGCGACACCACAAACTT
The DNA here is from genome assembly GCA_943372555.1 of Chryseobacterium gleum. GTDB lineage: Bacteria > Bacteroidota > Bacteroidia > Flavobacteriales_D > Sanyastnellaceae > JAIXWP01. Next base: position 2,655 of record CALRZB010000112.1, on the reverse strand, counting down.
CTCAGAAAGTTTTGGTTTTTGGTTTAAATACCTAATTTGGTTAAGGTTTATGAAATACCCTCGATAACGATCGGGGGTTTTTTCTGTCAAAAATTCTGTAAAACCCGTATTTTCTAGACACCTTGTCACAAATACAGCATTGGCACAACCGTTGACAACGACGCTTCAAATTATTCTAATACTATGCAACAAGGTACTATATCAGTTCAAACAGAGAACATCTTCCCTATTATCAAAAAGTTTCTTTATTCTGATCATGAAATTTTCCTTCGTGAGTTGGTCAGCAACTCTGTAGATGCGTGTAACAAGGTTAAAACACTTTCTTCTATCGGTGAAATCTCTTCAGATTCAAGCAATTTGAAAGTTTCAGTAGCAATTGATGCAGAAAATAAAACAATCACTGTTAGCGACAACGGTATTGGAATGACTGCTGAAGAGGTTGAAAAATATATCAATCAAATTGCATTTAGTGGAGCCGAAGAATTCGTTTCAAAATACAAAGACGCTCAAATAATAGGACACTTCGGTCTGGGCTTCTATTCCGCATTTATGGTAGCCGCTAAAGTTGAAATCAACACACTTTCTCACAAGAAAGACGCCGAAGCAGTGCGCTGGGAGTGTGATGGTACGACTAACTATACTTTAAGCAAATCAGACAAGACAACTCCTGGAACCGACATCATACTTCACATCGCAGAAGATTCTGTTGAATTTTTGGAAGAAAGCCGAATTGAAGGCATTCTTATGAAGTATTGCAAATTCATGCCGGTGAACATTCAATTCGGAATGCGCACGAAATATGAAGAGGATCCATCTGGTGAAAAGGATGAAAACGATCGTGTTAAACGTACCGAAGTTCAAGTAGAAAATATCATCAACAACCCCACTCCAGCTTGGACTAAAAAGCCTTTGGATTTGGTAGATCAAGATTATTCAGATTTCTACCATGAACTATATCCAATGACTTATGAGGAGCCTTTGTTCAACATACATATCAATGTTGATTATCCTTTCAATCTTACTGGGATTCTCTATTTCCCTAAGTTGAAAAATCAATTTGAAATTTCAAAAAACAAGGTTCAGCTTTATTGCAATCAAGTGTTTATTACGGATGAAGTAAAGAACATCCTTCCAGAGTTCTTGACTATGCTTCATGGGGTGGTAGATTCTCCGGATATCCCACTAAACGTTAGCCGAAGCTACCTTCAAGAAGATGGAAATGTCAAGAAAATATCTGCACACATTACCAAAAAAGTAGCAGACAAATTGTTGAGTATGTACAACAATGATCGTCCTGATTTTGAAAAGAAATGGGATGATATCGGAGTCTTCATTCAATACGGAATTCTTACAGAAGAAAAGTTTGCTGAAAAGGCAGCAGCCTTTACTCTTTACAAAACAACCGACGATAGGTACTATACTTTGGATGAGTTGAAGGATAAAGTAAAAGATACTCAAAAAGATAAAAATGGTGACATCGTATTGCTTTATGCAAACCATGCACAAGAGCAACATTCGTTTATCGATAATGCACGCTCACGCGGATATGAAGTAATTATTCTTGATAGCCCACTTGCCTCTCATTTCATTTCGCAAATTGAAATGAAAAACCAAGATGTGAAATTTAAGCGTGTTGATGCTGACGTTATAGATAAGCTCATTGAAAATACCGACGCATTGCCGATTACGTTGAGTGACGAGCAACAAACAACCGTTAAAGAACTTGTTTCTTCATTGGTAGATTCAAAAAAATATGTAGTTAAAATAGAAAGTCTAAGCGCTAGTGAAGCTCCATTTGTTGTAACACAAAACGAATTCATGCGTCGAATGAAGGAACAAAGCGCCATGGGCGGTGGTGCTGGTTTCTATGGTCAACTGCCTGAAAGCTATGATTTGATTGCTAATGGAAATCATCCACTAATGGAGAAAATTCTTTCAGGAAATGACGAAGGAAAAGCTTCAGCAAAGCAAGCTATCGACCTCGCTTTACTAGCGAAAGGATTGCTCAAAGGTGAAGACTTGACTACTTTTATTAAAAGAAGCTTTGATCAAATTTCATAAAGGATTCTAAAATTTTGATTTTCAAGAAGAGAATTAAAAAAAAGAACAATATTTACACAATAAATCAAGAAAAAAAGAAAAATGAAAAATCTAGTTGTCTCTGTCGGTATTCTACTCCTACTTGTAGGAGGTGGTTTTGCCCTGTTCTATTTTTATGGAACAAGTGTTTATGATGGAGCAGTTGAAAGACAAGAAAATGTAAATCGCACATGGGCGGATATTCAAAGTGAATACCAACGTCGTGCGGATTTGATTCCAAACTTAGTTTCTACTGTTCAGGGTGCTGCTGAAAACGAAAGAGCGATCCTTACAGAAGTAACAAATGCTCGCGCTGGAATCTCTAACGCTACTACCCCAGCCGAAATGGACAAGCATGCTGAAACATTGAATAGATCAATCTCTATCATATTTGAAAGATATCCAGAGATTAAATCGACTCAAAACTTTGGAATGCTCCAAGCTTCTTTAGAAGGAACTGAAAATAGAGTTAAAAAGTCACGTTCGGATTATAACGAAGCTGTGCAAGGTTTCAACACGTACATCCGTGGATTTTGGAAAAGCAAAGCTCTAGGGTTTGTTTCCAACGAAGGTGAC
>CALRZB010000111.1:0-8565 GCA_943372555.1 Chryseobacterium gleum | reverse complement strand
CAATATGATGGCCGCTTTCCAATTCGTTTCTGAAGCCATTAAAAGCGAAATCAAACCTATTGTTGGATGCGAGATTAATCTTTGCAAAGACCATAAAGACAAAACCAATAAGGACGATGGTTTTCAAATTGTACTTATTGCAAAAAATAAAGCCGGATATCATAATCTAGCAAAGCTTTCTTCAATCGCCTACACAAGTGGATTCTATTATGTGCCTCGAATAGACAGAGATCTATTGATGCAGTATAAAGAAAACCTTATTGTGACATCAGGCTCTGTTTGGGGAGAAATTCCTTGGACAATACTGAATGTTGGTGAAGAAAAAGCAGAAGAACTTTTCCTTTGGTGGAAAGAAATGTTTGGCGATGATTTCTATGCTGAATTGAATCGTCATGGATTAGAAGAAGAAGATGTTGTAAACCGAACACTTATTCGGTTCTGCGAAAAACATAACGTGAAGTACTTTGCTGCTAATAGCAACTATTACGCAGACAAAGAACAATCGGAAGCACAAGATGCGTTGATGTGTGTGAAGGAAGGCGAGTATGTTTCTAAGCCTTCCAAATACATTGGAAAGCGAGGAAGAGACTTCCGTTTTGGATTCCCAAACAATTCATTCTACATCAAGTCTCCTGAAGAGATGCACTTGTTGTTTAGAGATCTTCCTGCTGCGTTGAGCACGACAATTGAGATTGAACAAAAATGCGAAACATATAAACTCGCAAGAGAAGTCCTTCTTCCAAAATTTGACATTCCTTTAGAATTTCAAAATGCAGAAGACGCTGTCGATGGCGGCAAACGCGGTGAGAATGCCTTCTTGCGTCACCTCACATTTGAAGGTGCGAAAAAACGTTATCCCGAAATAACACCTGAAATTCAAGACCGACTTGAATTCGAGTTGAAGACCATTGAAAACAGTGGTTACCCCGGTTACTTCTTGATTGTACAGGATTTCTGTAATGAAGCTCGAAGACTCGGAGTATCTGTTGGTCCAGGCCGTGGTTCTGCTGCGGGTAGTGCTGTTGCCTATTGCATTAATATTACCAATGTTGACCCGATCAAGTACAATCTCCTCTTTGAGCGTTTCTTGAATCCTGAGCGTGTATCCCTTCCCGATATCGATATCGACTTTGATGATGAAGGTCGAGAAGAAGTGATTAACTACGTACGAAATAAGTACGGCAACAACATGGTGGCGCAAATCATCACCTATGGTACAATGGCTGCCAAATCATCGATTCGTGATGCTAGTCGTGTATTTGAACTTCCATTGCCAGACGCTGATAGAATTGCTAAGCTTGTTCCAGATGGAGATCTTTCTGATTTATTTAGATACGATGACAAAGAACTATCTTCTAAATTAAGTGGAGATGATTTGGTGAATGCCAAACAACTTCGTGAGATTTATAAGAGCGCTACGCTTGAGGGTAAAGTTCTTCAAATGGCGAACATCCTCGAAGGATCTGTTCGCAATACTGGAACACATGCTTGTGGTGTAATTATAACACCAGACGATATTACCAATTTCGTTCCTGTTGCTCTTGCAAAGGACAGCGACATGTGGTGTACACAATTCGACAACAGTGTAGTAGAAAGTGCAGGTCTTCTCAAGATGGACTTCTTAGGATTGAAGACACTTACTTTGATCAAACACACTATTCGACTTGTTAAACAAACCAAGGGAATCGAAATAGATATTGATGCTATTCCTTTGGATGATGAAAAGACCTTTCAACTTTTTCAACGCGGCGAATCCAAAGCGATATTCCAATATGAAAGTGATGGAATGAGAAAGTACCTCAAGGAACTTAAGCCTACTGTTTTTGATGACCTTATTGCGATGAACGCCCTTTATCGTCCAGGTCCTCTAGAATATATCCCAAGCTTCATTCGTCGTAAGCATGGCACAGAGCCTATCACATACGACTTGCCAGATATGGAAGAGTACTTGAAGGAAACATATGGTATCACCGTTTATCAAGAGCAGGTGATGTTGCTTTCGCAAAAACTTGCTGGCTTCTCTAAAGGTGAGGCAGACGTTTTGCGTAAAGCGATGGGTAAAAAACAGAAGGATGTACTTGATAAAATGAAAGGCAAGTTTATGGATGGTGCTATGGCCAAAGGTCATCCAGCAGATAAACTTGAAAAAATTTGGACCGACTGGGAAGCATTTGCGAGTTACGCATTCAACAAATCTCACTCTACATGTTATGCTTGGGTGGCTTATCAAACCGCGTATTTGAAAGCCCATCATCCCGCAGAATATATGGCTTCTGTATTGAGTAATAACTTGAGTGATATTAAGCAAGTGACATTCTTTATGCAAGAATGTAAAGAACAAAACATTCCTGTTCTTGGACCTGATGTCAATGAATCGAATGCTATGTTCTCTGTAAATAAAAAAGGAGAAATTCGTTTTGGTTTGGCTGCTGTAAAAGGAGTTGGCGAAAACGCGGTAGAGAGTATTGTCAAAGAACGAATCGATCACCCATACGCTAGTGTTTTTGATTTCATGGAGCGCATTGATGCGAAAGCGGGAAACAAAAAAGTATTGGAAAGTTTGGCTCTTGCGGGAGCTTTAGATGCATTTAACATTTCACGCGCTGCATTCTTTGCACCTGATGGAAAGAGTGATACGTTTATTGAAACATTGCTCAAGTATTCCAACTCTATTCGTGAGAGTAAAAATTCATCACAAGCATCATTATTTGGCGACATGGAAGAAGCTGCAATGCCTCAGCCAGCTGCGCCTGCAGTAGAACCGTGGGATACATTATCACAACTTTCGAAAGAAAAAGAAGTGGTGGGAATGTTCATAAGTGGACATCCGATGGATGATTATGCTTTGGAAATAAAAAGCTTCTGTAGTGAAGGCGGATTGACTTTATTGCAAGATATGGAAGTGAACAAAAACCGTGAGTTGAAACTTTCGGGAATGGTCACTGATGTGCAAGAGAAAATTGCAAGAGCGAGCAATAAACCATTTGGTACTTTCAAGATGGAAGATTATGATAATAGTTTTGAATTCATTCTTTTCGGAGAAGACTATTTGAAATACCGTCACCTCTTGCAGAAAGGTAGTTTCTTATTTTTAGTTGGAAGGATACAACCAAAACGTTTCGGTGCTGACGCAGACAAAGCATTAGAATTTAAGATCAATAGGCTTGAACCTTTGTTTGAGATTCGAGAAAAGATGGCGAGGTATCTCAACATCTCTATCGACTTGAATAGCATTACCAATGAATTTGTAGAAACAATTAGTAGCACGCTACCCAATGGCAACGGCAAAACTACAGTACGTTTCAAAGTGCGCAATGCAGAAGGTACTGAGCTCACATTGCCAAGCACAGCATACAACAAAGTGACACTAACAAATGATCTAATCACCCAACTAAATAAGTGGCCCGAAATCACCTACCGCGTCTCTGAGGTTTGAGGTTTGATGGTTGACTTTTGATGTAAAAGGAGAGCTTTTTTTTATAACTTTCTCTTCCTTACAGCCAACAGCCAACAGCCAACAGCCAACAGCCAACAGCCATCAGCCAACAGCCAAAAACCAACAACCCATGCGCCTCCATTTCACAATAATCCTTTTCTCTTTCATCACACTTATCGGATGCAAGGAGAGTAAAAAAACAACAGCTTGTGAAGATGGGAAGGTGACTATCGAGACTGCGCCTTCAGTTGGCGAAAAGTCGACTATTAGGGGTCGAGTAATTGATCAATCAACAAAAGAAGCTATGGCTTATGCGCAAGCTATATTGATCAAAGATGGCGTAACTGTATCAGGTGTAATTACAGATGAAAATGGTATTTTTGAAATGAAAGATGTTTCTAATGGAGAGTACATTCTTCGCATCTCTTATGTGGGCTATTCTAATCTAGATGTTCCCATTAATCTTAAGGAGAGTACTACACTGCAATTGGAAATTCTAGTTAATACACTAGACGTCCTTCTAAAACCATTGATTTATCTATATCCTGAAAACAAAACAGAGATAAACGTATCGCTCAACTACGACGGTAAATTGATTCATACTTATCCTTCCTATCCTGAGGCAGGATGGAAAGTTACTGCGGAACCTGATGGCACTTTATGGGATGAAAAAGGTATGGAATACTATGGCTTGTTTTGGGAAGGAGAACCAAATACTGCGCTCACCGCAAACGACGGATTCGTTGTTGCAGGAAAAGAAACCGCAGCATTTCTAGAAGAAAAACTCGCATACCTCGGACTTAACCGCAGAGAAGCAAATGAATTCATCATGTTCTGGCTTCCTCGAATGGAAAACAATCCTTACAACTTGATACACTTCTCAGGTTTAGATTATGAGAAATCAGCTGAACTCATAATTACACCAAAACCTGAAACTACTATCAGAGTTATGATGTTGACTCAACCACTTTCTTATAAAATTCAATGTCCACTGCAGGACCTAACTAGTTTGAAAAAAACAAGAAAAGGATTTACTGTTGTGGAATGGGGAGGCAGTGTGGTGGCGATGGTTAAGACTTTTGATTACTGAAGATGGTAGTTGGTAGTTAGTAGTAGGTGTTAGGTAATAGGTGAAGAATTATGTTTGATACAGAAATTATATTAGAAAACGAATTTGTTGAGTTGCGTCCTTTGCAAATCGATGACATTGCTTTACTAAGACACTTTGCTATATCAGAACCAACTATTTGGAAATACAGTTTGATGCAAATTCAAAATGAGAATGATCTTGCAAAGTATGTTGAGCAAGCCATTGAGGCTCGTGATTTGAAAAAAGAGTATCCTTTCATTGTATTTGACAAACTGAAAAAGCAATATGCAGGCTCTACCCGATTTTATGATATACAACTTCAATTTCAAACTCTTCAACTTGGATATACTTGGTATGGATCCGAATTTCAAGGAACCCATGTCAATCCAAATTGCAAACTGTTGTTGTTAGAATATGCATTTGAAACATTGAATATGGAACGTGTGGAATTCCGCGCTGACAATCGAAATGCAAGAAGCATTAAAGCAATGAAAAACCTCGGATGTATAGAAGAAGGTATTCTCCGAAATCATCTCCCCACAATAGACGGTGGTCGTCGAGACAGTATCATTCTAAGTATTCTAAAAACAGAATGGGAAAATGGTGTGAAAGAAAGACTCATAGCCAGGACTTCAAAGTGAGAATAATATAACTTTTTAAATGAAATTTGTAACACTCCATTTGATCAAAAAAACTAATCTTACATAAATCATATTCTTTTCTAATGAAAATTACAATAATCGTTTTAGCCGTACTTCTAGTTCTATTTATAGCATTCCAAATATTTACTACAGTGTCAACCAACAAAACAGAAAGTCAGGCATTCCAGATGATTCGAACAGAAGGCGACTTCGAAATAAGATATTATCCTTCAGCAACTATGGCCTTTGTAACATCAAATCTAAAGTCATACAGCGATCTCGGGTCATCGGGGTTTAGACAATTAGCGTCATATATTTTCGGCGGCAACAATATGAAACAATCCATTGCCATGACATCGCCTGTTCACATGGAAATTGGCGATTCGATTTCGACGATGGCTTTTGTTATGCCCTCTGGTATGAAAAAAGAGGAACTTCCTATTCCAGACAATTCAGAAATATCATTCAAAACATCTGAGCCAGAATATGTAGCTGTAATCAAATTTGGTGGCTTCGCAAACACCGAAAAAATAAATGAACAACGCATAATACTCGAAGGTCTCTTAAAAGAAAAAGGGCTTTCCTATTACGGTAATTTCAGATTTCTAGGTTACAATCCGCCTTACCAACTTATCGGCAGAAGAAACGAAGTCATTATTTCATTGAATCCTGAAAACTTCAAGGAATAAGAGAGACTAAAATTTCGTCATCATAAGATCATTCGGAAAACCATTTAAATGAAGAAAAATGAATACGAAAAAAAATCTTGGAATATGGCTGGATCATTCCTCCGCTTACTACTTTGACGCCTCTTCAGCGAGAGAGGGTTGGTCTACCCATTCGAAATTTACTCCTGAAGTTAGAGAAGAAGCCATTCACAAGGGTGAAAATCACATGCATACTAAAGAGCAACAATTGCATGAAGCCTATTATAAAGAAATAGGTCAAGAGATTTTGAAATACGATCACGTGCTTCTCTTCGGTCCTACAGATGCAAAATCTGAGTTGTATAATTACCTACAAAAAGACCACCACTTTAAGGATATAAAATTCGACATTGAAACATCCGATAAAATGACGGATAACGAAAAGCAAGCATTGGTTAGAGATCATTTTTCTCCGCAAGATTAGAGATATCTCATAGATTGTAGTTGACATTCAACTAATAGTTGCGATATTTCGTGATTCAATATAGCTGGACATATTAGCTATTTTGAATGAAATTATGAAAAGAACAGGTTTCCTTTTTTTCCTATTTTGTATCTATTCAATTAGCCTAATAGGGCAATCAAATGACCTCGGCAGTTGGAACATTCTCAACGTAAAATATTCCTTGAATAATAAATGGAGTGCCTTTGGGGAAGGACAACTTCGTTCATTAAAACTCTATAATGACTTCCATTATTACGAATACAAAGGCGGGATAGATTACAAGGCAAGTAAGGCGTTGAAGATAACACTAGGTGCAGGTAGCTATCAAACGTATAAAGAAGGTGGTGATTTTGTTTTGCCTAAGAACAATAACGAAATTAGAATATGGCCGCAGGTAGCGTTATCTCAAGCTATAGGAAATATAAATATTGAACAGCGCTATCGCACAGAATTTCGTTTCACTAGCAATGGATATCGCAACCGATTCCGCTATCGCCTTGCACTATCCTATCCTTTTGGTAAAGAAAAAGAAAGCTACAAACCTTTTCAAGTTGGAATTAGCAATGAGATCTTCTTTACAGATAATGAGCCTTACTTCGAGCGAAACCGTCTTTTGGTAGCATTTAGCTACAAGCCAACTAAAAGAACGACTATTCAAATTGGATATCTAAAACAATTCGATTACAAAATCAACGATGAAACCGGTCGAGACTTCCTCCAAATCGGTTACTATATTGAGCTTTTCAGAAAGCAAGCGACGAATCAAACTTTAGACACAAATACTAAAGACAATTAAACAGGAATATACTATTTCATGAAAAAACTTATCACGTTAATATTTTCGTTACTAACCGGAGGAGCATTTTCACAACAACTTCAGACAGTACCTTTTGTTGACATCAACAAATACATGGGCAAGTGGTACGAAATCGGATCATTTCCTCAACGATTTCAACAAGGATGCAATTGCACTACTGCTGAATACACCATGACCGACAAAGGATATGTCATTGTGGAAAATCGCTGCAATAGAGGCGGCTGCGGTGGCACTCAATCTTATATCAAGGGAAAGGCATTTATTGTAAAAAATAGTGGCAATGCAAAACTAAAAGTTCAATTCTTTTGGCCTCTTCGTGGAAAGTATTGGATAATCGATTTAGCAGATGACTATAGCTACGCAGTTGTTGGACATCCCAATAGAGAGTATCTCTGGATACTTTCGAGAACGCCGACCATGGACGAAACGAAATACCAAGAAATTCTAACAAGACTAAAAGACAAAGGGTTCGACATCACGAAGATTCAAAAGACAAACCAGAACTGAGGGTTGACCTTTCTATGTTTGATGTCTAATGGTTGACCTTTCTATGTTTGATGTTTGACGGTTGACTTTTGATGTAAAAAACAAGAGATTTTCTATTTAACTTTAATCTCCCAAAAGCCAAAAGCCAAAAGCCAAAAGCCAAAAGCCAAAAGCCAAAAGCCAAAAGCCTAAAGCTTACAGCCTACAGCCAATAACATTCCCCTCCTCAATACATTTCAAGCTTATCTTGTGGGCTTCCAAGACTTCGATTAAATCACCTGACTTTGCGGTGGTGTCTTCTATTTGAAATATGCCATCGTAAACAAAAAAGAAAAGTCTCTCTGTTGTTTTGATGAATTCTTTTTGTGCGTCCAAAAGAAGCTTGTAATGTTCTACCTCTCCTTTGCAGCTATCATTAAACATCAAGTTGAAATCTTGAACCCTTCCTTTACTTTTTGTTTTCCACGAACCATCGAAAGTATCTTGGTCAAATTCGTTTAACTCCTTCGTATACCGATCCTCATGAATCAATGTCAGTTTACCACGAAGTATCATCAATATGCGAGTGAGACCAGTAAAATCAGAGAAGTTTGTCTCCTCTGCTTCCACTGTTGCCGTGCTTATTCTAAAAATAAATTCTCTCTTCTGAAAATTACCATCTGCAGGATGAATGAACAACTCCGTGCTGGTTCCGCTCGCCCAAGCAATCGTTTTCGAAGTATCTAAAGGATGAATTACAAATTTCATATGGGAAGTAACAGATTCTTATGTTTGATGGTTAACCTTTCTATGTCTGATGTTTGATGGTTGACTTTTGATGTAAAAAACAAGAGATTTTCTATTTAACTTTAATCCCCCAAAAGCCAAAAGCCAAAAGCCAAAAGCCAAAAGCCAAAAGCCAAAAGCCAAAAGCCAAAAGCCAAAAGCCAAAAGCCAAAAGCCA
>CALRZB010000110.1:0-8572 GCA_943372555.1 Chryseobacterium gleum | reverse complement strand
GTCAAATTCGGTCAGAAGCACATGCACATCACCTTTAAGGGCTCTGTGTTGAAAAGCATCGTCGAGCACTACCCACTTTGTTTCAGGTATTTCCTTCAAAATCAACTCAATTCCTTCGAGTCTATTTTCACAAACAGCGACAGGGATGGTTGGATTCTGTTTTTTGAGCAACAATGGTTCATCACCAACTTGCGAAGCCTTTGAGTCTGTTGATAACATGTAAAAACCCTTCGACTTTCGGCCATAGCCGCGCGAGAGCAATGCTACGCTGAAATGCCTTGATAACTCGCGGATTATCAAAGATGAGTGAGGTGTTTTTCCGGTTCCGCCGAGAGATAAATTACCAACAACTACGGTTTGTGCCTTCCCTCTCGTAGATTTGAGCAGATTATGGTCGAAAAGCCAGTTTCTCACAAACAGAACTGCTGAGTAGATCCACGAAAATGGCATCAGTAATATTTGGACGAGCTTCATGTGGCAAATATCGTTGATTGGCAAAGAAAAGCGTTAACAATGACAATTAAAGAAATCCTTTTATTTCTAGAGAGCAAGGCTCCCTATTCATTGCAGGAGAGTTATGACAACAGCGGATTAATCACAGGATCGCCTGAGATGAAGTCAAACGGAGCCGTTATCTCCTTGGATTGCACAGAAGATGTAGTAGATGAGGCTATACGCCTCGGTGTTAACACGATAATCTCTCACCACCCCATTGTATTTAGCGGATTAAAGCGATTCACCGGACGCAACTACGTGGAACGCACCATTATCAAGGCTATAAAACATGATATTGCCATCATATCTTTTCATACAAACCTTGACAATGTTATTGATGGAGTGAATAGCATGATTGCTGAAAAACTCGGCTTATCGAATTGCTCCATACTCGATCCGAAAAAAGAACAGCTTTATAAAATCGTAATCTTTGTTCCCCACGATCATGCCGACAAGGTGCTGAATGCCATGTTCGATGCTGGTGCTGGGAATATTGGCAACTACTCTGAATGTGGTTTCAGAACGGAGGGTTTGGGCTCATTCAAGCCCACTGAGAAGAGTAATCCACATAAGGGTACAAAAGGAGAAAGGCATACAGAGTCTGAATCCAAGATAGAAGTCGTTTGCCCAAAATGGCGAATCGATCAAGTGATGAAATCAGTGCGAGCTACCCATCCATATGAAGAAGTTGCGCACGAAATAACCCAAATGGAAAACAAATGGGAAGAAATTGGGGTAGGAATGATTGGAGAGTTATCAACCGCTATGGAAACCTCAGAATTTCTTTCTTTTCTTAAAAATAAAATGAATGCCGGGTGCGTAAAATACACCAAACCTATTTCAAAGAGCATTTCGAAAGTCGCTATATGCGGGGGTTCCGGAAGCTTTTTGTTGGATAAGGCCATTCAGAAAGGTGCCGATATTTTTATTAGTAGTGACTTCAAATATCATCAGTTTTTTGATGCTGATGGGCGAATAATAATCGCTGATATCGGCCATTTCGAAACAGAACAATTCACAATTGACCTCCTAAGTGCTTGGTTCGCAGAAAAATTTCCTATTTTCGCGACCCACAAAACCGGGGTGGTTACAAATCCCATTAACTATCTCTGAAACTATGGCGAAAAAAGCAATAAAATCTGCCAAAGGCAAGGTTGCTAATGCGACCAAGTCAAAAGCGAAGGCTCCTGCAAAAAAAGCGGCTAAACCAGTCGTTAAAAAAACAGTATCCAAACCAGCCAAACCAGTAAAGAGTTCTAAACCAGTGCCAGCAACTAAAAAGGCTGTTAAGCCAACCGCGAAAAAAGCTGTTCCAGCCAAAAAAGCGGCAAAAGTTGTAAAGCCAGTGAAGAAAAGTGTAGTTGTAAAAAAAGCTGTTCCCGCTAAAAAAGTAGCTGCTAAAAAAGTAGCTCCCAAAAAAGCCGTTCCTGCTAAAAAAGTAGTTGCTAAAAAAGTAGCTATTCCTGCAAAAAAAGTGGTTGCTAAAAAAGTAGCTACTCCTGCAAAAAAAGTGGTTGCGAAACCAACTGTAAAAGCAAAAGTGGTTGCGAAACCACCTATAAAAGCTAAAGTGGCTGCAAAGCCAACCAAAGCTGCGCCTGCTAAAAAAGCAGCTAAACCTGCGGTGAAAGCTGCTCCGGTGAAAGCTAAAGTTGCTACAAAAGTAGTTGCTAAACCTGTTGTCAAACCTGCAGCTAAGGCTCCGGTAAAACCTGCTAAAACAACAGCGAAGCCTGCGTCTAAGCCAGCATCTAAACCGGCAACAAAGCCAGCATCTAAAGTGGTAGCTAAAAAAGTGGTAGCACCAGTTAAAAAGGCTGCCCCAGTAGCAAAAGCAACTCCAGCAGTTAAAGCAGCTCCAGCAAAAAAGGCAGAACCGAAAGTTGCTCCGAAAGTTGAGGTTGCAACCAAGAAGGCGCCTGCACCTGCACCTAAGCCTGCAGCTGCGAAGGTTGAAAAGAAAGCGGATGCACCGGTCGCGAAAACAGTTGAGCCTGCAAAACCTGTAGTGCCAGCAATTCCGCTTCCACCACCTGGCCCAAAGCCAGTTGCGAATCCAATCTTTTCGCCACCATCACCAACAGGAAAACCAGGAATCAAATTCGCACCTATTGCGAAAATTGATCGACCTGCAGAAAAAGAGAAACCAAATAATAAGGAAGTAATAGACGACATGGCAAGTAAATCTTCACCGCGTCTCGCCTTCATGGAAGGGGATGATGCCAAGAAAGGAGTTAGCGTAGAGGAAAAATTACGCGCGCTCTTCGACATTCAATTGATTGATTCACGCATTGACAAGATCCGCGCTATGCGTGGTGAACTTCCATTGGAAGTAGAGGATCTTGAGGATGAGGTAGCAGGTTTGGAAACACGTATCCAAAACCTATCTGGAGAGATGGAAAACTTTGAAAGCGAAATTTCTGGTAAAAAGCAAGGTATCAAAGATGCTGAAGCGCTTATCAAGAAATACAAAGAGCAATTGGAGAAGGTGAAGAATAACCGCGAATTTGAATCTCTAAACAAAGAGATTGAATTCCAAGAACTCGAAATCCAACTTCACGAGAAAAAAATTCGTGAATTCAAAGCTCAATTGACTACTAAGACAGAAGTTCACACTGCAGCTGAGACAAAACTTACTGAGCGTAAGAACGACTTGAGAGTGAAGAAACAAGAGCTTGATGAAATCATTGCAGAAACTCAAAAAGAAGAAACTATTCTTCGAGCTAAGAGTGATGATGCTAAGAAGATGATTGATCAACGTTTGATTGACGCGTATGAGCGTATCCGTGGTGGTTCTCCAAACGGTTTGGCTGTTGTGCCAATCGAGCGTGAGGCCTCTGCTGGTTCATTCATTCAAATCCCACCTCAAAAACAAATGGACGTTGCTGCTCGCAAGAAAGTAATTGTTGACGAACACAGTGGTCGTATCCTAGTTGACTCTGATCTAGCTCGCGAAGAGCAAGAGAAGATTGACACACTTCTTGCAAAAGAATTAGGGAAATAATTCCTCTTAAATATTAAAAAAGCCTCTCACATCGAGAGGCTTTTTTTTTACTACTAAATCAGTTTTGAATCTATCCATTTCACAAAATCGAAGTACTTATTTACGACTTCATTTTCTGGCTCTTTTAGCAACTCAACCAATTCATTTTTGAATAATTCGAGCTGTTTCTTTCTCTCAGAGGCTGATTGATTCTTAATGATCTTTTTGAAGTATTCAATAATGACTTTTTCCAAAGGAAAATCTCGTTCGCGTTTTTGTAAATAACGAGAAGTAGATTTTATGGTGTATTCAAGCAAATCGTAATTGTTCAACTCATAGTGAATCGCCAGGTTGAACAAGCGTGCATAGCTGTATAAATCTTGTCGGAGATTGTTCTCGTTGTCATTGAGTACTTTATTAATCCAATACAATGCTTTATTGTATTGCTTCGCACCGAAGTAGATGTAGGAGAATTGATAGAAGAAGCTAAGTTCATTCTCTTTTTGAATCTTGCCTTGATACTCCACAAGTCCTTTCATGATTTCTTCTGCCGCTGCGACGCCATTATCAAAATCACCTGAATGATGATAGAGTTCCAGTTCGGCTAAACCTGCATTCTTAAAAATAGCCGCTTGCACATCGGTGTATTGGAATCCATCCTCCTCAGTGAGACTTCTCAATCTTGCAATCATCTCGCGCGCTTCATCGAAATTCTTTTTATCAATTATGCAATTAATCATATTCGCTTTTGTTCGAACATAACGCTTCGATAAGTCGGCTCTCAAATGTGGTGCATCATCGAGAATCGACTTCACTTTGGTAAATTTCTCAAATGCAGTATCGTAATCTCCGTTTGCCATATTACAGAAGCCCTGTGTATAATAACAAATCGTAGCAGCACGTTTTGAAAGCGCTGTGTTTTTTCCTTTGATCAAAGGATGATTTACGATTTCATCAACAATAGCTCTGTTCTCCTCTGTACGCGCATATCCGCCGCTTCTGAAAACATAATTTATTTTAGAATAAAGCACGTGATACTCCGCCAAGTTGCGAAGTCTATCAATCACCTCTTGTTCCTCTTTAATAAGTGCATCGATGTCGATTGTGAATTGACCGTTCTCGAAAGCTTCTTCCAACAATGTCTTTTCCCAATTGATTAATTCGAAATGGTAATAGAACTTCTCGTATTTGATCGCTAGTTTTTTCGCTCTAACAAGGAACTTGTTGCATTCATCAAACAGTGCTTTGTTGTAGAGAATTTCTATATTTTTTATCTCTTGCTTCAGCATACTTGACACACTAGTGTCACTGTAATAGCTGCGCAAGGATTTCAGAATCAACTTGTACAAGTGATTCTTCTCTGATGGTAAATGCTTGATGAATTTTTCCCCTTTGAAAAGTTTCTTGATTTGCTCTTCATCGTATTCTTCCATTCGATCAATACAATCGAATAATCGAACATAGTTCTTGTCTCCACTTTGAAGAGAACTTTGAAGTTTGAAAAAACGCTTTTCACTTTTCGAAAGTGACTTGATCAAATCGAATAGTTCATTACTAGGCTTCATACGTCTTGAGGTTTATTCAAAATTGGATAATAGGAATCCAACACTAAAATTACAACTAGGACTCCTAATTCCCTACTTCGATAGAAAAAAAAGGATTAAACTTGCTTCCAACAATGTTTATACCTCATGACTAGTCTTTTCAAAACGATTTTTCTTACAGTTTTTGTTGTCTTAATTCAATCGCATGTGATTGGACAACAATGTCATAAAAATTGCAGCCACTCCCATTCCTCTAAATTTTTATTCTGGGAAGATCCTGAAAATTTGAGAAGCGACACTTTAGATATTGTGCATACAGACATCAGTTTAGACCTAGCCTTGATGAGCCAATCTCAAATAAAAGGGGTTTGTACAGAGTATTTCAACACATTGATTTCCACGGATACTGTGCATTTGGATTTGGAAGTTTTGACGGTAGATAGCGTTTTGATGAACAATGAAGAGCTTTCATTCGAGCACATTGGTAGTGATTTATTTATAGCTCTTCCGCTAGCTGTCAATCCAGGAACTGAATTTTCTGTTGAGGTGTATTATCATGGTGATCCTGCAACGGACCCGTCTTTTGGTGGATTTTATTTCGCCTCGAGTTATGCCTATAATCTAGGTGTAGGCTTTGCGGCCGATCCTCATACATACGGCAGAGCTTGGTTTCCATGTTTTGACAATTTCGTAGAGCGAAGTTCATACGATTTGCATGTGTTGACCAATAACGGAAAGACTTCTTATTGCGGTGGACTCTTGTTGAATCAAGAAGTTGTAGGTCAAGATTCGCTATTGGCGCATTGGTCGTTGCAAGAAGAAATCCCCTCTTACTTGGCCTCCGTGGCTGCGAGTGATTATACCCATGTCAATTGGGAATACAACAAGCAGAATGGTGAAACTATACCCGTGTGGTTGACAGCGAAGGCTGCAGATACCACTGAAATGAAATTGAGCATGGTGAATTTGATTCCATGGCTTAACGCCTCTGAAACCCATTATGGCGAGTATCAGTGGCAAAGAGTTGGATATGTTGCTGTGCCTTTCAATGGCGGTGCAATGGAGCACGCAACCAACATAGCCTATCCCCTATTTGCAATAGATGGAACATTGGGATACGAAACACTTTATGCGCATGAGCTTTCTCACCACTGGTGGGGAGATTTGGTAACATGCGAAACTGAGGAAGACATGTGGCTCAATGAAGGTTGGGCAAGTTTCAGCGAAGCCCTTTTCACAGAAGTGATTTATGGCGATCAGGCTTATATCGATTATGTGAGAGCCAATCACAAGGATGTTTTATTGAGCGCTCACTTGGATGATGGCGGTCGTTATCCTGTCAGCGGTATACCTCATGAAATCACTTATGGTTCGCATGTTTACAATAAAGGCGCGGATATGGTGCATACCCTGCGAGGGTATATGGGCGATGTAAATTTCTTTGACGCTTGCAGAAATTTCTTAATTGAAAATGCCTTCACTTCCATTTCTTCAGAAGAAATGAGAGACTACTTTCAACAATATACCAATCGTGATATGACAGCATTTTTTGACAATTGGATTTTTGCAGAAGGATTTCCAGAGTATCGAATTGTGAGTTGGAATCAATCCGCTAGTAATCAAATTCAATTGCAAACAGAGCATTTCAAACATTACGCACCCCAGTATTATCAAGGCTTGCCAATGGAAGTAACATGCACCGATTGGAACGACAATAGATTTGATACGACTATCATTATTGATAATGTTATTCAAGATTTTTCATTGCAACTGCCATTCGCTTTTGCAGTAAAATCTGTCATTCTCAATAAAGAAAATGGAATTTCTCAAGCTGTACTCAACGAAGAGAAGACTATTGGTGATACAGGAAATGAAACGTTTGCTTATGCTGAATTTTTGTTATCGGTGAATGATCTTGGAGTAAATGATTCAATTACACTTTGGATCGAAAATCACTTCGCGGCTGCTAATACTCCGGCAAGTATTCCGGGAACTAACATTGTTCTATCAGCAGATAGATGGTGGAATATCGATGGGTTATTTGATGGAGCTGATTTAGAGGGTGAAATAAAGTACTACGGTAATAGCACCAGTGTTACTTACTACGACCCCATTTTCTTCACACAGATGGCTGCGGAGGGTTTAACAGAAAATGACATTCAACTTTATTATCGCCCTGATGGTGCGAGCGAATGGACGTTATGGCCCGACTTTGAAATTCAAACCCAAGGCATTGCCACGAACTTTACGGGGCGAGTGCATTTTAATGGCATGTTGAAAGGACAATATGCGCTGGGTTATTTGTCTGACCTCACCTCTGTAGAACCCGCTGCTGCAGTCGCTTCCGGAGTGACGGTATTCATCGATCCATCCAATGTGCTTCATCTGGATTCTCAGAAAAAAAGAGGTGAATTTAGCATTTACGATTCCACCGGCCGAATGATCGTTCGGTTAGCTTCACAAGACACTGCGCTAGCCTATTCTATTAATGATTGGGCTGCGGGAACATATTTAGTCGTATTTGGTACTACTGAAGAAAAAATGTCATTTCATATTTCAAAAAGATAATCCATGAATCAAGATTCAAGCGCTGCGAGCAAAAGAGAGTGGTTATTTATTGTATTGGCTGGTCTGTTTATTACCAATGCTGTAACAGCAGAATTGATATCCAATAAGCTGATTGAGATTCCACTTTCCTTCAACTTGTTTGGAAGCGAGGTTGGTCCTTTTGTAACGATTATCGGTATACTACCGTGGCCGATAGTTTTTCTGCTTACCGATTTGATGAATGAGTTTTACGGTCAAAAGGCGGTTCGCAGATTATCGTGGATTACTGCGGGATTGATCGGTTATTGTTTTATCATTTTGTTATTGGCTCTTCAGATTCCTGCTAAAGAAATACCAGGTTCTGGATTAGCTACGAATCAGGAATTCAATAGTGTGTTTGGTCAAGCGCCTTGGATTATAGTGGGAAGTATTTGTGCCTTCTTGGTGTCGCAACTTTTAGACGCCACGTTATTTCATTTTATCAAAAACCGAACGGGTAATCGGTTTATCTGGTTGCGCAGCACGGGCAGCACTGTTGTATCGCAGCTTATAGACAGTTATATTGTTTTGTACATAGGATTTGTGCTACCAGGTAAAATGTCTTTCGGCGATTACATGACCATTGCGCCAACGAATTATGTATTGAAATTAATCATAGCAATAGCGCTGACTCCTTTGATCTACGCAGGGCATTGGGCGGTGAGGCGGTACTTGCGCACTGCTAATGGATGATGGATGAGCCCTTCGGGCATGGATGATGGATTCAGTAACTAGTAACCAGTCGTCTGTCATTAGTCACCGGTCACTAGTCGTTGGTCACTAGTCGTCGATATGTAGTTTTATTCAAAGTGCCGTTGCTTTCGATTAGGTTTAGTTCTATTCCTTTTTTCAAGTCTCGACTTGCGGTGGCGGAGGAAATGTCTTTGAATACGTTCATGTAATCCTTTCGATTAAACTCCTTCATTCCGAGATTTAAGAAGTAATCTAGCCGATCGATATCTTT
>CALRZB010000109.1:0-8708 GCA_943372555.1 Chryseobacterium gleum | reverse complement strand
GCGAAGTCGGAAATGGCGGTTATTATTGGACGCTCTTTTGGATCAGCATTGCCTACGGATAGCAACTCAGGTTTTGCTTGTGCAATCGCCTTTCTGTGTTGCTCGAAAACATCTTCACTCCAACTTGAGATAATCTCATCCTTATCCTTTTCAAGTTGCACTTCACGATCGTACATATTTCCGTATGTATAAATTGGAAACGGAAGTAGTTCGCCAGCCTTGTAATACAATGCTCCAGCGCTGACAAGATTGAATAATTCGTCCTCCAATGATTTGCCAGTGGCTTTGATGTAATAGCTTTCCCAACCCTTCATCGGAACTTGCAACTTGCGCTTATACCAAACCCAAGCCTTGATTTCAGCTTCTGAAATACCCTTATTATATTTGGTAACTACATCCTCAAACTTGAGGACTTTGCCATCAGTATCGCCAAGGCCAGAAAGTTCATTTGCTTCATTGAGAATGTGTCCCAATAAAGTCTGGTGACTTCTCAGTTCAGCGTTGAGATAAGGACTAAGTTGGCCAAGTCCATGAATTGAATCTATTCCGGATAAGTAACTCATAGGTCTGTTATTTGGAGCTCCACTTCGAGAGCTAATGCTTCTAGTTCTAATGTGCGTGATGAGGTTGTTCCTCTGTTTTGCTGCATGAATTTCATCAGGTGAAGATTGGCCTCTGAATACTCCATGTAGTTGATATTTTCTACCATCCAGTCACCATCGGTGATCTGCAAATTGTAATCAACGCCTCCCTGATAGATTCGTGCTTTAAAACGATCATTGGTATATTCTACATCAAAGTCAGGATCAGTAGGATCGAAATAGTTGATGCGCCATTCGAAGGGGACAGGCAAAATCAATCGGCCATCTCCCAGATTGTGCTCAATAGTGTTTACAATCCAATCTCTGTCTCCTTTAATGGAAATGGGGAACTCACGAGAAGTCGTGAGGATCTCTTCTCCGCAGATTTTCTCTGGGTGTGCAGCGAACCAATTGTTGAAGCTGCATTGTTCAATTAGACTAAGTTTTGAAGACGGAAATTCCTTTTCCTGAAGACGAGCTTCACAAAGCATCTTTTCAGAGGCCTTATTTCTCATAACACCATTGCGAAGCAACACAATGTCGGGAGAGTCATTTGGAGTGTCTCTAATGGCTTCTTTGAACACTTCTAGGCGTGCTCGCCAATATTGAGGTGTGAAAGAATAGTCCATTTCCTCTAGCTTTAGATCATATCAAGTTCTTGTTCAATTAAGGGGATCACAGCCGCAGGTACCATGTGGTCATGGATCACCTTACGGATCACCATTTCCTCGACTTTGCTATAACCGTTTTTACTATTAACCAAAGCGAAGAGGTTAGGCGCGTTCGCCTCTGTAACTCTCTTCAACTGTCTTAAAATCTCCTCGCGGAGTTGAATAACTTTTACTGACTTGACTTGCTCAGGTCCTTGCAGGCTGCGATCCCCTGTATCTGCAAATGAGAAATGTCCTTCACCTGTCACAATGATGTGATCGAGAAGTGTAATATCAAATAACCTTAGCGCCTCTTTCATGCGCTTGGTAAGTATTTTGTCTGCTTCGCTTGGAGTAAGATTCCCACTAGGATGATTGTGCGAAATGATTACTCCCTTTGCCAATGTTTTGAGAGCTACAGATGCTACGATTTCAATGTCCACAGGCGTCGAATTGATAGTGCCTGTAGAGTGATGATAGTAGCCGATGATCTTATTGGCCTGATTGAGATAAAGTGCAATGAAATGCTCTTGTACTTCAATTCCTTTGAGAATGATGTCGCGAATGAACTGAAAGGCATCAGCAGAAGATCTTACATTTCCGAAGAAGTAGCGCTCTCCAGTGAAGGTGAGTTCAATCTCACGAACTTTAAACTCCGCGTCCAGCTCTTCAAGTTGTTTCTCCAAATCGGAATAGGCTTCTTTCTCGAAAACTACACGAGGAGGAATATTGTTGGTCTTGTAGTTCATGGCTATTTCTTTCTGAAAATGAGTATGTCAGTTGGTACTTGGGAAGCCTTGAATACAGGCGGTAAGCGATAAGCATCTACAAAGTCCGCGATCTCCTGTATTTCCAGTTTTTCGTCGTTGTAAGAAATTCCATTACGCATGAAATTGCTGGATGTGAGATACACTAAAAGTCCTCCTGGACGAAGTAGTTTCAACCCATAGTACATGAAGAACAATTCGATTTGATGCATCTTAGGTTTAGGGAAATAGCTCGAGTATTTATTCTTGTACTTCCCGTATGGAGGATTACCAAGCACTAAAGAGAAAGGATAGCCTTCGAGCCAAGTCACTTTGTTCTTCAGCCTTTGCGTAAATCTTGGTGGTTCTAAAAATGCCGTCTCGAAATAGCCTCCAAAGATTTTAGCTTCAGGGTATGTAATCTCGGCTATTCGTTTTGATATGGGATTAATTTCAAATCCATAGCATCTCTCTTTGAATGGCGCAGGTCCGAAAAATCGACCCGTTGCAAGGGATGGCTCAAGGATGTTCCCTTTGGCATCAAACCCATGCCGCATTGCTAGTTTCCACATCAAACCAACGATATATTCTGGAGTATAGAATTCGTAAAGAATACCTTCACCACTTGCACCTTTTGAGCCTTGACCACCATCACCTTCGTATTGTTGAATGAACGCAATATCAGAAGGCGTATAGCCTTCATTTTTGGAATCCTTTTCTTTGATAAAGGCTTCAATCTTTCTATTGAGTTGGTATTGATTCATTCGTTCTTTTGGATCTCGATGAACTTCGAGTAGGTAATTTTTGCGCTTGGATTTTTGAGTGTTACTCGCTGTTCTAGTTTTCTTGGTGAGAAAATCCATAACCAAGGTTTGGTTCGTTCTCCTCTATAAACCACTTGCACCAGTGTGTCTTGCAAGGCGATAGAAACGTGCTGAATTTTACTGTCAGAATATCCAAATACTTTGTACCAAGCATCTGCATAATTGAATGATCTGACAGCTATCGTATCGAAAATCAAACTGTCTTTCAACTCCGTTATGATATGCTTTTCGGAATTGTAAGAAGTGGTAAGAATCGACTCAGCTCTTCCTGGTTTGATTTTAAGGTTCTTGATCTCATCGATCAAAGTCGGGTATAACGCAGCCAATTCTGAAAGTTTCAGTTGAAAGACTTTGCTTTGGTATGCTAGCAGACCTGCTTTCGTTTCAACTTCCGACTTGGCTGAAGTTTCCGCTTCAAGATTGGATGCAAGTCTGCTATTCTCTTTTTTCAGTGTCCGTATTTGTCCCAGGCACCAAAGTACCGTCAGGCATGATAGTACTACGAATACGAATCCTGCGATCATTCTTAGGTTCCGGTTCAGGAAGATTTGGATAATATTTTTCATTAACTGATGGTCTTTTTGTTTGTGCCCAGATATAGGCAGATAGGATTGTCATAATGCCCGCAATGGCAGTGGTAGCTACAGCTTCCATTTGGTTGTAGGTAGCCAATACGGCGAGCATACCAAGCAACAGAAAGGCTGCAATGGTTAGTTTTAGTCTGGATTTTGTTCTCATTGTATTTGATCGGTATTTGAATTACTTGAGGTTAAAAAGTGCTGTCGCTCCAAACTCCACCTTTGTATAACTGAACAGATGGAACTCCTGTAGTTGGGTTTTTGCCGATGCGCATGTTTCCTTCTGCATTGAGCACTGCTGCATTTTTTGTCCAATAGATATAGCCACCTTCCATTTTAAGCATTACCGCCGTTCCTTTTGATTGGAAGGTTGCTGATGCAGCAAATGTTTTTTCGCCATCAATAGTTTGATTTGAAGAGTTATCTACTGCACCTTCAACTTGCTTTACTTGTACTTTTTCCATGTGATTAGATGATATAGTAAACGATTATGTGATCCGAAGGATCAGTGGCGTATGGGACCATGAATTCGAGTATGTCACTGCCAATTGTTACATTATTTTTAAGCAGCAATACACCATTAAAAAAGACTTGAATGTCTTGATCATTGGCTATTGGTTTGCTCAGTTGAATTTGAATTTTGGTGTTTGCTGGGGAGCTAATACCTGAGAAAACTTCCTTTGACCTTGCACCGGAAATTTGTAAGTTCTGAAGCGCTGTATTTACTTCGTTAGCAATGGTGCTTGCGTCTTCCGCAATTTGCTTGATCTCTGGGATTTTGGCCAATTGATCGGCCAAATTCTCTACCTGTTTTATTTGAACAAATTCGCTCATAGATCACTACGCGATTTTGAGCCATTTTACCAGAATCGTATCATTGCCTTGAATAGAAAATTGTCCGTGCCAAACCAGATTTCCATTTGCAACATGAAAGTCTTTGTTCTGACCGTATTCGTATAGGATGCCATTGATAGTAAGGAATAGTCCAATGGTTTCTGAGCTAGAATTGAAAGGAAAGGTAGTCGCTCCGTTTGTTGCAGTTAGTTCCAAAGACTGCCATTCAAAAGTGGGTGGAGTGAAGTCTCCGCCATCGGTAGCTATGAAGGAGCTGATGCGATATACTTCTCCATTGACCATGATTTCATCATTGATCTTGTCGCCAAGAATTTCAAGTAATTCTTTAGTGCTGAAGTTTCTTACTTCTGCCGTTCTTAAATGTTTGAGCGTAAATCCCATCTATTTCTAATTTTTTTTCGAACCTTTGGTTGAAATCAAGTTTTTCCAAATCCACCTGCCACCGAAGAAAATGGCAGCAGCTCCTGCTATTCCTATTCCACCTTTTGCTGCTGATTCAGGAGTTATATCAAGGCTTTTTTTTTAGCCGCCGATATGATGCTGTCATAGAGCTTAATGATTCCGTTTTTATAATTCTCTCGGTTGTCACCATTCTTTTCACTGATGTATGGTGAGTAGGCGATGCGCTGAGCGTAAGTCTTATAATCTTTACCAGCGGCATGTGCAGCTTTGTATTTGCTTTCGATCAGTCGCGCGAAGTCCATGAAACTTTCCTGTGGGGACTTATAAACTCGGAACTTCAATTGATACTTATTCTTGGCCACATAGTATTTACCGTCCCAGAACTCATTGGGCTTTCCACCTGCGGTGAATCCAAAGAAGTTATTTTGGTTTTGAGAAAGCGAGGAAGTTCCCCAACCGCTTTCTTGCGCACCTTGGGCAAGGATCACAAAAGGATCCATGTTGAATCGTTCACCTGCAGCCTTTGCATAGGGCAGATACTTCACTACATAGTTCTCGCTCTTTTCGCTCATTGCTCTTGAATTTTGATATGATTGGCGTTGACCCATCTCTCAGTGTTGTCAACGGTTTTGAACTTGTGAAATCTTCCTATACCTGTGTCTAGTGTCATGATGAGTTGACCAAGCAGCGTATTCGGAGTGACGTGTGCAATGACTTTGAATTTCTCGTCAAGCACTTGGGAATAGGACATCGTTAATAGTCTTGATGTTCCGATTCCTTTTACGGATTTGTCG
Source organism: Chryseobacterium gleum (assembly GCA_943372555.1). Taxonomy (GTDB): domain Bacteria; phylum Bacteroidota; class Bacteroidia; order Flavobacteriales_D; family Sanyastnellaceae; genus JAIXWP01. The sequence goes on along the minus strand of CALRZB010000109.1, from coordinate 3,278 downwards.
CCAGCCGTGAAGTAGTCCAATGGCTTCATCCAAGGAGTGAGTTTCTCACTTGATGGATAGCGTTCGAACATCGGTTTATAGTAATCGAATATCTCCACGTAGTTCGACGATGCGCTCACCCAGAAAATGAATTTCTGTTTGTTCATCGCCTTGAACGCCCCAGGAGCTTTCGCCCCATTGATGACATATCCCACCTCGATGAATTTCACATTGTTCACTTCATCGAAATGTTGATTACCAGTTGCGTAACCAATGAATTCGCCAGCTTGCGCCTTGCGAATAATGTTATTCTCTGAAAACATTTCGTAGAAAGCCCCGTGATTAGATGCATCCGGTGTTTTGCGAATGGTTACCTCTTTTTTCGCAACAACTAGGTTGGACTTCTTTGCGAATTGGATTGGTGGAGTTCCTCCGTTTTTCGTGTTCTTTTTAGGATTGCTGCTAACTATTGTAAGAAGTTTAGAATAATCATCAGCAGAGAGTTCTCTTTGTAGATCGTCCAGTAAGTTATTCTGGTATAGATCCTTGTAATTTTTTGATACTTCATCTAGGTCGGTCACTGCGCGGGCAGTATCGAAAATGAGTTCTTCATTTGTACCATCAGTGCTAATGAGCCAGCTCACACCGCTTGGGTTCAATCCAGAACGAAAGTTCATAGCTTGACGGACAGAAGGCTTATCATCTGCTTGGCTTTGGGCAGCACTTTTATTGATGTTCCCAATAATGCTTTTGCCCCAACGATAAGCCAGATAAGTACCACCAACGATCAATAGACCATTGATAATCTTACCTCGGTTGTTCTGAACAGCTTCTATGACTTTCTGTTGAATGGGCATCTTACAGCATCGATCTGATTTTCATTTGTACTAGTGGTATTTCTACTTTCTTGGCGATAAGCGCCAGTTCAGCAGGCTTGAAGGTTTTAGCAATAGATTCAAGTGCTTGCTTTACCTGTCTTGCTTCGATGTCATTTCTAACATTTACACTTACATTGATTTCACTTGTCGGCATTAGTTGTTTGTTGAGTTTGTGCGGGATCAGTTATGAATCGCAGTATTCGTTGAATGTTTGATCTGTCTTTTTCAAATTCAATAAAGAGCAGATAGAGTGTACCTAGTTCTTGATTACTTAGCGATGAGCTGAATTCACCAATCAACTTGACGATACTTTGTCTTTGATCTGGAGATGATGTTGCGCCTTCTTCTATCAAATCTTTTTCTTCTTCTTGACCAGCAAGAAAGTTCATTGCTTCAGCCACGGGTGTTCCAGTGAAGAATTTCGCTAGACCAGGCATGGCCATGCCTATGATACTGGAGTAGTATTCAACTTGCTTCTTAGCGTCGAGTGTTGTCTGCAAATCTGACACTTGAAACTGCAACTCGGCATTGAGTTCTTTCTGGACCTGAAGTTCAGTTTGCAATTGTTCAATTGCCTTCTGTCTTTCAAGTTCTGCGAACTTCCGCTGGACCAAATCGTTTACCTCAGCTTCACCAAGGCCTGAGAAGTTAGATGTCGTTCGATGAATTTCTTCATCGAGTTCATTCACTTCAAAAGTCTTTGCCCAAATCAAGACACCCTTGTTTTGATCTTTAAATTCAACCTTTACCTTGTCTGGATTTTCACTTTTATCATAGCTCCTGACTAGCTGAGAGAAATTGGCAACTTCAGCTAGTTCGATAGCATTGAGCTTCTTCCCATTTCGATAAAAAGTAGCATTGAAAACCACACTTGAATAACCTTGCTTAGGGAAGGTGTTTATCATCTTCCGGCAGACTTCAATGAGGTGGTATATTCTTCTTTTGCTCAACTCCTAAAGGGTAATTTGAATGAATTCAATGGTCTTTTGTTCGGTAGGCGTTACTGGTAGTTTGATTGACACTAAGCCTGAATAATCTTCGATTCCTTCAATCTGCGTGACATCGCTAGGAATCACTCTTGCTCGGCTTTCCGAAACGATTCGCGTTCCAATGGGCAGTTGGTCGGGCTTGATCAGAAACAACAATTCGTTGTATGCCTTTAGCTCGTAATAGATTTCTCCTGGCTGAATGAGGAGGTGTCTAAATTGCTGAAACTTCGGTTTGATGTTCCGCTGTTCTAACTGACTTTGGATGTGATTTAAGTAGTCGTACATTTCTCAACCTTGGTATTGACTTCCATCTCACAGCGCAAATAGATCGAGATCAAATAGGGCTGAAAAAGTGCTGCATCTACTTGCTCGGTATCCATGAAATATCCTGTCACCAGTTGTCCACTTTCCAAAGGGATATTGACCTTTTGATAGTCGGGAATTTCTTGAACACTGGCTTGGTAGCCGATGACATCATTGATTAGCAGCTGCTTCCTACTGTTGAATTCCAATGCAAGCAATCCGATTTCGGGCTGGTCGATTGGCAGTTCGAGTCCCTTAGTATGTCTTGCGATGAAACCTGTACATACTTTGAGATGAGCAGGTAGCTTATGGCTGATCTCAACGATTTCTCCGACCGAACCCACTTCTACACGAATGATACTGTATCTAATTTTTGTGGTCATTACTCTTTCGGTTTTGGTTCATCATTTACAAGCCACAAATAGATTTTGGCATCGTAAGGAAAAGCACCCGCTGGTGTTGTTCCACCATCGGTTACTCTTCCTTCTATTGCCGAACCACCGGCCTCAATGAACTCCTCAAACAAGAAGAACTTGTTGTTTGGAGCTACTTGATTGCCGCAGGTAATCATTCGCATTTCGTGTGCATCATCAAACACTTCTTGTCCATTGATCTTTAGGCCAAGGGTAGTTCCGACCAGAGTTTGTTCACTGGGCATTGAGATGTGAATGCCTCGAACTCTTGCGAATTGCTTGTCGGTATCAGCACTAAATCGCACTGAATCTCCGGAGGCTTTCACTTGAACACGTATCTGTTGGAACTTGTGATTTTTCATTTCTCAGAATAAAATCTTGATTATGACTTAATCACCGATGTGCCGCGAAGAATCGCTTTCAAGTAAGTGTTGGCAGGGGCATTCGTACCCCATTCCAAGTTGAATTCAATGGCCTGTTGATCTTTGATCACCTTCGGGTTATCAAGAATGTAGAGGCCTTTGAATACGTCTCTTCCTTCAGTGAAGAAAGCTTCGTTAGAAGTGTTTGGAACAAGCACAGTTCCGTTCGCTTTGAACTCGAATTCACCGTTACGGACATAGTCCGGAATGATGTTGAAGTTCACATCAGCAGCTGTTTCGTTTGCTTCAGCAATGCCTGCCATAAGTTGCACTCCGTAAAGCAAGAAGAAGTTT
>CALRZB010000108.1:0-8884 GCA_943372555.1 Chryseobacterium gleum | reverse complement strand
GATTTTTCTAATCGCAAATAAGAGAGAAAACCTTTTATGTGAATGTTCCATGACACGTTGCAAAGGTGGAGAATAGTTTTCAAACAATTCACATTACACTGTTTGCAATTAGAAAATATAATACCGAATGGTCATTCTATTGTATTCATTTTTGAAAGCGGGAAATAACCAGTTAACCGAGACATCGACCATGCTCAAACTACCATTGATGCTTATAAACTTTATTGGATTGTTTTTTCTTCACTTCTTTTCTGTAAGTGAAATAACAATTCAAAATATGGCGCCATCCACGCTCGCACCAGGTGAGAAGGTACTGGTTGAGGTTTCAATTGACAAAGCCGCCATTCAAGGCTTTGCGAAAATGGAAATTGTATTTCCTGAAGGTTTTATTGCTACGCCGGCTGAGACAGCAGGGGCATCTTTTACATTTTCAGAAAAGAAAGTTCGCTTTGTTTGGATGACACTACCTACTGAACAAACATTCAAAGTGTCCTACTATTTAGAATGCGATTCTAATTTCTCTGGTAAATATGAAGTTAAAGGAACATTCTCTTATATAAATGACAATGAGCGAGTGGATTTTAAAGTGTCTGCCGTGCAAGTTATGGTATCAAAGACTGATGCTGTAGCTGCAACTAATACAGATGCAACTCAACCAGACAATACTACTACCTCAGAGATAAACAATACGACAACTACAGAAACTACTGAAACAACGAATGTCACAGAGAACACTTCTGTTGCTTCGACTTCAACTGAGATGTCGGTTACAAGAACAATCACACAAATTTCTCCAACAGAGTTCAAAGTAGATGTCTTAATCTTAAATAGTAAAATCCAGGGTTTTGCAAAGATTTTCGAAACATCTGATCCAAATACGAAGATTGAAAAAATTCAAGACGCGAATGCAACGGTTACAGTAGATAAGAACACTGTAAAATTTGTTTGGTTTGAAATGCCTGTTTCTCCTGCCATCGCAATAGCTTATAAAGTAAAGACACTGTCTGCATCAACGACAGTTCCAACAATCAATGGAAAGCTATCTTTTGTAGAAAGTAATAATCCTAAAGATATGGCTATCATCCAAGGTGCTGCCGTTGCATCTGATGTCATAGCTTCTAACCCCGCAGCGACAAATAATAGTGACACAAAATCTGATGTAAGTACAACAACGGAAAGCAACACAAACACCAATACTGCAGTAAATACAAATACTCCAAAAACGGAAAATTCTGCTAAAGTTGAGAATACAGCATCAAATGGCAATGCAAATACAGAGGAAAAGCCATCAAATGAGGTGAGAACAAATCCTTCTAAAGGCTCTGAAACAGCAGTTACATCAGTGCCTTCAGCTGAGACAGGCATTACTTATAAAGTACAAATTCTAGCCGCACATAGAGTTGTTAATAAATCTTACTTCCAGTCTAAGCATGGCTATGATGGAGCATTTAATATTGAAAACCACGATGGATGGGTAAAGTACACCACGGGTCGATTTGATGAATACAAATCGGCACGTGATGAAAGAGAAAGATTAAAGGGTGATTATAACACATTGCCTGGTCCATTCGTCACTGCATATAACAACGGAGAACGCATCACGGTCCAAGAGGCCTTGTTGATCACCAAGCAGCAGTGGTATAAATAAGAACAAACGATCTGCTAAGGGGCACGAAAGTGTCCAATAGTAATTTTGGTTAATTAATATAGAATTTGTTTAGGTAATTTAGTCTGAAAAAGCCCGGATAACGATTCGGGCTTTTTCCTTGTATCTTTGTCAAGTGCTGTTTTAATGACTTTTCTGCTAATATTTTGAAGAATGTTTGCAGGTTTAAGAAAGATAATCTATATTTGCCGCCCGTTAGAAAAAAGAAAAAGAAATGAAAAAAGATATTCATCCAGAAAATTACCGCCTCGTAGTGTTCAAAGACATGTCAAACGAGTATTCGTTCTTGAGCAAGTCAACTACGAACAGCAAAGAAACCATCAAATGGGAAGATGGCAATGAGTATCCATTGATTAAAATGGAGATTTCACACACTTCACATCCATTCTATACTGGTAAAGTTCAATTGGTGGATACAGCAGGTCGTATCGACAAGTTCAAAACTCGTTACGCGAAATTCGACAAGAAATAATCGTTTTCTCGATATATTAAAAAAGCCATTCGAAAGAATGGCTTTTTTTATGCTTTGTACTTTCTGATTGTTATTTCAGTTCGCGGCTTCCGATCATTTCTAAACCATAGCCTATAAGTCCAGATCGTTTTGTAGGATTGTTTGTGAGTAATTCCATTTTGCGAACTCCAAGATCACGCAAGATTTGAGCGCCAATTCCATAATCACGACTGTCCATAACCGGAGAACCTTTAATCTCACCGTTAGACTTCATTGACTTCAACTCGGAGATTTCCTGAGAAAGCGTTCTATCCTTTTGAAGATGATTCATGTATACTATAACTCCCTTTCCTTCATTTTCGATCAATTGCATGGCTTTATGAAGCAAGTCATCCTGTCCGAGGTCCTTTGCTCCGAATATATCAGAAATAAAGTTGCAACTATGTACACGCACGGGTACCACTTCCTCTTCACTCCAAGTACCTTTTACGAGAGCCATGTGTTCTTTCGATTCCAAAGTCTGCTTGAACACCACAAGTTCGAAATTGCCATACCTGGTTTGAAAAGGAAGGCTCTCGACTCTTTGCACCAATGTTTCTTGCGAAAGTCTATAGGCAATCAAATCTTTAATGCTCACAATCTTTAAATCAAACTTGGCAGCAATTTCCATCAATTGTGGAAGACGAGCCATCGTCCCATCGTCGTTCATGATTTCTACTAGAACGCCGGCTGGTTCAAATCCTGCCAATCGAGCCAAGTCAGCCGTAGCTTCTGTGTGACCAGTTCTTCTTAAAACACCACCATTTTTAGAAATTAGCGGGAAAATATGTCCGGGACGCCCCAAATCTGATGGCTGAGTAGTCGGGTCTATTAAAGCTTGAACTGTTTTGGCTCTATCATGCGCACTAATACCCGTTGTGCAGCCATGACCAAGAAGGTCAACAGAAATGGTAAATGCTGTCTTATTTGGGTCGGTATTGCGCGTTACCATCAAGTCTAATTCAAGCTCCTGACAACGTTCTTCTGTTAGTGAAGCACAAATCAATCCGCGACCATGTTTGCTCATGAAATTGATAACCTCCGGAGTGACATTGCGCGCAGCTGTGATGAAGTCACCTTCGTTTTCACGATCCTCATCGTCTACTACAATCACGATTTTACCATTGCGGATATCTTCAATTGCTTCCTGAATGGTATCCAATTTTTCTTTCACAGTAGATGCTATCATGAGGCAAATTTACACCAAGCACTGCTCAACATCGATATTCTATTGAAGAACTATGTTAAAGAATAGTGCTTTCATTACATTTTCTTGAAGTAATTTGCGCCCTCAAATCAAAAGTTATTTCAAGCAACATGAACATCCAGTCCATTCTGACCAATTCAATAGTTGATGCCGTTCAAAAATTATTTGGAGCATCAGCTAGCACAAATCAAGTTCAGTTGCAAAAGACTCGCAAGGAATTCGAAGGTGATATCACGGTGGTTGTATTTCCATTTGTAAAGGTTTCTAAAAAGGGACCAGAGCAAACTGGAGAGGCTCTTGGTGCTTACCTGACCGAAAATGTAAAAGAAGTAACTGCATTCAATGTGGTGAAAGGCTTTTTGAATTTGTCGATTTCTCCTGAATACTGGGGAAATTTCTTTTTGGAAGCTTATAAAAACGAAAAATTTGGATTTGCAGAAGCGAACTCGAAGTCGCATATTATGGTGGAGTATTCTTCACCAAACACCAATAAACCATTGCACCTTGGACACCTGAGAAATAATTTCTTGGGCTATTCTGTTGCTGAAATATTGAAAGCGAATGGACACAAAGTGTCTAAAGTGCAAATCATCAATGACAGAGGCATTCATATTTGTAAAAGCATGGTGGCTTGGACAAAGCTGGGCAATGGTGATACTCCAGAATCCACAAACATGAAGGGCGATAAGCTTGTTGGGAAATACTATGTGGAATTTGATAAACTCTACAAAGCACAACAAAAGGAACTTATAGAAGGAGGCATGGATGAGGCAAAAGCCGCTCAGGAAGCGCCAATCATGCAAGAAGCTCAAGACATGCTTAGAAAGTGGGAGGCAAAAGATGAAGAAGTATATGGGCTTTGGAAAACAATGAACTCATGGGTTTACAAAGGTTTTGAATCGACCTATAAAACCATGGGAGTAGATTTTGATAAGTTGTATTTTGAAAGTGATACGTATTTGCTCGGAAGAGATGAAGTTATTCAAGGACTTGAAAAAGACATTTTCTTTAAAAAAGAAGATGGTTCAATCTGGGTTGACTTGACTGATCAAGGACTTGATCAAAAGGCTCTTTTGAGAAAAGACGGTACAGCGATGTATATCACGCAAGACATTGGAACGGCAATTTTGAGATTCAGAGAATTTCCAGATATCGCTTATCAAATTTATACAGTAGGAAATGAACAAGAGTATCATTTCAATGTGCTTTTCAAAATTCTTAAAAAGCTTGGTTTTGAATGGGGCGAACAATGCTACCATCTGAGTTATGGCATGGTAGAACTTCCTGAAGGCAAAATGAAGAGCAGAGAAGGAACCGTAGTAGATGCCGATGACATAATGCTTGAGATGAAAGAGGAGGCGAGGAGCGTTGCTGCGGAGCAAGGGAAACTCGAAGCTCTGTCTGATCAAGACAAAGAAGAGGTTTATCACAACATTGGAATGGCGGCGTTGAAATATTTCCTATTGAAAGTCGATCCTGTTAAAAATATGATGTTTAATCCTAAGGAAAGCATTGATTTTACGGGTAATACAGGGCCATTTATTCAATACAGCTATGTTAGAACTAGAGCAATTTCAAGAAAATATCAAGAGAGCTTTGGAGAGCTGAACTATTCGACTTCAATAGCTCCGGAATTGCTTAATGCTGGTGAATTGGCGCTTATTCAAAAACTACACGATTTTCCTGAAATTATTGAAGAAGCTGGAAAAGCATACAATCCCGGCATAATTGCTAACTATACATTCGAATTGGTTAAAGAATTCAGCAGCTATTACAATGACTATCCTGTATTGAGGGAAGAGAATGTTGAAATCAGAAATTTTAGAGTGGCTCTTATCGCTAAGATTGGAGTTGTTGTAAAAATGTCAATGGGTCTTTTAGGCATAGATATGGTTGAAAGGATGTAGTAATCAACAGTTTATCATTTTTCCAATCGTCGAAACGCATCGATGTTAAAAAAATATGTGTGAAAATATTATTTAGAAAGAATTTACATAAGATATTTACACCGTGGTAACAAGCATAATCATAGCAGACAGTAATCATCTGATCAGAACAGGTCTGAACAGTATTTTGCGTCAATATGATGACTTCCAGCTCTTAGGGGAGGCTTCAAGTGAAGAGCAATTGCTTGACATGATTAAAAGCTTTCAACCTGACGTAATTCTTATCGATTTTGCAGCGAAGGATTTTAGCATAGATGTCTTTGCAAAGGCATTTCGAATAAATAGCAAACTCAAATTTGTTGCAATTACCGGAGAGCAATCTGGTGTTACGATTGTGAATGCTTTGCGCGCAGGAGTTACCTCGTACATCAAGAAGGATTGTGATATCAATGAAATCGTAGATAGTATTAGAGAAACAGCCAATGGCGGAAAGTTTTTCTGTGGTCAAATCTTGGATACTATTCGCAGAGAGGCGATAGAGTTGAATGATCTCGAAATTGCGGAGTTCAATTGTGAGCCTGTTGTGATAAGTGAGCGAGAACTGGAGGTAATCAAGTATATAGCCGAAGGTTATACTAATAATGAGATAGCCGAAAAACTCTTTTTATCTCCGCATACAGTTAACACTCACAGGAAGAATATTATGCAGAAACTAGGTGTTAACAATACAGCTGCAATCGTTATGTACGCTGTGAAATCACAACTTGTTAGTCCTAATAAGTTTCTTTTCAGTCCAATGGGCAGCTAAAGCATTTTTTTAGTATTTAATATCTCCCAAAAACTCTGTTTTAGCGCCAAGTCAAGTTACATTTGCGCATTGTGGGAAAACATACTTTTGTTTTTCTGCTATTTAGGACTCATCAATCAACCAAACAAACCTGCTTAATGATAGCAACATCAAAGATTGAAGTCCGTAAGGTTGCGGCTAGCCGTGTATCTGAGGTAGACTGGGAAAACCTAGGCTTCGGAAAGGTATTTTCTGATCACATGTGTGTGGTCGAATACAAAGACGGGCAATGGGGAACTCCGGTTATCCAACCTTACGGTGCGATGAATTTTTCTCCAGCCATTAGTGCTTTGCACTACGGGCAGGCCATTTTTGAAGGTTTAAAGGCCTACAAGAATGATAAAGGAGAAGTTTATGTTTTTCGTCCAGAGAAGAATGCAGCTCGATTAAACATAAGTGCCAAAAGAATGTGTATGCCTGAATTGCCAGAGCAGACATTCCTTGATTGCTTAAGTCAACTTGTATCTCTTGATCAAAATTGGATTCCGAAAGGCGAAGGTGAAGCCTTGTATATTCGTCCTCATATGTTTTCTATTGACGAATATGTAGGGGTAAAGCCGAGCGACAATTATCTGTTCATCATATTTACTTGTCCTGTAGGAAAATATTATACTGGTGAATTAAAAGTAAAGATCGAACCCAAGTTTACCCGAGCGGCGAAAGGTGGAACTGGTCATGCGAAAGCGGCTGGTAATTACGGAGCTGCTCTGTGGCCAACCAAGTTGGCTCAGGAAGAAGGCTACAATCAAATCTTGTGGACAGACGGACAAACGCACGAATATTTTGAAGAAAGTGGTACGATGAACGTGATATTCCGTTCTGGGAATACCATCTTTACTCCAATGGTTTCTGACTCTATCTTGGATGGTGTAACACGCGATAGTGTGCTAGCCGTGGCTCGTGATTGGGGCTACAATGTTGAAGAGCGCAAAGTGAGCGTCAAAGAAGTTATGGAATTAATTTCAAAAGGTGAATTGCATGAAGCTTTTGGCGCAGGAACAGCAGCAACTATTGCACCTATTCGAGTAATCAATTACCAAGGAAAAGACTACGAATTACGTCCTTTTTCTGAGTGGGAATTTGCCCCAAAAGTTTCGGACTTTATGGATGAATTAAAACGAGGTAACGAACAAGATACCCATCACTGGAATATAAGAATTGTCTGAAGTTATTCTTCAGTCTTTTGAAATTTGAATAATTGGGCGGGCTTATGAAGCACGCCCTTTTGTTTTTCATCAAGCGCTTGAAGACGTGCATTTTTCAGGGCATTCTTTCTGAAATTTCGCTTGTCTAATTTTTTATCCAAGATAATTTCATACAGACGCTGTAGCTGTGATAATGTAAATTTATCAGGCAATAATTCGAATCCAATATTATCTGAAACCAGCTCGTGACGTAGCATTGCGAGCGCTTCTTCAATTATTTCATTGTGGTCGAATGCCAATATGGGCACCTTGTAGACATCTACCCACTGCGCCTTTCCCGCGAAAGAGGCTGCTTTGGGATTGAACTCATCCATTTTCACCAAAGAATAATACCCAACTGTAAGTACTCGTCGCTCTGGATGATTTCTAAAACTACGAAGCCATTCCTGATCTTTTAGTCCACGAACACGCTCTGGATTACCGAATGATTTGAATTGTTTGAGATAGATTCCTTCCAAGCTTGTAAGTTCTAGCAAAACACGGCGAGCAGCCTCGTCTAAACTTTCTTCATCTTGAACTAAGTCACCAGGAATAGCCTTTTGAAGTTTGATAAGGTGAGTGCTGTCTGGTTGCTTTTGCTCAATAAGCAAAATCTTCAGCTTTTGTTCGTCAAAGCCAAATACAACACAGTCAACCGAAACATCCATTGGGGTGGTTTCTTTCTTCACCATACGCACTAAAGGAATTTATAAAATCTTCTCAAAGGTAAGTATTTCATTTCTTTTTTTTGACTTAGTGTAAAAATTACACTAAGTTCGCATGGTAATACGTTTAACCTTGCATACAAAAAAGATATGACAGCTCATTCAATTAAACGAATAGGAGTTTTAACCAGTGGAGGAGATGCTCCTGGTATGAATGCAGCGCTTCGCGCCGTAGTTCGTGCTTGCGTATTTCATAATGTGGAATGCGAAGGGATTTTTCAAGGATATCAAGGAATGATTGAAGGCGATTTTAAGCGCTTGAATGAACGTTCTGTTGCAAAAATTCTTGGAAGAGGAGGTACGATATTAAAGAGTTCAAGAAGCAAGGAATTTATGACTGAAGAAGGTCGTAAAAAGGCTTACGAGAATTTGAAGAAGAATGGAGTGGACGCGCTTATCACAATCGGTGGTAACGGCACATTTACAGGAGCACATATTTTTTACAAAGAATACGGAATTCCAATTATTGGTATTCCAGGTTCTATAGATAATGATCTCTATGGAACTGATCACTGTATTGGTTTTGACACTGCTACCAACACTGTAGTGGATGCGGTGGATAAGATTCGTGATACAGCGACAAGTCACAATCGATTGTTTTTTGTTGAGGTAATGGGACGCAATAGTGGCTTTATCGCTCTCAAGGCGGGTATTGCAACTGGTGCGATTGCTATCATTCTTCCAGAAGATGAAATGAGTGTTGACCAACTTGTTGAAACGCTCAGAAGCACTGAGGAAAGTGGAAAAACCTCTAGTATCGTAATCGTTGCTGAAGGTTCGAAAAGTGGCGGTGCTTATGAGATTGCCAAAAAGGTGACAGAGAAATATGTGGAATACGAAACAAGAGTTTCTGTACTTGGGCACCTACAGAGAGGTGGT
>CALRZB010000107.1:0-8920 GCA_943372555.1 Chryseobacterium gleum | reverse complement strand
GGAGAACTGAATAGAGTTCGGTTCAATCAATGGAAGATGCCGTTTGACACGAGCAACGCTCATCAAGCAATACTTCATTTCAAAGGTGATGTTTACAGAGGCATGAAGGCCGAAGAATTTGGATTAAAACAATTAGAATGGTCACAGGATCATCTACGCATTTTAAGCGGACTATATGGCGTTTTGCGTCCTCTTGACGTGGTGCAATCCTATCGTTTAATGATGGGAACGCCTTTTAGTCCTTCTGCAAAACATAAGAATCTTTATTCGTATTGGGGAACCAAAATTGCGGACTCCATTGCCACAGATTTAGATAAAAAAGGAACACTGGTTAATCTAGCTTCTAGCGAGTATTTCAAGGCAATTGACCAAAAAGCCCTGAACCGAAATATCATTACATGTGAGTTTAAGGAGAGGAAAGGAGGGAAGCTGTCAATAGTTTCAACTTATGCCAAACTTGCTCGTGGAATGATGGCCCGGTTTATAATTGAAAATAAGATTACAAAACCTACAGATATCAAGGCTTTTGATTCAGAAAGGTACCTTTTTGAACCATCTTTGAGCACTGATAATGAGTATGTTTTTGTAAGATAGTGATTGGATATTGCGAACTTCGAACTAAGTTCGCGTCCGTTTTTGAATATTAAACATAAAAAATAACCCTAATGAAGTACGTTTATTTTGCTGCAGTTGTTGTAGCTGCTGCGTTTTCTTCCTGCAAAAGTGGAAGTAAGAGCGCTGTTACTCTAGAAAACAGCAATGACTCTCTTTCTTATGCGCTAGGTGTTTCTATCGCTAGTAACCTATCTCAAAGTGATTTGGATAGCATCAACTATGATGTTTTTCTTAAAGGTATCAAAGAACATTTAGATAGCTCATGTTCAATGGATGTCGAAGCTGCAGAAAACTTTATTCGCGATGAAATGAAAAGAATGTCTGAAAAGGAAAGTGAAGGCAACAAAGCTGCAGGTGAAGCATTTCTTGCTAATAACAAGTCACAAGCTGGCGTAATCACTACAGCTAGCGGACTTCAATATAAAATTACCCAAGAAGGTACAGGAGCAAATCCGGATGCAAACGATAAAGTAACTGTTCACTACCATGGAACTACTATCGATGGTCAAGTGTTTGACAGCTCTGTAGAGCGCGGTCAGCCAGCTACTTTCGGTTTGAACCAAGTTATCCCAGGTTGGACAGAAGGACTTCAACTTCTTAAGCCAGGCGGAAAAGCTACATTGTACATCCCACAAGGACTTGCATATGGCGCTCGCCCAGCTGGAAAGATCCAACCATTTTCTACATTGATTTTCGAAGTTGAATTGATCTCTGTTGAGCCAGTTCAATAATCAGAATAGACTTTAATAGAAAGCCCTTTCGTTAATTCGAAAGGGCTTTTTTATTAATATTTTGAGAAAAATTACTCTCCTTCTCCGAGAGCTTCAACTTTCTTAATTTCTTCGTCAAGAATTTCTTCAATTGTTTTTCTTTCAGCCTCACTAAGTTTTGCATCCAATTTAGCTTGACGCTTCATGCTGCGATACATTTCACGTTTGTGAATTTCATAGGCCATGTATACGGTATACTTACCCTCAGCATTCAGATATTTCTCCTCACCAATTTTACGAAGTTCAGCAATTTGAGTATTGGTCACCTCACGAATCAACGTTTGAAATTTATCATTGATTTCTGATCCAGAGTTTGTTTCATTTTCATGAAGGTATTGATCAGTAACTACTTTGATAGTAGTTTCTACTTGCTGCGCTAATTCCTTTTTTGCTTGAAGATCAGCTTTACTTTTTGCGATATTCTCGTCAGAGCTATCACCCTTACCTACTGAGCGGAAATAACGACCATTGCTTTCATATTTATTTCCAGTGAAAGGTTCTTTTACCTTTTCACCCATTGGAGATGTTTTGCTGCAAGAAATGATTGCCATTGAAATGCTCAATAAAGCTACTATCCCAAATAAGTTAAACTTTTTCATATTGTTTTGTTTTGAGGGTGCAAGTTAAAAATTGTGCCATGATTTACTACTAAGTAATCTGTAATATGCACTTATATATCTTTGCCCCATGTATCCTACCATTTATCATGCTCTTTTAGACCTGTTCGGATTCGATTGGCCTTGGGCTAAGTTACTGAACAGCTTTGGTTTTTTTGTTGCCATTGCCTTTGTAGTGGCAAGCTATGCGATGTCTCGAGAACTGAAGAGAAAAGAGGCTGAAGGATTAATAAAAGGGGAAAAACGAAAACACATTACAGGCAAAGCCCCTGTGTGGTCTGATGTTATAACAAATGGACTTATTGGTTTTATCGTTGGGTGGAAGTTCATTTATCTTTTTGCGAATAGCTCAACCTTGTTTGTTCCAGGTGGCACGCCACAAGCTCATATATTTTCTAGCGAAGGATATGTGTTATTAGGATTATTGGTTGGGGGTGCTTTCGGATTTTGGCGTTGGTGGGAGTATAAAAAGCAACAGCTTCCAACTCCCAAAGAAACGATTGTGGATTATCCAATTTATGAATATGCAGGTACAATAACCTTTATCGCCGCGATTTGCGGAATAATTGGAGCAAAATTGTTCCACCTTTTCGAGAATCCGGCGGAATTCATGGCTTTTTTTACAAAGCCTGATTTGCAAAGTTTCCTCAGTGGTTTAACTGTATATGGCGGTCTAATAATGGGGGCAGCTGGAGTTCTAGTCTTTGCTTATAAAAAGAAAATTAATTTTTTACATTTAACTGACGCTACCACTCCAGGACTAATGCTAGCTTATGGAATCGGTCGTATCGGGTGTCAGGTGAGCGGAGACGGTGACTGGGGTGTGGCCAATTCAGCTCCCAAACCGGGATGGCTATCTTGGATGCCTGATTGGGCTTGGAGTTATAACTATCCAAACAATGTAAATGGTATTCTGGGTCCTTCTGCAGATACTTTTGGAATGCGCATTACAGATCCGAATACTCCTTGTTGGGACGGGTACTGCACAGAATTAATTCCTTCGGTTTGGCCAACACCCTTTTATGAAACCATAATGGCAACGGTAATATTCCTTATTCTATGGTCATTAAGAAAAAGAATCAAAGTTGCAGGAGTTATTACAGGATTGTATTTAGTTTTTAATGGAATTGAGAGATTTTTGATTGAATCAATTCGTGTAAATAATAAGTTCGATTTGCTCGGAATTGAAGCAACTCAAGCTCAGGTTTTGGCCGTATGTTTCATTTTTGCGGGAGCGATAATGTTGTTTTGGAGATACAAAGTGTCCAAAAAACAGATTCAGCCTTAGGTTTCGTTCCAATTTATAGCTGCAAACTAGGCTATTAGGAAAAATAACCTTTTTTTTATCAAAAAAGTTTGGATAGGCGAAGAATTGATATATTTTTGCCACCGCTTTCGACGAGGAAGTTATACTATTAAAAGTATTGGTCCGGTAGTTCAGTTGGTTTGTAGCCTGTCATCTCGCCTTGGCGAGACAAGTTCGAGTCACTTGAAATATTAGATAAAGAAAATATTGGTCCGGTAGTTCAGTTGGTTAGAATACATGCCTGTCACGCATGGGGTCGCGAGTTCGAGTCTCGTCCGGACCGCCAACAGCAAAAAAGCCTTTCCTGATGGAAAGGCTTTTTTGTTTTCTTATGCTCTTAGTCTCTATCCATCTTTACAAAATAACGATCGTAGACCACATGCGACTCGGGGCCGCATATATATTGGTCTTATCTATTACTAACTACTAGTTACTAATTACTAAATACTAACTACTAACAACCTACTACTTACTACCAACTACCTATTACTTACCACCAACTACCAACAACCAGCGAAGCTAAAGTTCTTCAAACTCCCTTTGATAGTCAAACTGCAAATCTTCATGAAGCGTGCTTATTGCTTTTTGAATCTTGACCAATTGACGCTCATAGATATTCAAAAGCACCAGATTCCTCGTTAAAACCAAATCATACGCTCTTAAACACTTGCAGAAATGAATCATCAATTCCACTTCAGTGGTTTTCTGACCTGAATATTTGATCGATTTAGTTACAAATCGTAAGATCTTCCGAACACTTTTCTTGACGAAATAGACATTGGTATCGTTGATTTCGGCATACATGGACTCCACTTCAGCTTTTACACTGTCGATATATGACGACTCATTGTGCGATTCAAACAGTAAATAGGAGAGGAGCTCCTTGTTTTCTTTCTTGTACTTCGCCACTCGCAAAGCCATTTCTACTAAAACTTCCTGAGGAATGCTCTTCAGTTCTTTCTTTATTTCACTCAAACTCGCTGCTTTCATCAGGCTGGGTTTATTCTATTCTTAATGATATCTATATGTTGTCTGTCATGATTGGCCATCACTTCCAAATGATCACGCAATGTCATTTTCATTAGTTTCCCTTCATGAAACGACGACAATTCGTCCTGTTTTGGCAGATAAAATTCAATCATTTTAACATGTGCCGACCGGATGGACTCAAAATCTTCAAAAATCTTCGCCAAACGCTGTTTATTGAACTCCCCAGCATCCGTGTCGGCATTTGTGCCGTTCCAAGGACGCAATGTCGCCTTGCCCAATGCCAAGTCGTCTAAACGCGCTATCCATAGCGATTCTATGGTCAATAAATGCCCAACGTGCTCTTTAATGCTCCATTTTTGATCTGGCTTCAACTCAGCTTCCTCCTCGCTGATGTTGGAAATCAGATTTTTAAGTGTTAATATGTTATCTAAAAGCGCATTTACTTGATTTTCAATCATAACAATCGTGAATTGATTCTTGATTTTTGCTCGATGCAAATGTAGTGCGCTCCGCAATCCAATTTTTTTTCTACATTTGCCTTCCCCAATAAAAATGTCAAAAAGACTGAACTTTTCAATTGGTAAGGTTGTTGGCATTGGGCGCGTTGATAAACAAACTTTTTACAAATAATAAAATCATGGCAGTAGAAATCACTGATGCAAACTTTGCAGAAGTTGCGATGAACTCGGACAAGCCCGTAATGATCGATTTTTGGGCGGAATGGTGTGGACCATGCAGAATGGTTACTCCAATCGTTGAGGAAATGGCTAACGACTACGATGGAAGAGCAGTTATCGGAAAAGTAAACGTTGATGAAAATCCAGATATCAGCGCTAAATTCGGAATTCGTAACATCCCAACTATCATCTTCCTTAAAGGTGGACAAGTAGTTGACAAAAGCGTAGGAGCTGTTCCTAAGAACGTTCTTACCGAGAAAATGGAAGCATTGATGGGATAATCTCTCATTACAAGAAATAAAAAAGTCCTCGCTTTTCAGTGAGGACTTTTTTTATGCTTTGTAATTTCTATTACTTTTTCCAAGTCGGCTTGAACTCATTCATATAAGCTTGCCATTGTTCAGCTGTAGTAATTTCCTTGTATTTATTTGAAACAAAGAATTTCACGAACAATTCGAGGTCGCCAGGAGTTTTGTAGCCTACAACAGGGCCAATCAATCCGCCAGTTTCATCCAAGAATACTAGGGTAGGATAAGCGCTAACATTGAGGTAACGAGCAAATTGGTGAACGCCATTTCTGCCAGTTTTTGCTGGATCGAAGTCAGGGTTCTTGAATGTTTGTCCTTTGAAAACGCATGAATCTGCGCGCTCTGCATCAAACTTCACACAGTAATAGTGTTCGTTCATGTAGGCAACAACATCAGCATCCGTAAAAGTATTTTGCGACATCATTTTACATGGACCACACCACTTGGTGTACACATCGATCATGATTTTACGAGGCTCTTTAGATTCTGCAGCCATTGCTTCTTCAATGGTCATCCAGTTAATTCCGCCTTCTTCAACGACCGTTGTCTCGATTTGCTGATTAACCTTTGTAGTTTGGCTTGAAGCTTCTTTTGAAGTCAATAAGAATGACATTGTTGCCAAACCTATTGCTATTGCTCCAAAAATGATAAAGTTCTTTTTCATGAAATGGTTTTATTTAACGTCTAACATCAGTTTTCTGATCAATGGAGAAATGACTATCAAAACTATGCCAGCAATTACCGCATACCAAGCAAAGTCATAATATCCTTGTGTGTATACATTCAATTTTTCAACTGCAGTGGCATTATCATCAGGAGAAATGCTTGCTCCAAATAGTCCAGCCACATACTGACCGTAAGCGCTCGCCAAGAACCACATCCCCATCATAAATCCTTGAAGTCTAGCTGGTGCTAGCTTAGTCATGATCGATAATCCAATAGGGGATAAGCAAAGTTCACCAAGTGTAACAGCAAAGTATGCAAGAGTGAATACATCAAGTGATGACTTTCCATCAGCATCCGCGAAGAATCTTCCAGAGAAGAAGATCAAGTAACCGGCACCAAGGAATAAAAATCCTATACCGAACTTAACTACAGTATTGGGCTCAACTTTTCTTTTTGCTAGGAATATCCAAAGGGTACCAACTATTGCTGCAAAGGCAATTACAAAGAATGAGTTCGCTGCATTGTTGACTCCGTTTGGATCAAGAGTGAAAATCCCAAATAGTTTGTTGTGCAAATGATCAGAAGCAAAGAGACTCAATGATCCTCCTGCCTGCTCGAAGATTGCCCAAAACACAACAGAGAAGAAGATAAAGAATAGGGCTGCGACCAATTTCTTATTCTCTTCTACAGTGCTCTTAGACATTTCATAACCTAAGTATATCAAACTGAATGGTCCTATTAGATACATAAAGTAATCCGTATAAGTGGTATTTGCAACCATAACCATAATCACAGGAATAGCAAGTAATCCACCTACATACACAGCATAGTCTTGCCATCTTCTGCCCATATTTCCCATTTTTTCAAATGGAGAGAGACCGATGGGACCAAGAGATTTTTGTGTATAGATAAAGGTGATTAAGCTGATTGTCATTACAACAGCAGCTAATCCAAAAGCTACGTTCCAACGAAGTCCCTCAGAAATGATAGAGCCCATGAATTCACCTTTTCCGATTGCAATACAGAAGTAACCTCCTAGCAGTGCCCCTAGGTTAATACCTGCATAGAAAAGCGAAAAACCAGCATCACGACGGCTATCACCGTTTTTGTAAAGCTGACCTACCATACTGGAAATGTTTGGTTTGAAGAAACCCGTTCCAATAATGTTGAATGAAATACCCAAGAAGAAGAATTCTGTTGGATTGATAGCTAGGATGATACTACCTGTAATCATTAAAAGTCCACCCCAGAAGAGTGATTTTCTAAAACCAAGAATCTTATCCGCGAAAAGTCCACCAATGAATGTGAAAGCATAAACCCATGCTTGTGTCGCCCCATACTGAAGATTCGCTTGTTCATTGTTCATGAAAAGATGATTCACCATGAAATAGGTGAGCATTCCTCTCATTCCATAGAAGCTAAAGCGCTCCCACATTTCTGAGAAGAAGAGATACCAAAGTTGCTTTGGATACTTTCCTTTGAAATTCTGGATTTCAGCTAATGCTGAATCCACTTTCGGAACTTCTTCTTCGTAATCGAGTATTTGACTCATAGTGTTTTATTTAACCCCGTGCATTAATTTATTCAAGGGTTTTGACAATAGAATTAATACAAGTCCAATCCCTATTGTAATCAAGCCCATCTGCGTGTAAATATCTACATAAGTAGTGAAACTCTCAACTGCCGTTGCAGGCTCTGCGCCTTCTTTAACACCTGTAAGCTTGGCTAACAAAGCAGCTACATAGTTTGCACCTGCGATTGATAAGAACCATGCTCCCATAACAGTACCGGTCATATTCGCCGGAGCTAACTTGGATACCATAGATAGACCAATCGGCGATATAAATAGTTCGCCGGTGGTATGCAGCATATACAATAAGGCTAGCGTAAATAGTGGAACTTGATAATCTGCAGATACGAATTGAACCCCAAATTGAACTACCAAATAACCAAGTCCTAACTGAAGAAGACCAAGTCCAAACTTCATTGGAATGCTTGGGTTTTTTCCAATTTTAGAAAGCCATACCCACATTACAGCGAAGATGGATCCAAAGATCAAAATGAAGAATGGGTTGAAGAACTGAGTAGTAGCAGCTCCCATTTCAAAATTGCCAATATGACGATCAACGTTTCTATCAGCGAAGAGCGTCAATGAAGAACCCGCTTGTTCGAAGCAAGCCCAGAATACAATGTTGAACAACATCAATAGAATAAGAACGATCATACGATCGCGCAATACTTTTCCGCCTTTGATACCAGCGCTCAACAAATTGTAGATTACAAAAATCGCTGTTCCAAGTAGCAAGTAACCAACGATGCTCGAGTTTTGAAGTAGCAAGTAGAATACAGGAATTGCGGCAAGTGTGCCTAAGATTGTAAGGTGAAACATTGACAATGGACCAACCATTGGCTTGTGAAGTGTCTCAGGTTTCGGAGGAAGACCTTCGCCTTGATAGTGTTTTTGTCCAAAAACAAAAACGATAGAACCGATAATCATTCCGATTCCAGCTAGTAAGAAGCCTTTATCATAGCCAAAGCGAGCTCCAACTTCTGCAACTACTGTAGTTGCCAAGAAGGCTCCAAGGTTAACACCGATGTAGAAAATTGTGAAACCTGAATCTCTTCGAGAGTCGCCCTCTTTGTAAAGCTTACCTACAATAGTGGAGATATTGGCCTTGAAATATCCGTTACCGCTGATGATTACAGCCATACCTAAGATCAACCAAAACTCCGTGCCACCGAGAATTAAAAATTCTCCGATGGCCATTAAAATACCTCCAAGGATAATCGCAATACGATATCCTAAAATTTTATCAGCAATCTTACCTCCCAAAACTGTAACAGCATAAACCAAAGCAGTGTATGCACCATATGTAACATAGGATTCATCATCCGATTTCATCAATGTTTTTGTCAAATACAAGATAAGGAGACCACGCATACCGTAGTAGCAGAAACGCTCCCACATTTC
>CALRZB010000106.1:0-8944 GCA_943372555.1 Chryseobacterium gleum | reverse complement strand
ATTAGAGAACACAATGCTATGTGGTATATGGAGGGCACTGATACCTTGCGACATACTATGCTGCTAATAGGTGGCGATGTTTTTTTTGATGGGCCAGTGGTATCCGGTTCGAAAAATTCATTCACGGCATATGCATCTTTCCATAAGTATGATTTCGGGAAAAATTATGTGAGAGAGATTGGTGTTATGAACCCCATAGCATCTGGTGTAAGCGATACATACAACGGAGCTGGAAATAGCGTGCCTCTTGTAGGAACTGGAAATGTCGGTCATCTTCAACTTGGATATCTACCTGGAAATCTGGAATTCAAGGAGGGTGGGAAGATTCAATTTTACGCAGAGGAAACAATCGCGAAGTGGAATGCACTTTCAGATTTGATGATGCTGCATGAAGCTGGTGTAAATTATTTCATCCATGGGACCAATGCCGCGAAGTTCACGATAGGTGGACAATGGCGCCCAATTTTTAAAACAAATTCTACAACAAGTAAAGTTGAAAATACTGGTTACAAACCCATGATAATCTTCCAATATCAGATAACGATTTGATGTTGGATTTTTTTGGTTTAGTCAACAGAAAACCCATGTCGGAAGATGTGGGTTTTTCTTTTTTATTTTGATCTAATCGCGTCAACAGGATTCAAGCGAGAAGCACGCCATGCTGGGATAATTCCGGAAACAACGCCCACTACAACCGAAATGGTCAAGCCCATAATGACACGACTAAATGGTAAGATAAATTCGAAATCCATTGCTGATGTCATGATACTTGCTAGTATCCAAACTAACAGCAATCCTATTGATCCACCAATGATGCAGAGAGCAACAGATTCAAAAAGGAATTGGAATAAAATGAAGTAGTTTTTTGCACCTAGTGACTTTTGAATGCCAATAATATTCGTTCGTTCTCGAACAGATACAAACATGATATTGGCAATACTAAAGGCCCCAACAAGTATGGCAAAGATTCCAATGACAATCCCTGCCAAATTGAAAACACCTACAATACTATCAACCATTCCGGAAATCATTTTTGATTCGATTATCGAAAAGTCATTTGCTTCTCTCGGCGCGATACCACGCACTTCTCGGAACGTCGCAATTACGTCGTCTTTCAATTGTTGATTGGATACACCATCGCGAGCTTTTATAATTATTGACGTGTCTTCTGCACGGACATCAATTAAACGAATACCAAATTCTACTGGCAAAAAAACAGCTTGGTCCATTCCATTTCCAAAAAGCGATGCACCTTCTTTTTCTAGCACAGCTATCACTGTCACTTTTAATCCACCCACTTTAATATCCTTGCCAATTGGTTCTTCAGAGCCAAAGAGTTGCTCTTTTACTTCATCACCAATAATGGCTACGTTCTTTCCACCAGTGCATTCACTTTCTGTAAAATAGCGGCCTTTTGCTATTTTTAAAGAAATAACTTCATTGTACTGAAATGAAGTAGCGGTAATGAATACAGGATCGATGAAATTATTTCTATACTCAGCGGTTTTTTGTGAACCAGCTTGATACGCCATTGCAGAATAGCTATCGAGTCGTTTGCCTAGTTTTTCCATGTCCTTTAAGGCAGGCTGTCTGCGACTCATGTATTTCCACCATTCGTATTCTTCTGCTCCTTCCTCCGGACCCATGGGCCATTTTTGAACGAAGAGAATGTCAGAACCAATCATTTCCAAACTCGATTTCATGTCGGCTTCCATAGAATCTACTACGCTCAGCACGAAAATGATGGAAAATATTCCGATAGTAACCCCCAATAAGGATAGGGTAGTTCGCAGGCGGTTATTGACTAAGGCCGCCCATGCAAACAAGAAACTCTCTTTGATTAATCGGAATATCATACGCTACGAAACTACTCAGAAGATGGCAAAATAGGTTTTTGCTTGTGATGAGCGGTATTTTAGAGCCCGAAATACAATTTTTTCAAGGTTTTTACTTTACAGGTCCGCCTCTGTTGTTTGTCATAATTCGAAATATTGCCCGCCGGCTGTGCTTGTTATTTGCGCTGCTCTGCATACCATTTCTTATGGATGCACAGATTTGGAACACCCGAAAAAAAACTGTTCTTCCCGCGGACTCTATCTTCCTGGACTCGCTTCGCGTGTTGCCTGGTACTATGAAAATTTCATTGCCAAATGGAGATATACTAAGTGATTGGAAATTGGATAGCACAGGGACTTATCTTCTTATTCCGGATTCTATTATTCAAGATTCATTGACTCTAGAATTTCGTGTTTTCCCTTTTGTAATCCCTTCGAGCTATGCCAATAAGGATTTGTCGATTATGAATCGAAAGGGCGGTGGTAGCATAAAAACATACGTAATTGGTTCATCTGATCGTTCTAATTCACTTTTTAATGATTCTGGAATTCAAAAAAGTGGGAATATTTCGAGAGGAATCGCTTTTGGAAATGCGCAGAATCTCAGCGTGAACTCTTCGCTAAACCTACAATTGAGTGGAAGAATAACAGAAAGATATAGCATTCTCGCTTCAGTTTCGGATGATAATATCCCGATTCAACCTAATGGAAATACGCAGCAATTGCAAGATTTTGATCAGGTTTTCATTCAAGTTTTTGATGATAAAACCAAATTGATCGCAGGCGATTTTATCCTTCGAAAACCCGAAGGCTATTTCATGAATTATTTTAAGAGAGCACAAGGAGCTTATTTTTTGACAGAAATTCCAAAAGAGAATTCTGGAAAAAAGTGGACCATCGAATCCTCTGTTTCTGTTTCAAAAGGACGATTTGCGCGCAATGTGATTCAAGGAGTAGAAGGCAATCAAGGACCTTATCGTTTAACAGGCGCTGATGGTGAAACATTTATCATTGTGCTTGCTGGAACTGAGTCTGTATACATTGATGGAAAGCTCTTGCAACGAGGACAGGACAAGGATTATGTGATCGATTATAATTCTTCTGAGGTCACATTTACTCCCAAACAATTCATCACAAAAGATCGAAGAATAGTTGTTGAATTTCAATATTCCGACAAGCGATATGCGCGCCCACTTATTCACACAGCACTTTCTTATGGCGATTTCAAAAACAATACGTATTTGAATATTTTTTCTGAAAGTGATTCCAAGAATCAACCGCTGCAACAAGATGTAACAGACGAGCAACGCAGAATAATGACGTTCGCAGGTGACGATATTTTTAACGCGGTTACATCAGGCGTAGATAGTATTGGATATTCATCATCGCAAGTGCTGTATGCCATGGTCGACTCACTTGGTTTTGACAGTGTTTATCGATATTCTAACGAGCCTGTAGTGGCACTTTATCGCGTTCAATTTACTTCTGTGGGAGCGGGTAAAGGAGACTATTTGGAAGATGGTTTTACTGCAAATGGAAAAAAATACAAGTGGATTTCTCCTGATGTGATAGATGGAGACTTAGTTCATTATGGAAATTATGTTCCGCTGATTTTATTATCTACTCCGAAGAAAAAACAGATGTTGGTTCTTGGTCATAAACATAGATGGGGTAAACCGAATGCAGCGCCTGCAAATCTTATTTATGGCGAAGGTGCTTTGTCAAATAATGATCTCAATACTTTTTCTTCCATTGATTCAGAAAACGATGTCGGGTATGCATTTCGAGGAGGATTTGAAATTGAAGAATGGCGTCCGAAGGAATATGAGAAGAATAAGGAGTCTTATTTGAACAGGCCTGTTTTTTTCTTGCACGGAAAATATGAATATACTTCGATAGACTTTGCGCAAATAGAGCGTTTTAGAGAAGTGGAATTTGAGCGAAATTGGAATTTACTGAATCAATCCTTTAGATCAGATTTGAATTGGGCTGCGATTAGCGCAGGCTATAACAAGCCGAAGTTTGGAACTTTATCCGCGGGCATGGATCTGTTGCGCATAGGAACGGGATATTCTGGCTATCGAGGAAACTTCAACTCGAATATCAATACAAGCAAATGGATTGCCATTGTGAATGCCTCATTGCTGAATACACAAGGCAATACAAACACATCATTTTTGCGGCACAAAGCCACGATTTCTCGTTCGATTAAGAAGGTGAAAATTTCATTTGTAGACGAACATGAATTAAATCAATTTTATTCGGGAACTTCTGATAGTTTGGCATCCACTTCTTATCAATTTTATGATTGGCAAGTAGCAGTTGGAACGGTTGATTCTGTGACTACGGGTATATCCGTTTACTATCGCGATAGAATGGATTGGAAGCCTTTTGGAGGAGTGTTAGCGCATGCTGCAAGAGCGGAACAGTATGGGGTTTTATTCAATAAGAAAATGTCGAACGACAATCGATTGTCGTTGAATATTAGTAATCGAAAATTGCGTGTGGTGGATCCAGAGTTGTTTACAGGTCAACCTGAGAATACTTTGATTGGCAGGATAGAATATTATTATCGCTCAAAGAAAGGTTGGTTTTCTGGCTCCACTTTTTATGAAATAGGAAGCGGTCTGGAACAGAAACGGGAGTTTATTTATTTTGAAGTTGCTGCCGGTCAGGGTGTCTATGTATGGAATGATTACAATAGCGATGGCGTTAAAGATTTGAATGAATTTGAGGTGGCTCAGTTTTCATATGAAGCAAATTACATCAGGACATTTATTCAAACGACAGATTATGTCAGAACCTTTACTAATCAGTTTAGCCAATCGTTTCAAATACAAAAAGGCAAGAATTGGAAAGAAGGAAACGGATGGAGAAAAGTGATAGGGAAGTTTAGCGATCAAGTATCATATAAGATAGATAGAAAGACGGGTAGGGAAGAGGAGTCGCAGAGATTTAATCCATTTTTAACCGATGTAGCGGACAGTGTGTTGATTTCGATGAATGGATCCTTTCGAAATATTTTATTTTTCAATAAAGCCAATCCAAAGTTTGGAATGAATTATCTCGTGCAGCAAATGACAACTAAGAATTTGTTGAGTAATGGTTTTGAGTCTCGATCTGATTTTTATCATCAAATAGGTTTGCGTTGGAATTTTTATGGTGATTTGAATTTGGCGACCGAACAATCATTCGGCACAAAGGAAGTGACATCTGATTTTCTGGCGGGGAGAAACTATGAGATCGATTATGTGACTGTAGAACCGAAGATAACCTGGCAGAATGGAGTAGCGTCGCGTTTTAGCTTGGTTGGTGAATACGGCACGAAAGAGAATCGTCTAGGAGTTGAAAAAGCCGAAATATTGAAATATGGGGTGGAGGCGAGTTTGAATACTCCAGGTAAAGGGATAGTACAAGGCGGATTGAATTTTTATTCAATCAAGTATAATGGTGCCGAGAATAGTTCCTTATCGTTTGACATGCTGGAGGGATTGAATGCTGGTTTTAATTCCACCTGGACTGTTTCTATTCAGCGCACGGTGGCGAATAATCTGCAATTGACCTTGAGTTATTTTGGTAGAAAGCCAGAGGGGGTTTCCACTATTCATAGCGGTGGAATGCAGATGAAGGCCTTTTTCTAATTTATGGGCAAAAAAAAGCCTCCGAACCACCGGAGGCTATCCAAAACCAAACAAAAACCAACTTAACTCTTCTAAGAGTCTTATTTATAAAAACTTATTTGTCGTTGAAGATCCAGAGACCTTGACCTTGTGCAGGGAAATCGTTGTGTGTGTTCATAGCTGTAAGTATTAAATTTGCGAAACAACAACAGGTTGTGGGGGAATTCATTAGAACTACATCCACACTGTAAATTTGGTTTATACTTTTCTATATATATGTAGGAATTTAGGAAAGGGGCCGAATTTGAAATGAGAGGTAATTTTTTGTGCATTATCGGTTTTTGGGGTCCGAAGATTGGGTTTTTGGGATATTGAAAGCTCATTTTTGGGAGTTAGTGACAGAATTAATGCTTCTGAAACCCTTGAAAAATATGGTATTTAAAAAAAGTCTGTTGAAAAGTATTTGCTATCTGCGAAAAAGGTGCTATTTTCGCAGCCCGTTTTTCAAAAAGGGAAAACGTTAAGAATCAATAGCAATGGATACGTTAAGCTATAAAACAATTTCAGCGAACAAAGAAAACGCCAATAAGAAGTGGCTTTTGATCGATGCTGAAGGACAGACACTAGGCCGCCTCTCTAGCGAGGTAGCATACATTTTGCGCGGAAAGCACAAAACTAATTTCACACCACACGCTGACTGTGGCGATAACGTAGTTATCGTTAACGCAGACAAAATTCAGTTGACTGGTAAGAAGTGGGATCAGAAAGTGTACATCCGTTACACTGGCTACCCAGGTGGTCAGCGTTTCGCTACACCAAAGGAGACAATGGCAAAGCACCCAACAGCAATGATTGAAATGGCTGTTAGAGGTATGCTTCCAAAGAATCGTCTTGGACGTGCAGTTTACCGCAACCTATTTGTGTATGCAGGTGACAAGCATGAGCAAGTAGCTCAACAACCAACAGAATACAAAATCAAAGGATAAGCTTAAGTCAAGATGGCTGAAACAATTAACACATCCGGACGCAGAAAGACTGCAGTAGCGCGTGTTTACCTTACCGAGGGTACTGGTAAATTCGTGATTAACGGAAAAGATTATACAAACTACTTCCCAACATTGGTATTGCAATACCGTGTGAACCAACCTTTCTTGCTTACAGGAAATGAGGGTAAGTATGACTTTAAAGCGAACCTTGACGGCGGTGGTATCACTGGTCAAGCAGAGGCATTGAGATTGGGGATCAGCAAAGCGTTGATCGAAATCAATCCTGAATGGAAGACTCTTCTGAAAGCAGAAGGTTTGACTACACGTGACCCACGTATGGTTGAACGTAAGAAATTCGGTCAGAAAAAAGCAAGAAAGCGCTTCCAGTTCTCGAAACGTTAATACGTTTCAGTACATCTGGTGCTGCTTGTTTAGAATCCAAATCGCCTCGACTCGTTCGCCACTGGTTTAAACACCAAGGGCGAACGACTACCTGGCGATTGACTTTAGAGAACGTAAACAAGATCAATTTAATAAAATGGCAAAAGTTACTTTTGACGAATTGCTGGATGCTGGTGTACACTTTGGTCACCTCAGCCGCAAATGGAATCCAAACATGGCTCCTTACATCTTCGCTGAGAAGAAAGGAATCCACATCATCGACCTAAACAAAACGGTCGTGAAACTCGACGAAGCTTCAAACGCATTGAAGCAAATCGCGAAATCAGGCAAGAAGATTCTCTTCGTTGCTACGAAAAAACAAGCTAAAGACATCGTTGCTGAGAAAGTGAGCGCTATCGGTATGCCGTTCGTTACTGAACGTTGGCCAGGTGGTATGCTTACCAACTTCGTAACTATCCGTAAAGCTGTCCGCAAAATGACGAACATCGAAAAGATGAGCGCTGACGGAACTGCTCTTACTCTTAGCAAGCGTGAGCGTCTTCAATTGACTCGTACTTTCACCAAAATGCAGAAAAACCTTGGTTCTATCGCTGATATGAATCGTGTTCCTGCTGCTCTTTTCGTTATCGATATCATGAAAGAACACATTGCAGTGGCTGAGGCAAAACGCCTTAACATTCCTGTGTTCGCTATGGTTGATACCAACAGCGACCCACGTAAAGTGGATTTCGCAATCCCTGCAAACGATGATGCTACAAAATCAATCTCTAAGATTTTGGATGTAGTTATCGAATCAATTGCTGACGGACTTGCTGAACGCAAAAACGATAAAGACAAGACTGAAGAAGGAGAAAACCAAGCACCTAAGGGTGGTGGGGAAAACCGTGGTCGCAGAAAAAATACTGCAGCACCACAAGCTTAATATTAGCTTCAACTCCCGTTATCAGGATTAATTCACTTTTGTATAAAATTTATTAGTTAATATCATGACTATTACTGCTGCAGACGTAAACAAACTACGTACAACTACCGGTGCAGGTATGATGGACTGCAAAAAAGCTTTGACCGAAGCTAATGGCGATTTCGAAGCCGCTATCGACTTGCTTCGCAAAAAGGGACAAAAAGTTGCTGCTAGCCGCGGCGACCGTGATGCCGCTGAAGGTTTGGTTATTACCAAAAAAACAGATGATGGCAAAACAGGTATTCTTGTTGTTCTTAACTGCGAAACTGACTTCGTTGCTAAAAACGCTGAATTCGACAAAGTAGCTAACACCATCGTTGACGTTGCTGTCTCTAACAGACCAGCTGATGTTGATGCTTTGAAAGCGCTTAACTTCCCTGGAACTGATCTTACAATCGGTGATAAAATCATCGAAGAGATTGGTAAAATCGGAGAGAAAATCGAAATCTCTACATACTCTATCATCAATGCTGAATACATTGCTTGCTACAACCACCCAGGTAACAAACTTGCGGCTATGGTAGCTTTCAATAAATCAACTTCTGATGAGATCGGTCGCGACGTTGCAATGCAAGCTGCTGCTATGGCTCCAGTTGCTCTTGACGAAGCTTCTGTTCCAGAAGATGTAAAACAAAGAGAAATCGAAGTTGGTAAAGAACAAGCTATCAACGAAGGCAAACCAGCTGAAATGGCTGAGAAAATTGCAATGGGTCGCTTGAACAAATTCTTCAAAGAAAGCACTTTGGTAAACCAAGAGTTTATCAAAGACAGCAAGCTTACTGTTGGTCAGTACCTTAAAACTACTGATAAAGACCTAGTAGCTGTTGACTTCAAACGCTTCTCTCTTAACTAAGAAAGCACAGAACTAAAGTTCTGAAAGAATAAAAAAAAAGCCTCTCCATTCGAGAGGCTTTTTTTATTCCCAAAATTCTCACCCCACAACCCCACAACCCCACGAACTCCCGAACTCACTATCTTTGTCCAAACCCTATATTGATGAAACACTTAATACTAACGATTACTGCTATTGTGATGGCCTTTTCTTCCGGGGCACAAACCTGGAACCAGGACATTGCGCCAATCTTCTTTGAACATTGCGGAAAATGCCACCATGAGGGCGGTATTGCTCCTTCATCTCTC
>CALRZB010000105.1:0-8982 GCA_943372555.1 Chryseobacterium gleum | reverse complement strand
AAACGCTCATCAATTCTCCACTACGCTCAGGGACCCTGTTTCGCGCCGAGGTGAAAAGAGTAGGGGCTTGAATGAAAACACGAAGTGTTTTCATTCAAGCCCCTAATAATATCAGTTGATGTTTTCCATCAACCATCAGCCATCAAACCTCAACCATGCGCGCTTCGCGCCAGCGCTTCGCGCCAGCGCTTCGCGCTTAATGCTGCACGCGATTTACGAAATCGTCGTAGCTTAATTTGTTTTCGTTGATTGTGCAATTTGCTTTAACCAAATTCACCACTGCATCTTCGTAAAGGAAGTCGTATACGTTCTGTGCTTCTTCGCGATTGCCTAATGTCTTTTTAGAAAGCTCTTCCAATTGCTCCTCTTCCAAGTTCATTCCGTATTGCGCATAACGTTCGCTAAGAAGTTGCTTCACGTGAGCTTTAGCATCTTCGATAGTTACTTTGATTTCGTTTTCGCGAATGATTTTATTTTGGATCAACTGCCAACGAAGTCCACCAGCATATGAAGGGTATTCAACTTCAAGTGCTTCTGGAGTAACAGGCTTTTCGTTTGCAAGAAGAATCCAACGCTTCAAGAACTCATCAGGAAGAGCAGGGTTGATACGGTCAACCATTGTTTTAACGAATTCACGTTTGAACATCCAGTTTGAATCTTTCTCGAACATTTTTTCGATGTCAGCTTGAACACGAGCGCGCATGTCAGCTTCGCTAGTGATTGTGCCTTCGCCAAATAGTTTGTCGAATAATTCTTGGTTCAAATCAGCAGCTTCCATGCGACGAACGTCAGTAACAGTCAATTTGAAGTCGCCTTCAAGATGATGAACTTGATCGTGTGTGATGCCAAGCATTTGTGCGAGGTCTTCGTGATTTGAGCTTAGGTGATGAGGATTTACAACCACTTCATCATTCACTTTCAAACCAGTCAATTTTGCTTTAGTATCAGCATCTTTGATGTATTCAATAGAAATAGTAGTCTTGCTATTGATTCCGCCTTCTACCGCAGTGCCGTCTGCTCCTACTTGATCAAGGTTTACCATAAGCATGTCTTCTGACTCGCTAACCTCTGGGTTAGAAAGTTTGCCATAGCGGCGAGAAAGATCCTTGATTTGACGATTAACGAGTTCTTCGTTTACGTCTACACGGTAGTAATCGAAAGACTGTGATTTGTCTAATTTCAAATCAAACTCAGGTGCAAGACCTAGTTGGTATGTGAAATTGAAATCAGTAGGATTGTCCCAGTTTCCAACATCATCACCCTCTTTCGGGATAGGATTTCCAAGAACATTTAGGTTTTGTTCGCTGATGAATTTGTAAATCGCATCTTGAAGGATGTTGTTTACTTCATCTGCAAGAAGAGCTTTTCCGTAGCGTTGTTTAATCAAGCTAACAGGAACGTGTCCAGGACGGAAGCCTGGGATGTTGGCATTCTTGCGGTAGTTCTTAAGTGCTTTTTCGAAACGCTCGCTATAATCAGCTGGTTCCAAACGGATGTTCAACTCAGCGTTTAGCGCATCAATGTTGTTTTGGACAATATTCATTTTTTTACTATCGTTTAAATCTTTGATTCTCACTCAGCGTGGCCCCTTTTTTTGGGGGGTGCAAAGGTAATCAAAGTTGATAATTGTTGTATTAATGAAATTTTTATTATCTTTGCGCCTCTTAAGCGGGCGTGGCGAAATTGGTAGACGCACTAGACTTAGGATCTAGCGCCGCGAGGCATGGGGGTTCGAGTCCCTCCGCCCGCACTAAAAGTCCAGTAATGGGCTTTTTTTTATGCCCGAAAATCTCAGTTTGACAGTGAGACGGTGTGGCAGTTCGACAGTTTTTTAGTGCACCCAAGTGATTTCGGATTCCTGATTCCTGATTCCTAATTCCTAAAACTAACTACCTGCTACTTATTACCAACTACCCCACAACCCCACAACCCCACTGTTACACCGCCACACTGTCTAACTGTCTCACTAATTTTCATTTGTGTTCATTTAAGTTCACTGTCTCACAGCCACACTGTCTCACTGCATTTTGGATTATCTTCGTCGCCTAAATTTTTTTTCTTCATGGAAAAGGTCCAATCTTATATCAATGAAAACAAACAACGTTTTCTAGATGAACTATTCGATTTGCTGCGCATTCCTAGCGTTAGTGCAGATCCACAATACAAAGATGATGTGTTTCGCACGGCTGATAAGGTGGCAGAACACTTGAAAAACGCGGGCGCTGACAACGTAGAATTATGTTCTACTGCAGGCTATCCTATCGTTTATGGCGAGAAGATTATTGATCCTAGCAAACCAACCGTTTTG
This sequence comes from Chryseobacterium gleum, assembly GCA_943372555.1. GTDB lineage: Bacteria > Bacteroidota > Bacteroidia > Flavobacteriales_D > Sanyastnellaceae > JAIXWP01. The sequence goes on along the minus strand of CALRZB010000105.1, from coordinate 6,674 downwards.
GTCTACGGCCACTACGATGTGCAGCCTGCTGATCCAATCGAACTTTGGACTTCGCCTCCATTTGAACCGGTAATTAAGAAAACAGAGGTTCATCCTGAAGGTGCAATTTTCGCTCGCGGAAGTTGTGATGATAAAGGCCAAATGTTCATGCATGTGAAGGCTTTTGAGGCGATGTGGAAAACCGGCACGCTTCCATGTAACGTGAAATTCATGATCGAAGGCGAAGAGGAAGTAGGTAGCAATAATCTAGGTCCTTTCTGTATGGCAAATAAAGAGCGTTTGAAAGCTGATGTAGTATTGATTTCTGATACTTCTATCATCGCTAACGATGTTCCAAGTATTGACTGCGGACTGCGTGGATTGAGCTATGTAGAAGTTGAAGTAACAGGTCCAAATCGTGACTTGCACAGCGGTGTATATGGCGGTGCTGTTGCTAATCCAATCAACATTCTTGCGAAAATGATTGCGAGCATGCACGATGAAAACAACCACATTACGATACCTGGATTCTATGATAAAGTAGTAGAATTGACTGCAGCAGAAAGAAATGATTTGAATCTTGCTCCATTTGATTTGGAAGCATATAAAAAGGATCTTGATATTAGTGATGTAAGAGGAGAGAACGGGTACACTACGCTTGAGCGCACTGGTGTTCGTCCAACACTTGATTGCAATGGTATCTGGGGCGGTTATATCGGCGAAGGCGCTAAGACGGTTTTACCATCTAAAGCTTTTGCTAAAATCTCTATGCGCCTTGTTCCAAATCAAGCTTCTGATGAAATCACAGATTTGTTCAAGAACCATTTTGAAGGAATCGCTCCTGCAGGTGTGAAAGTTGAAGTTCGCCCTCACCACGGTGGCGAGCCTGTAGTAACTCCTACTGATAGCAAGGCATATCTTGCTGCTGCTAAAGCGATGGAAACTACCTATGGTAAAAAGCCTGTTCCAACTCGCGGCGGTGGTTCTATTCCAATCGTAGCGTTGTTTGAGCGTGAATTAGGTTTGAAGTCTGTATTGATGGGCTTCGGACTTGATAGCGATGCGCTTCACTCTCCAAATGAGCACTACGGAGTATTCAACTATTATAAAGGAATCGAAACAATTCCTTACTTCCACAAATTCTTTGCAGAATAATGAGAAAGTGGTCGGTTAGATTTTTTGGAATGATTGCGTTGATGCTGGTCTTATCTACAACATCATGCAAGATGTACCAGGAGGTTAAAGTTTCTGACGTCCAAAATGTTCAGTTCTCTGAATTTACGGGCGACAAATTAGAGGCTCAGATTTTCTTTACCATAGAAAATCCGAATTGGTACGACATCAAAATGAAAGATTCAAAAATAGATGTGTTCCTAGAGGGAAGCTTCTTGGGCACTATCGAACAATTTGATGAAATACTCATTCCTAAGAAATCATCGACAGTTCAAATAATGAAAATGACTTCGACACCAGATGCATTGTCCAATATTTTGGGCAATGCATTGGCGTTGTTTTTCAAGCAAGAATTGAAGCTTGAGGCGAAAGGATACGTGAAAGGAAAGGCGCTGTTTATTAATAAGCGCATTGATGTGAGCGTTTCTGAGGCTATTAAAAAAGAGGATCTCGGTTTATAATCGGTTTCTCGAGAATAGAATTAACAAAAAAAACGAATCGTTGAATGAGGCTGAAACGCCCGTCAGCAATGGGGTTTTGGATAAGGTGAAGTATTTTTTGTTGAAAAAGTGAGTTTTTCACTTGTCAGCATAAAAAATCAGACTATATTTGCAACCCTTTTTATACAAAGCGAAATGAAACGTACTTATCAACCCTCAAATACAAAGCGCAGAAACAAACATGGTTTCCGTAAGCGCATGTCATCTGCAGCAGGACGCGCAGTTTTGTCTTCACGTCGTCGTAGAGGACGCAAGAAATTGACTACTTCTGACGAAAGACGTCACAAGGGAATCGTTCGTCTGTAACCGATTTTCTCAGATATTTGAGGGCTGTCTTGCATTGCATGACGGCCCCTTTTTTTTTATACCCATGAAAATTGCCGTCAATACACGATTACTTCTAAAAGATAAACTGGATGGAATAGGCTGGTTTACTTACGAAACGATGCGTCGTATTGCTCAGCAACATCCGGAGGTTGAGTTTCATTTCATATTTGATAGGCCTTTCTCCAAAGATTTTATTCCTTCAAAAAATGTCTTTACTCATATTGTGCCGCCACCTGCACGTCATCCTGTTCTGATGAAGTTGTGGTATGACGTGGCGGTTCCATTATTACTCCGACGCATCAAGCCTGATCTTTTCATTTCTCCTGATGCGCAATGTTCCCTTACCACGAGTGTTCCTCAGCTAATCGTTATCCACGATATCAATTTTGAACATTTTCCAAATGATGTTCCTGTTTCTTTTCGAAGTTATTTGTCAGTTCGCTCCAAGAAATGGGCGCACAAAGCGGTTCGCATTGCCACCGTCAGTGAGTTTAGCAAAAAAGATATTTGTGAAACATACGGTATAGAAGCAGATAAGATAGATGTCGTTTACAACGGCGCTAATACGCTTTATACGCCCGTTTCAGAAGAAGTAAAACTTTCAACAAAAAAGAGATTTACAAAAGGCGAGGACTATTTTGTTTTTGTCGGTTCTATTCACCCTAGAAAAAATCTTCAGCGACTATTGCCAGCGTTCAAAGCATTTAAAGAACGCACAGGAAGTAAAATGAAGTTGGTGATAGTCGGTAATGCCTATTGGAAGAATGAGGAAATTAATGCAGGTATAGCGCTATTTGAAGGAACAGAAGATCTTGTGATGGTAGGCAGATTGAATGCGGAAGAATTGAAGGACGTGGTTGGATCTGCTATGGCGAATGTCTACGTAAGTTATTTTGAAGGCTTCGGGATTCCGATAGTTGAAGGCTTCCGTGCGGGTGTACCTGTAATTACATCAAATGTGACATCTATGCCGGAAGTGGCTGACGGTGGAGCTTTGCTGGTTGATCCGTTTAGTATTGAATCCATTTCAGAAGGATTAGAACGTATTGCAACAGACGAATTGCTGCGTGCAGATTTGGTGAAGAAAGGCACGGAAAGAGCAGCGTTTTTTTCTTGGGATAAGGCGGCTTCAGCTTTGTGGAGTTCAATTGAAAAAGCATTGAAAAAATAGCCATGGCAAAACTCCTCAATAAAGTATCTAAAGTGGAGTTCGAAGCAGGTTGCGACGAAGCGGGGAGAGGCTGTTTGGCCGGTCCCGTGGTGGCGGCAGCTGTGATACTTTCACCAAAATTCAAACATCCATTATTAAATGATAGCAAGCAGCTCACAGAGAAGAGTAGAGAGTTGTTGCGTCCAATTATAGAACAGGAGGCACTAGCTTGGGCTGTGGCTTTTGTTTATCCAAGAGAAATTGAAGAGATCAATATTCGCAATGCTTCTTTCATTGCCATGCATAGAGCATTAGATCAATTGAAATTAAGACCTCAGCATATCGTAATTGACGGGAATGCATTTATTCCTTACAATGATATCATGCATGAATGTATCATAAAGGGTGATGGGAAAGTGAAGAGCATTGCTGCTGCTTCGATATTGGCAAAGACTTATCGTGATGAATACATGCAGAAATTGCATTTAGAATTTCCGCATTACATGTGGGAACAGAACAAAGGATACCCCACTATGGCTCATCGTGACGCAATCAGATCGCATGGTGCATGTGAACATCATCGAATGACATTCGCTTTATTGCCTGCGCAGCTTACTTTGGATTTTTAATTCATTCCAGCGAATACCACCTTTTCAGCAGTAGAGTACGTATCGCACGTAACATGGAGAATGTACGTTCCATTAACCAAATCAGAAGGCATGCTTAATTGAAGCACTGACACTCCAGTTGAGTTAGGGAAATTATCTGCATAAACCAACTGACCGTTGATATTGTACATTCGAAGTTCTAGCGTCCCGTCTATTACCTTTTCTTTCAAGTCCACCATTAGAACGGTTTCGATGCCGTTTTTCAAAATTGTAACGTCACTTTCTTGAGAATTTTCAGAAATAGATTCGTCTACAACCTGCACTGCAGCAATTTCTTGTTGGGTATTTTCTAAAGGCATTGCAGAAGGCGCTGTGCCTGGTGCAATTGAATAATAGCAATAGGGTCCCCAACTGCCTTCTTGCGGAGAGTTGCAAGATGTTATTGAAGGTTTGAAGCAAGTGCGATAAGTAGCGCCAGTTACATTTCCGACAATGTTGTATCCTGAATTTGTATTGTTGAGAACAACAACAGGAGGGGCAATGGGAGCGTATGGTGCGGTTGAAGAAACGCGTGTACTTTGAAAGTGATAGTTGCTTACATTGGGGATGTAATCAACATCCATAAGGGAGAATGGAGGCAGAACTGTATTGCATCTATTGGCCGGAATCGTAATTGACGGCATTGGCGGGGTGAACATTGTTAAAGGTGCTGAGTTTGCTCCGTTAGGGCCGCACCAATCACTCCAGAGATTTGTATTGCATGATGCTTTTACGCGAACCATGACTTGATAAATGCGATTGTAGCGAAGACAATTGCATTTAATATCAAGGTCAATTGTACTATTATTCGTTGAATCACAAGTGATAGTCGTGCCATTTTGACTAACAAATCTCCATTGATATGCAGCACCTCCGCACGCAAAAGTGGCGCTAATAGTGGATCCTAGGCCTATCGTTTGTGGAGAGGTTGCTAATATATTCGTAGTAGGACCAGTTTGGAAAATAAGCGGTCTCGACAAGCTTTCACCACACCAATGTCCATCTACTTGAGCCTCTACAAAGCAATCATAATTGATTCCGAAACATACACAAGTAAATTGGTTAGTTAAAATAATGGTATTTGAACCACTCACAGTTGCGGTGCAACCACCGTTATTTGGAGTTGTCGTAGGGACTAATCTGAAACGTGTATTGGTTACTGATGGAGTAATATTATTTCTTTTTATTTGATCACAAAGTCCATAACCATCAGCGTCTACAGAAGGGAAAAATCCTGATCTTACTTCAGCAACAGGATAAAATTCTATTGCTAGAGTGAAAGAAGAACCAGTTGCTAAAGCTGTCGAGCTAATTCTAAAATAATAATCTTGTCCAGGAATGATTGCATTGGTTGTAGGAGTTGTGCGCATTATATTTCCAGTGACACACTCTTTGTACGTTACTGTCGCATCGAAGAAATCGATAACTGGTGAGAAAGCAGCGGAATTCGCTGTTATTTTTACTGAACGAGTTCCGTTTGTGCTAACACCTGGAACGGGTATGTTGAACTTAAACCAACGAACTGATTGTGAGCCAACACATGTGTTGAAAGTTTGACCTGTTCCTAGAACTAAACTGAATGTAGTTGTAGTTGGAGCAGCGCCAGTGTAAGCTACAGGGGTAACAACTACAGCTGTTGCCGGAGTTGCTTGGGAAAATACGCTTAATGTTGAAATACAACACAATACAAAGAAAAGTAAAGACTTTCTCATGTTCTAACTTGATTTATTGAATTTCAAATATAGAGAAATAATTAATCCACTAAACATCAAAGGATTCACTCGAAAATGAGGTGTAAAAGTGCTGACGTTCTAATTGAGGCTGCGGTTCTAGCGACATCTCATTGAATATAAGTACTATATCTTCATTGTCTGCGCTTTTAGCAATGCCGTCTTCCACCAATGCTTCGGCATAATCTCCTCCAAGAAAATTACCTGTCCAAGCAAAATTGACCACATTTTTCCCAATAGCATCAAAAAAAGTGGTGCTATAAATGCTGACTTGAATTTTGGAAATTTCTAAATAATCTGAAATGCTGCTTTGAAGCGGCGCAATTTCTAATTTGTCGCTTGCGAGATCGTTGTACTTTTCAATCTCTTTTTCAAATGGATGCAGCTTCAATATTATTCTCCAATCTGGATGATTTTGCAGTGAGGCTGCGAGTTCTTTTATTCGAGGAATAAACAATCCATGAAGCGTTTTTTGCGAAGCAACCAAAATCACATTTTGTTTCGCTGTTTCTTGCACTTCAGTTTTTTTAGAACTCATGTAATCCCCGGCAATTATGAGTTGTTCGGGCCTCCATTCAGCGCCTTTGCTAAGCACATCTTTCCAGTATTGACCGAATAACAAAATTCTGTTTGGAAAGAATGCATTTTTTAGATTTTTCTTGAATGCCAAATCATACACATAGTACAAATCATGTTTATTGATCAAGCCATGTTGTAGCTCAATTGTTTCAATGCCACAATCATTGGCAGCCGCTATTATTCCTTCGTTGTGATAATGTCGAATGAAAAATAGTTTCTTGATTTTACTCTTTTGAAAAATGGATAAATATCGGATGTATGAAACGAGAAAAAGATGCAGGCACGATTGGATTAGTTCTTTTTCTTCATTGCTATAATAGTCGCTGTTGCGAAGCTTTTTCGCAACATCATTAACCTCTTCCAACATCATATCAAAAGCATCTCCTGAAGGAAATGAAAGGTTGTCTAAATCAGCAAGAGAATAGTCGCAAGGAAGACCGTGTTGCGGGTTCTCATTGATTGATGTGTACTTGGATTTCGGAAGAGTGTTTTGAATTTTCTGGAAGAATGTTGAAGTGTGATTTCCGTCTTCATCAATGTGAACACGCCCTGGATCGAGCATCACAATTTCATTTAGTTGAAATGTTGT
>CALRZB010000104.1:0-9010 GCA_943372555.1 Chryseobacterium gleum | reverse complement strand
CGTCTTTGCATGGTTTGTCATTATCGATATAATGCAATACACATGCGCTATAGCCAGAGGCGATAATAGGAGTGTAAGCGAAACCACGTGAACCATTGCGAAGGAATTCGTGCGAATATTCCGCTTCGATTTCGTATTCCATTACGCCTGGTTTGATCATCTTCATTACGCGTTCGAAACCACCGCGAGTGATGTTGATTGCTTTTTGTAATTGAGCAATTTCTTCGTTGTCCTTAACAGCACGCAAGGCATGCATGATTGGCGCTGAACGCTCAATTTGGTATTGCGCATATTTATTTCTAAACCAATTGGAGAAACGCATTTCACGTGTCTCAACTTCAATTGTAGCACGTGTATGTTCGTTTGAATTCAAGTAAACACATTTCGCTTCATTCAATAGTACGTGAATTGCTTTTTCAAAATCACTTACCCATTGAATGTTCTGAATGCCTGTCTGCTCGCGGGCTTGCGCTTTACTCAATTTTGCGCCTTCCCACACAGCGATGTGATCATTCGTTTCTTTTACAAAAAGAATTTCACGGTTTTGTGGAAGGAATGCATTTGGAAAAAGAACGAGAACAGTCTCTTCTTGATCAGCACCTGTCAAGTAAAAAATGTCGGAAGCTTGCTTGAACGCAAGATGTCCGTCGGCACTTGTTGGATAAATATCATTACTCCAGAAAATGGCTAAACCACCTTCTTTCATTTGTGCTGCAAAACGTTTTCTATTCGCTGTATAATGTGCCGCTGATAATTGCGTATATCTCATGATCTAATAGTATTGTCGATTACGAAAGCATTCCCCATTTCATTACTTCATCTTCTTCGATGTCGCGCACAGCTGCTTTTCCAATCACTTGATTTATTTCTTTAGGTGAAATGCCACTTGCAGGGCGTTTCCACGTAAGGTCTGAATATTCAATTGTTTTTCCTGCGGGAATATTTTTAAGAGCCACCAAACTTCTTCTCGCGTTAGCACGAGCTGGTGCTTCGCTTTCAAGAGCCTTCATTTCAAATGTGCCCATCAATTCAAATGTGCGGTCCATGCGTTTCCAGAAGTGTTTCAAATCTTCTTTATCCATCGCATGATAGTGGTCATTTCCAGGAAGCGTTTTATCGTGAGTAAAATGTTTTTCAATCACTGCAGCGCCGAGAAGAGTAGCCACTTCGCATGTGTGCATGTCTTTAGGTAATGTATGATCGCTATATCCCGGAACAACATCTGGGAACAAACGGATCATATCTTTTATCATTCCCAAATTCGCATTTTCATCCATCGTAGGATAGTTCAAAACGCAATGCATTAGGCAGAGTTGGTTGCCATGCTTTTCGATCGCCTCAACAGCCTGCATCACTTCCCATTTGAAAGCGGCACCGGTAGAAAGAATAATCGGTTTACCGAAACTACATTGGTATTCGATGAATGGAAGATTGGTCAAATCAGAACTTGATATTTTGAATACAGACATGAGATCATTCAAGAATGTTGCGCTTTCTACATCGAAAGGCGTACTCATGAATTCGATGCCTGCAGTCTCGCAATAACGCGCTAGTTCCTCGTATTCCTTTTTCCAGAATTTATCGTATTTCTTGAAAAGCTCGAATTGACTGCGAGTAGGTTCTTTTGTAATATCCCAATAGTAAGGGCTGTCTTTGCTGGCAATGGTTTCAGCTTTGTAAGTCTGAAATTTAATTGCGTGTGCTCCGCCTTCTGCAGCTTCGTCGATAAGACGTTTTGCAAGGTCCATTGAGCCTTCGTGGTTTACACCAGCTTCTGCAATCATATATGGGCGATGCAGAACGCGTGGGTTGTATGAATCTAGGAATGATGTGAGTTTCATGTCACAAACCTAAGAAAAGAAAGGGCAATTTCTTATTTTAAGTCAGTGATTTTTACGGCCTTGTTGCTACCACGATCAATGATGAAAGGCGGAGTGATTAATACTCTAATGTCTTCTTTTTGAACCAAGAAGCATTCTGGACCTAGGATATTAATCGCTTCGGAGATTTGTTTGTCGTCGTCTACTATGATGAATTCGTAGATTGGTGACTCGTTTCGGGCATGGGCTTTTTCGAAAAACCAGTTGCGATTTACCACGTGAAGATGTGGGTTGAAATTCTCAAAAGTGCAGAATACTTTGATGTTTTGCTTGCTAAACATGGTTGTGAGTTTAGCGTCCCAATATCCAGCGACTCCATATTCTAAGCCGCGCTCAGTGGCTATTTGATCGATGATATTTACTTTTCTTGGGTAATAAGAAATGACTTGGTTGAGGTTTTTGATATTAAAAATTAATCCTACCAACCCTATTGCCGCGAGTCCTACAAAGAGTTTGGAGAGTATTTTTTTACTGATAATTCTCAAATCGGGTATTAGACTGAAGATATAGAAAAGTGCGAAAACGAATACAGCGAAGATGTATCTGATGGTATCCCAACCGCCATAATTACCATTGATGATGGGAGCCCAGAATACGGCGGCTGAGAATATCATAAAGAAAATATGATAATATTCATGGATACCGAATGAACGTTCGGTCGATTTGAAAAATCTTTTTATTGCCCTAAATGAATTGATAGCAGAAGCCACCACTGCAAAGAAGGTAAGTACGATGATTAATCCTTTAACTCGTAGATCCGACACATACGTGGAAAGCTGATGGTACATAATATCCCAAGAGTTGCCAATATTGTCGAAGTCAAGATATCTAAAGGGTTTTTCAACTGTTATGTATTCGGCATTTTCGAATGTGTGTAGCAAGTAAGCACTGATTGAAGTTGCAATAACTGAAACAGCTAGTAGTGCAGTTGCATAGATTTTTCTTTTACTAAAAAGTAGAAGAAAAGCTATGCTAAACATGGGTAATGAGAAACCAATCCAAAATATTTTATCAGAAAATCCAAATAGTATTATGAAGAAAAATAGAGCAATTTTTTTTAGAAGACTAGGACTTTTTAGTTCTGAAAGTAGTATTAAAAGTGCAATTAGAATATTGATGAAAACCCCAGTATGAAAGGCGTTGCTGAGTAGTTGAAATGAGAATCCAAAGTCGTTGTCGGTTATTGAAACAATGTAAATAAGACTTATTGAAAGTTGGATCAGTGCAAGTCGGAAGTCATCTGCTTTTGGAATAACTAGTTTGATTATTCGATGCATGAGAAGTGCAATAAACAGATATTGCACAAAAGAAAATAGGATAGAAGCAAGTATGAAATCTCCTGTGATCCAATTCAAAATGAAATAAAGAATTACGTCGGGGAATAGATTGGGTGCTGGATTCAGAAACCAACCTTGGATTGAGAATCCATCAATAAAGAGATCGCGATAGATAGAAGGAAGGTAGAGTGTGTCTGAGTTAAAAAACAGTCTCATGTCCTCAGCATCTGCGGTTGCAAAGCACAATGCAATGAGAACGAGTTGGAGTAATCCAACAGTTAGTGTCCACTTATTATTTCGAAAAAATTCTTTCACAGAAATTATTATCCAAAAAGATTGGAGAAGAGTTCTTCTACTTTTCCAACTTTATGAATTTTTATTGCGTTGGTTTGCGTGATTCCTTTGTTGTATGAAGAGACATATATTTCTTCGAAACCGAGTTTAGCAGCTTCGTTTATTCGTTGATCAATTCGAGTCACAGGGCGGATTTCGCCGCTAAGTCCTACCTCCCCAGCGAAGCAGATTGTTCTTGAAACTGCAATGTCTTCTGAACTAGAAAGAATTGCGGTAATTACTGCAAGGTCCATTGCAGGGTCTTCGATTCGCATTCCGCCCGCGATATTTAAGAAAACGTCTTTCATGGCTAATCTGAAGCCGCATCGTTTTTCCAAAACTGCTAGTAGCATGTTTAGTCTTCGGATATCAAAGCCCGTAGTGCTTCTTTGTGGAGTGCCATATACTGCAGTGCTTGCAAGCGCCTGTATTTCTACTAATAGAGGACGCAGGCCTTCCATCGTTGCAGATATTGCCGAACCAGAAAGCTGATCGTTTTGAGTATTGATTAAAATGTCGGATGGATTGGCAACTTCTTTAAGGCCGCTTCCTTCCATTTCATATATACCAAGTTCGTTTGTGCTTCCGAATCGATTTTTGGTGCTTCTAAGCAAACGATAGATGTGATGACGGTCACCCTCGAATTGCAGCACGCAGTCAACCATGTGCTCAAGCACTTTTGGTCCAGCGAGCGTTCCTTCTTTGGTGATGTGGCCAATAAGGAAAACCACGGTGTGCGATTCTTTTGCAAACTTCATAAGTTTGGTCGTACACTCTCTTACTTGAGAAACACTCCCAGGAGAACTTTCTATTCCGGTGCTAGTAAGGGTTTGTATCGAATCGATGATTAACAAATCAGGCTTTACTTCAGCAAGATGAAGAAGGATATTCTCCATTGAAGTTTCCATTAAAACAAGGCAACGTGGATTATCATATCCGATGCGTTCAACACGCATTTTAATTTGTTCTTCGCTTTCTTCACCAGATACATAGAGCACACTCATATTGAGCTGCTGCAATGCCAATTGAAGCATCAATGTACTTTTTCCAATCCCTGGTTCACCGCCGAATAGAATTAAACTTCCGGCAACAAGTCCGCCTCCAAGCACGCGATGAAGTTCTTGGTCAACCACTGGAATACGATGATGCAGTTCTGATTCAAGTTCTGAAACAGCGCGAGGTTTGCTCATGCGCGATGATCCAGATTTGAACGACGGTTCAGAAGAAGTTTTTTGCACTACTTCTTCTACAAATGTGTTCCACTCATTGCAAGACGGGCATTTGCCGACCCATTTGGGGCTCTGTGTGCCGCAGTTTTGACAAAAGAATGCTGTTCTAATCTTGCTCATCGTTTCTTAATTGGAGCGTGCAAAATACGAAGTAAGAGGGTTGCTGGATTATAGATGAAATAAAAAAGCCCTCTGCTTTCGCGAGAGGGCTTTTTTCAGAGTAGCAAATAATTATTGCAAGACAGTAAAATGTCCTGAAATTTCTGTTGTTGTTCCAAATGGAAGTTCTATGATGTAGTAGTAAGTACCAGTAGCGATGTCTTGTGGACCCCAATCATTTTTGTAATTGTCGCTTGAGTACATTTCTTTACCCCATCTGTCGAATACCGTGAATTTGGTATTTGGATAGTTGTCAAGACCAAATATTTCGAAGTTAGGATTTTGAGTATCTCCGTTAGGTGTGAATACGTTTGGTACAATAAGTATACATGCATTTGCAGCCACAATGAAGTTTGCAGTTTCAGAACCACAAACGTTTGAAGCAGTTCCTGAAATTGTAATTGGAAGCAATTGGCAAGCAACAGGAATTGCTGCGCTACAAATATCAATGGTCCCACCTGTGAACTCAGGGAGATTGTAGCCTGAGCAGTCGCTGGTCCAAGAGTATGATGTTGCTCCTGTTGCGTTGAGACTTAGAGGTTGACATTCACCTGGGCATACAGCAAATATTTCTGATGTATTAGCATTGATAGTTGGATCTTGCGAAATAATCACATTCGTGCAACCAGTAGTGTGTGTATCGCAACCAGAGTTGTCCGTTACATCGAAGCAATATTGTCCGTCTGCTGTAACAGTTATAGCTCCAGTTGAAGCGCCGTTATTCCAAGAAACCGAATAACCATTCGGTACGTTTACACTCAAGTCAACTTCAGTGGCGTCGCATTCAAGAATTGAGGCTGGAAGCGGAGTTACGCTAGCCGCAGGTACAAGAGTTACATCAGCACAAACTTGTGAAGATTCATCACAATCATTTGATATTACCACACAGTAGTTGCCGCTTTGTGATACAACAAGTGTAGAGTTTGCTCCTGTTCCAGGGTTCCAATCATATATAAGAGCTGGATTGTCTTGGTTGTTTGGAAGGGGATCAAGTGTTATTGTACCATTGTTACAAAGGAATTCATCATTCATAGTGAATGATGGAATGTCATTTTGGTGTTCAACTACAATTTCATCAGAAGCAGTTCCGCAACCATTTGTAATAGTTGCTTCCACAGTAGTGGTAACATAGGTTGTGTATGGTCCAGCAACGGCAGAAAGTTCATCCGATGCTACATTTAAACCTTGACCAGTCCAAGTGATGTCACCTGTTCCACCAATATCATTTACGTCGATCGAGATGGCAGAAGTTTGATTATCACAAAGCAATTGATCTAAGCTTGGTGTCATTGTAAGCGAAGGCGCAGTGGTGTATTCAAGCTCATAGCAATAATCAAGATTACATTCTGGATCGCTGAAACAAAGTGTGTACAATCCATAGTCACCAGGAGTAAATACGTTAGGAGATTCAACACCGCCGCTGATTGGGTTGTATTGATTGAGCGTAGTCAATGACCAACCTGCAGGACCGGTAACTGTCCATGTTCCGTTCAAAGGCTGTGAGCTGCACTCAGAAATTTCAGAATAGACAACACCAGGGTTAATTCCTTGAACGCTTTGGTATGGAGCACCTCCGCAATTGATTACCCAGAAACTATTGTTCGAATCACCTATTCCGCTTGAAATATAAGTAATTGTAATTTGATCGTCAAGTGTAATGGGGGCATTGTTCACCGTGAAGGTACTAGAGCCTGTCATTAGGTAGGTATCGCTGGTACCATCAGTGTGTGTAACAACAACGCTTAGGTAAGAACCTTGCCATCCATTGGCAGAAGTGCTAAGGCAATACACAATAAGAGAACCTTCAGCAGGATTGCTGAATCCGCCGATGAATTCCACATCTTCTAGTCCGTTGCAATAAGCACCAGAGTTTTCGTCATTTGTTTCATCGATAAATGATTGCACTTGCACGATTTCTTGGATATTGAAACCTTCACAACCAAATTCATCTTCTACGATTACTTGGTAGAAACCAGGGAAATCGCCATCTGCTTGGAAGCATTGTTGATTTGTAGCTGTGCCGGCAGGAATTGTTCCCTCATAACCAGGGAATACAGTCCATGAATAGCTTTGCCATTGGTCTTGAAGACAAACTTCAGCATTTACTCCAGGACAAACTTCGAGAGGTTCGTTACCGTTTATAAAATCTGGGATGAAGTAATCAGATGCTTCTACATTAACGGTAGCAGTTGATGAACATGTTCCTATGAATCCGATTACGGTAACATCTCCACCTTGTTCTACTAGGCAGTCTATTGCGTCGCATCCAGAGCTCCATGAGTAAGAGTCGAAACCGGCAGTAGCAGCTAGAAGAGTTTCACCTCCAGCACAAATAGAAAGATCACCAGTGATGGCAATAGGAGGAGGAATAATATCTTGAACAAAGAAGATAAAAGTCATCGTAGTCGTAGCAGCTGGACTTCCATTATCTGTTGCTGTAATGACAACAGTATTAGCACCAAGATTCGACATTGAGGCAGTATAACTAGCTGTCAACGTTGCGGTATTTCCTGAAGTAGAATTAGAAGAAAGTCCCGTTCCAGTTTGTGTCGCTGTAATGCTTGTGCTTTGCCCAGTTTCAGGACTAATGAATTGCATCCCTAAATCATACACATCACCTTGACAAAGGAAAATTGTATCACAAGGAGCGCTAATAGTTGAAATTGGAGGAATATTGGCACTAGTCAAACACGTATTAAATTCAAATACTTTATTGTCGAGCCAATCTATACCGTCTTGTTGGTTTGCAGCTTGTCCGTAGGGTCCGTTATACACGGCACTATTGAGGTTGAAGCGACCGAATTGTACGTGGCTAGTGCCCGCAACTCTGTCGGCTCCCACAGTTGCCGGATTCGGTCCGCTAAATCCACCTGAACCTCCAACATCGCCGTGCGCCCAATCCATATCGAGGTAGCAAAGTTGAACGTTGTTATCTCCAGGGATTATACCTGTGTCGTTAGCTGTAATAAGTATTTGAAAGCTGTTGGTTTTGTCGCCATGGTTTGCATAGTATCCAACATCAATGAAGTTTACATAAAATGATTCATCCGTGATTTTGTATGCAAGTTCTCCTGTTTGACGGAAGTCAAAATCTGCCCAGAAACCTGCGATTTGATCGTATTGAGGTTCACCAGCAACTGTTGGAGTTGGAAATTCTGAAGGTGTCCAGTCGAAGTAGCCAGTTGTGCCGAAAACAATAGTTCCTTTGGAGGTTAGAACTACTTGGTTGAAGTCTTGACCAAAGAAACAGAAATCAAAAGGAAGTGTTAAAGGACCAATCCAACAGTCAACTCCAGGTCCACCGCCGCCGCAGTTAGGCCAATCATTTGGGTCAGAAAAAGTGTAGGTATTATCTGGTTCAACCCAGCAATTGCAATCGTCACCAGTCAAGCTTTTTGTTGCAGCTGGCTTTGAGTGATTTAATGTAATCTTTCCTTTATTCTCGTGATAGATTTGACGAACACGTTGATCGTTATAGCGAGGGTCTGTTCTAAATAATTCCCAATCCGCTTTGCTCATATAAAGCAGGCGCTCATAGCGATAGAGTTCTTCTTCAGAAAGTTCAGGAGTGTACTTCCAAGTGTTTTCTCGAAAAGTGTTGGCTAGAGAGACAGGTGCATTGGCTTGACCAAATGCATTGTTAGAGAAAAGGAGAGCAATAAATGCAAAAAGAAATAAAGTATTTCTCATTTTAGAGATTGAAAAGGTTTTAAAGCAATTTGATGAATCTTCAATAACCGACAAATATAGCGAACCTTATTCGCGGAACAATTGAATAGTTCCCTTATTCATTCGCGACTCACCCAATTTATCAATAGCGGTGATTATGTAGTTGTAAACCCCAGCTGGAGCTAGCTCTCCAGATTTATTTGAGCCATTCCAAATAAAGTCATTATTGGATTCATAAATAACGGTTCCATTTCTATCGATAACGGTTACCGAATTTATAGAGGCTTCATTTTGAGTAGATTCTTCAAAGTTGATTACATCATTACGGCCATTTATTCCCGGTGAAAATGCATTAGGGATTTTGAAAGTTATAGGTTTAACTACTTGAACAGTGCTAGATTCTGTTGCGATATTTCCTGATTTATCAGTTACAGTCAATTCAACTGTGTAATTTCCTTCTTCA
>CALRZB010000103.1:0-9096 GCA_943372555.1 Chryseobacterium gleum | reverse complement strand
AAAAACAGAATTCTCTTTTGCCCCAAAATTAGGAACCTTGGCAGGTTGCAATTCAAACTCTGATGAGGTCGAAATTATGCCGATATCGGTAGAGGAACCTGTGTAGAGCTGATATTGATTCAGCATTAGGTTTTCTCCTTTAAAAACATTTCCTTGAGCGGAAAGCCCTATTGGTAGGGCATTTGAAAGAAGTAATAAAATGAATACACTACATTTCTTAGCGCAACTTAAGATCGTAGTGCACTTCAATAGGGTTGGATTTACCGACATTCTCAGACGTTATTTGTGCAGGCATTGTACGCAGGTTGAAGATAAAGGTTCTCTCTGCATCACTTGCTTCATTCATCGCCTTCACATCGTCTTGGAATGTAACAATAGCAACTTGCTTTTCACTTGGATAAGGAAGTACGCCATTTTCTCCCAGATGTGGAACCTTTCGAAATCCGAAATTTCCAGCCATACGATACGTATAAGGAGAACAAAGAGCAAACATAGATTTGATTTCTAAAAAGCCAGCAACGGCAAACGCGCAGCGGATGCTATAGGTACTACCTATTCCCATACCTGCAACTACAGAGCTATTCCATAGTCCGCAAATTTCGGCTGTACCTTCGTTTCTAAGTTCTTTAACCAAATCAAAAATGCGCGGCTCCATGTGACCGATAGCGCTTTCGAGAGGGAGAGGAGTCTGAGGAGTGGATATTTGAATTCGAGATCCGCCATATGACTGTGTGCCATCTAGGGATTCGATAAGTATTACATAACTAAAAGGATCGTCGAACCAAATTGGATCTGCGCTGGTAAGTTTCAATCCAAACGCAGCTAGAACTTCTGAGTGCCCCTGATGAAAACGCACACTGCCTTCGAGATCATCGCACGCGCGGAAAGCTCGGATACGAATCTTATCCGGCTTCTCGACGACTCTGGTCTGTTCGAGCAGTTTATTTACTAATAATTGACGGGACATCGACATATGTTCTCGACGATTTTATACCTTGATTTAATAATATCATTCGTGCAGCCATTGCCACTATGGCTCCACCAAAAATCACATCTGTTGCCAATTGAGGCCATGTTGTAATTGTCTTTCCAATTTCACCTAGCGAGAATTTACCTTGCTCAGATACTTTTGATAAATCAATACATTGAAACAATACTTCCCTTTTCTGCTCATCCGTAAATTCATCCAACTCCAACAATTCTTTGCTCACCAAACCGTGCAGAATCGGATATTCTCTATCTAAATCAAAACGTTCAACATCTAGTATGCTTCTATCACTTGTATCCATCACCACTGGAATGCCCAGCTTTGCGCATTGCTTTCGCAACTTAATCTTCACATCCGAACTATCGCATTCCTCAACTAGTAAATCCAAGCCTCCATTTCCCTGCAAAAAATCATCAATGGTTTCATTGGTAATTCCCTTATCATAAAAAACTACTTTGAGAAAAGGATCAATTTCTGCAATTTCTCGCCTCACAATTTCACCCTTCAAAATGCCTAGCTCATGCACTCCGGCGCGAACACGGTTCATGTTGCTCAATTCTAAACTATCGAAATCAGCTATGCGAAGCTCACCGCCTATTCTTTCCATGGCCAATGCCATTACCGCAGACTGGCCTACACTCATTCCCACCACTCCTATTTTCTTCTTCCTTAGTTCTGCCTGCTCTTCCGGTGTAATCTTATATGCGTTTCGAATAGTTCTAACTCTGACAAAATCCTCCTCATCCAGCAGATGAACTAAAGTGTCTTTCCATGGATAATAAATCCAAACACCAAATTCAGTCAAACTCCTTCCATTCAATTTGAAAGAAATTTTTTCCTGATAATCCAAATCACTCAGTGATACTGTCGGGTTTTCTAACTTGATTAAATCCTTCAACTGCGACTGAATCTCATCCAACACGACGCAATTAGGCTGGTCGTGCAATAAGATCTCTAAAGCCTTACAATCCTCAGGATTCGACAATCTAAAAAAAGAGTGCTCATCCCGATTTTGCTCTGACTTTATCCGATTGCTTAATGCGGTTGTTAAGAGTGCAATCATCTAAAAATATGGGCAGTTTTACAAAATATAAACTTACGTTTAGTCTACAAGTGCTATTTCAGCACAACATATGTTTATCAACAATCACTAGTGGACACTGTTAATAAAATCCACCCTATATTTGAGGGATGACTGCAGTTGGGAAAAGACAGGACGAATCTATTACTCTGAGCTATAAGACTTTAGGCTCGGGCAACGAAACCATTCTAGCATTCCATGGCTTCGGGCATTCCAAAGAAGACTTCTCGATGATTGAACCCTTCCTCTCTGGAAATGAGCGGATTATAGCCATTGACCTCTTTGGACACGGACAAGCTGTGTTTCCTGAATCCCGCATGAAAAACGATCCTATCTCAAAGAATGAATGGAAATCTCTCATTGAAGAAATTTTAATTCAAGAGAAGGTTACCAAATTCCATCTCATGGGCTATAGCTTAGGAGGAAGGATGGCCCTTGTTACTTTCGAAATGTTCAAAGACCGTATAAATTCCGTATTTCTTTTTTCGCCAGATGGACTTCATAAAACGCCTTCATTCGCATTTGCCAATGAATCGAAAATTGGTCGAGCCTTATTTCGAATAGGAATTAAGCATTATCCAAAATTAAAACCCGTGGTCAAACTTCTTCACGATTTATATCTCGTTCCTCGTTCAAAGGCACGATTTATTATTCGTCAAATGGAGAACCCTAGTCGTATTGAAATGGCAAGATATGTTTGGAGCGCTTTGTCAATATGCTGGCCCGACTTGGACAAAATCTTCGACGATCAAACCAAACAAATACAAGTGGTTGTTTTGTTCGGAAAATATGACCCACTCATAAAGCCATCCTATGGAAATGTGCTTGACAAATATCCATTGCACAATATCAATAGATTTATCCTACCCATAGGCCACAGAACAATCTCCAGAGAAGGTTTTGAAGTTTTGACAAATGAGGGCTACTGGCCTATTCAATCTTCCATTACTGTTGGATCGCCCACATAGCGGCGCCATTTTTCCAAGATCTGCAGCATATCCGCAGGCAAATCCTTTCTGAAAGTCAACCATTCTCCTGTAACAGGGTGATTGAATTCCAATGTCCTTGCATGAAGAGCCTGACGTGGCAATATTTGGAAACAGTTTTCAATAAATTGCTTGTACTTACTGAATGTCGTTCCTTTCAATACTTTATTTCCGCCATATTCTGGGTCACCGAATAATGTGTGCCCTAAATGCTTCATGTGAACACGTATCTGATGCGTTCTTCCAGTTTCGAGCTTACATTCTACCAATGTCACATAACCATAGCGCTCAAGGACCTTGTAATGCGTTACAGCATGCTTTCCTTGGCTGCCGTCTGGATATACGGTATATACTTTTCTATCTTGAACGCTTCGGCCCGTATGACCAATCACGGTTCCATCGGACTCTACATCGCCCCAAACGAGAGCAACATAACGACGTTCGATAGTGCGATCATAAAATTGTTTTGACAAATGGGTAAGCGCGTGATCGTTCTTAGCGATCACCATTACACCGGTAGTTAACTTATCGAGTCGATGCACTAAACCCGGTCGATTAGAACCGTGTTGTTCATTGGTAGGCAAATTCTCAAAGTGATACATCAATGCATTGATCAATGTACCTGTATAGTTGCCGTGTCCAGGATGAACAACAATTCCTGCCTGCTTATTGAGAACTATTACATCGTCATCTTCATATAGAATTTCGATTGGAATATCCTCGGCTATCAGCTCGACCTCCCTCATTGGATAAGGCAGTTCTATAGTGATAACATCATTAGGCTTTATCTTATAACTGCTCTTGGCAGGCACTCCATTGACGCGCACAAAGTCACTATCGCAAGCCCCTTGGATGCGTGAACGAGATGTTTTCTCTAATCGATCAACAAGAAATTTATCTAGTCGAGCAAGACCCTGCCCTGGATCAACCACGATACGATGATGCTCGAATAATTCGTCATCATTTTCTATCTCCGCACTTTCGTCTTCTTTCATTTTGAATTAGCGAACGATAAGCTTGTCGCGAAGCAATACTGAGGTTTCTGCATTTACATTTACGAAATAAGTGCCAGCAACCAATCCACTTAATGAATATTGAACTACCTCATTACCGAACAAACGCTCGGTTTTTACAAGTCGTCCTGAAATATCATAAATCTCAACTGAAACTCTCTCACTCAAAGGCAAACCTGCAAGTGTTATTAGCTCCTCTGCTGGATTAGGGAACATCTGAATAGCATTCTTTGAAAGCTCTTCAATGCCCACAGGACCAGTCTTTCCAGAGCGGAACACCGGACGAACCATTACAGAACCCGTAACCTGAGACAACTGCCAATTTCCATTTGGTAATTGAAAAAATAAGCGCCCAGTATTATTATCAATGTTCTTGTCATTCCCAACATTATAGAGAACGTTATTGCTTTGCACCCAACCTACATAGATTGTTCCTGATACAGGAAGTGGATTATCGTATGCGTAATAGGTGAAGACATCATAACCGTCGTGATAATACTCTGGTGTATAAGAATTAAAATTCTCAACAATCTGCGATCCTGGTGAACCAGCATTGTCAGCCCAAACACGAAGCAAGAAAGGATCAAGTGAATTGTCATTTCCGTATGGTGTCCAATTTATCAGAAGACCATACAGCGTATCCTCGATCGCCAATTGATATTTCACTCCAATATTAGCACCTGCCGATTGAACAGCGTAAGCACGTTCAGCGCTACCATCATCATATGCATAGTAGTTGGCAAAAACTTGTTCGAAATAAGTTGAGTCATTCATCAAATGCGCATCAGTAGGCTTGTGAAAAGCTTGCACTCCAAACGTAGCGCAGGTGTCTGTTACACTTGGATCAAAGAAATATCCATTCAATGAAGCTGTTTTGGTAACTTCCAAATTGGCATTACCAGAAATATCAAAAACCTGATCTTGGAAATCCCACACTTGATCCTCATAGGTAAATTTCCAACCTGATGTAATATTCTCAGTTTCTCCGAGGTTGCGATATTGGTAAGTAATATCGTCTTTCATAAATGCCTCAGGATTGGTGAGATAATGCGTCCACGGCATTGAAGTGTAGACATTAATCAACGTATTCATTGGATACTGCATCGACACTTCATCAAACTGGAAATTATCCAAGTTGATATTTTGATCTACCAACACATAATCCAAATGCCAATGATCATAGTTCCCAGAAATAGTAGCATCATTGCGGAATCTGAATTTGAATCCTTCTAATAAAAATTCAGCCTCATTAATCGGAATTGCAACTTGAGTGAAGGTTTGTTCTATATCACCTCCATCAATTGACCACTTCTGAAACCATTGTCCTGCGCCGAAAGGCGAGTAAAAATCAACATAAAGCGAATCGTCTTCATCAGGAGCATTTCCAAGTCCACCGCGCTCATAATAGAATACGAGATAAACATTATCACTTCCATCAAACAGACTCAAATCAATGGGTAAAGAAGTCAATGTGTCTGCTGGGCCTTGTTCGTATTGATCAGTAAAATCGTATGGATAACCAGTTTCATCTAAGCCATCTAATGTCGCAACTCCAAGCGTAAGAGGACTTGCTGCAAGCGTTCCATTGATACGCGCATAAGAGTCCGTCCACATTTGCCATTCTAGTGGAATGTTTGGATCTTCTGTTGGTAAAGAATAGCGAGAGAAATCGTCGAAAAAAGGAAGATTCAGAATTGTTTCTCCGCCACGGTTTGCGCGTGCAGGAAACTCTCTTTCCTTTTGAAATTGCACACTTTTCTCAGCGTCGAACAACAAATCAGTTTCGATTTCTTGTGCAAAAACGGCTGAAGAAAAACTTGCAAAAAATGCTATAAAAGTGAAGCGTAATAAGCTCTTCATGGTAGTGGTAAGGTTTGGCCTTATGGAATCGAATCGGTTGGACAAGGTTCGTTGTACAATCTGAAATCGATGATGCGACCAGGAGCAACTCCAGGCGCCTCAGGATCATAGGCAGGGTCTTGTTCGCAGATGCGCCCAACGGCAGAATCGGCAGAAGATTGTATATCATACATAAAAAACGCCTGGCCCATTAGATTCAAGCTATCCAGAAGGATCATTGCGCCATCGTAGGACAATCCTTGCAAATTAGGGATAACAACGGTTTCATCCGCAGAAGTGCCGATGGATAGAACCACTTTATTTCCACGAGCGATTTGGTCGCCAGGCTTGAGTCGTTTTCCTTTGTAGGTAACACTAATCACCGCGCCAACTAAACTATTATTGGGAACATACTTCACGTCGAACTCGATGCCTTTATTTTTCAACTTAATAATGGCAACTTGGGCAAAATCACCTTCTTTGATATTGATGGTTTCTTGCGGAGGTAAAATTCTATAGATTGTCAAGAACACAGCGCGACCTTCCTTCACTTTTTGCTCAGGAGCAGGACTTTGTTCTAAAACAGTACCTGGCTTTGCTTTCTTATCGTAGATACTGTCAATAACTAAAACTTCAAGACTTAAATCATCAAGAGCTGCAGTAGCCTCTTCCACGGTCATGCCCGAAAGATTAGGCACAGAAACTTGCTGTCCGTGATCGGTGTACCACCACAAGAAAATCATAACCAAAATAGTCACGATAGCATATACACCTAGCAATCGCAGGAGCGAGCGCTTACCGTCTTTTGATTTTAGATATCCGAAAAAACTCATAGAATGAATTCGATTATTTCGCCAATTCCTCAGCAATACTGTTTTCGTAAAGGTGTCTCATATCTTCGATGAATCCAAAATTATCTTCATCTACATTGATACGACCTTTAGTAACGTGACCCAACAGAATGATTGGAATATTATTTTCAGTAACGAAATCGAGGAATTCATCTTCGTAATCTTCAACAACAGTAACCACTACGCGGCTTTGTGATTCTCCGAATAAGAAAGCATCACGACGAATTTCACTATCTGTTACAATATCAAATCCTAAGCTATTTGGCAATCCCATTTCAACGAGTGTAACAAACAAACCTCCATCGCTCACGTCGTGCGCAGAACTGATGTAGTTATTCTTTATCAATCCTTTCACACATTCTTGAAGTGCAAATTCATTTTCCAAATTGAAATGAGGCACTGGTGAATTTTTTACACCATGGATAGAATACAGATACTCACTTGAATTGATGTCTTCAACAGATTCACCAAGCAAGTAGATCAAATCTCCTTTGTATTTAAAATCAAGCGTAGTCAAGAGCGATTTATCTTGAAGTAAACCCACCATTCCGATTGTTGGAGTTGGGAATACTGGTTTAGCTGTGCCGTCTTCATTCACCGTTTGGTTGTAGAAGCTCACGTTACCGCCAGTTACAGGAGTTTGGAATTTGCGACAGGCCTCACCCATTCCTTTTATAGCTCCTACAAACTGCCAGTATACCTCTGGATTATATGGATTACCAAAATTCAAACAGTTGGTAATAGCAGAAGGAACACCACCGCTACAAACAATATTACGAGCCGCTTCAGATACAGCTATCATTGTTCCAATTTCTGGATCAGCGTTAACATAGCGTCCATTGCAATCTACCGTAAGCGCCAATGCTTTATTGGTTCCTTTGATATTAACGATAGCAGCATCACTTGGCTTATTGGTTGTCATGTTAGCCGTGCCTACCATTGAGTCATATTGCTCATAGATCCAACGCTTTGAAGCGATGTTGTGGTTAGCCACCAATTGGCGTGCAACAACAACAAGGTCTTTAGGTTCTTTGATTTGAGAAATATTGAATTTCTTCGCCTCTTTGAAATAAGCTGGTTCTTTGTATTCACGCTCGTAAACTGGAGCTCCACCACCAAGCACGAGGCTTACGGCAGGAATTTCGCTTACGAGTTCTCCATTCATGTAATAGCGCACAAAAGGACCTTCGGTAACCACGCCGATTTCTTCTGCGTTCAGATCCCATTTTTCAAAAATATCTTCTACGATTTTCTCTTGTCCTTTTTTCACCACGATAAGCATACGCTCTTGTGATTCGGAAAGTAGAATTTCGAAAGGTACCATTCCTTCTTGACGAGTAGGGACTTTATCCAAATAGATATCCATTCCTACGCCGCCACCTGCGCTCATTTCAGAAGTACTGCATGTTATACCTGCAGCACCCATGTCTTGCATACCAGCGATCGCGTCTGTCAATGCCAATTCCAATGTCGCTTCTAGAAGAAGTTTTTCTTGAAATGGGTCACCCACTTGAACGCTTGGAAGATCTTTTGCAGATTCTTCTGTAATATCTTTAGAAGCGAAAGAAGCTCCTTTAATTCCGTCTTTTCCAGTTGCTGAACCTACAATATATACTGGGTTTCCAACGCCTTTTGCTTTTGATGAAATAATAGAATCCGCTGCTAGAAGTCCTACTGACATTGCATTAACTAACGGATTTGCTTGGTAACTATCATCAAAATAAACTTCACCACCAACGATTGGAATACCAAATGCATTGCCGTAATCGCCAATGCCTTTTGTAACACCATTAACCAACCATTTTGTTTTTGGATTTTCCAACTTACCGAAGCGCAGAGAATTAAGCTGAGCAATCGGGCGCGCCCCCATTGTGAATATATCGCGGTTGATTCCACCTACACCTGTTGCAGCTCCTTGATAAGGTTCGATAGCACTAGGGTGGTTATGAGATTCAATTTTAAACGCACATCCAAGACCATCTCCGATATCAACGATTCCCGCGTTTTCCTCACCTGCCTTAACAAGCATGTGCGGACCATCCTTTGGAAGGGTTTTAAGCCATTTGATGGAATTTTTGTAAGAGCAGTGCTCACTCCACATCACAGAGTACACGCACATTTCTGTGAAATTTGGTGTACGTCCGAGAATTTCTTTGATTTTATCAAACTCATCTGCGCGAAGCCCCATTTCTTGGGCTTGTTCGAGAGTTGCAGGCTTTAAGGCTGAAGACAATGACATTGATATCGAATTTGCCCGCGAAGATAAGAAGATAGTTTGATAGTGGGGTAGTTTGGTAGTGTGGTAGTGAGGTCGGGAGGTCGGGAGGTCGGGAGGTCG
>CALRZB010000102.1:0-9098 GCA_943372555.1 Chryseobacterium gleum | reverse complement strand
GCTGAGTGATAATTTTGAAATTACCTACTTTCTTTTCCTCTAATATTTCCGCGATATCTGTTTCAATGGTTTTCATAGCGGGACAGCCGCTATAAGTAGGTGATATAACAACAGTAGTCAAATCACCTTCGATAGAAACGCTGCGAATTATACCCATGTCAATAACAGTGAGCACTGGTATTTCAGGGTCTTCGACCTCAGAAAGAATTTCCCATATTTCCTTTTCAGTGTACATGAGCGTTCAACATTCGATGATGCTGAATTGTTTTACCACTTGCTATTTGGAAATGTTCTCTGCATGTATTGCATTTCAGAAAGCAAGGCTCCCAGGTGTTCGGTATGTTTTCCAACATGTCCGCCTTTTTGGAACCATCCATCGGCCGGTTTGGTGAGAGTAGCTTCGTTTAGGACAGATGAAACGATTTGGTTCCACTCTGTTTTTAATGCGGCTACATCAACACCGAATCCAGTAGAAATAGCAACTTCATCTAGGGCGTCAGCAAGAAACATTTCGCCGGTGTATTCCCAGATTTCGTTGATGGCATTTTGCATGCGTTCATGACTTTCTGTGGTGCCATCACCGAGGCGTTTTACCCAATCGCTGCTATGTTGCCAGTGGTATTTAACTTCTTTGATAGACTTTTCTGCAAAGCCACGAAGGAATTCGTTTTTCGAGTTGCATAACTCTCTTAAGTATAAATAATACCAAGTAGAGAAAAAGAACTGACGAGAAATAGTGAATGCATAATCTCCATTAGGTAATTCAGCAATCAATAAATTTCGATATTCTTCTGCATCTCTGAGAAATGCGATTTGGTCTTCGTCGCGACCTTTATTCTCAATTTCACCAGCATGTTTTAATGCATTAGTGGCTTGACCAAAGTAGTCGAGAGCAGTATTGGTAAGAGCAATATCTTCTTCAATAGCCGGTCCATGACCGCACCATTCTCCAAGTCTTTGACCGAGAATTAGAGTGTTGTCTCCAATTCGAAGGAGATAATCGAATAGCTGTTGGTTCGTCATGAAATATTGAATTACATGTGTCCTATTTCAGGAGGAATTTCATAAAAGGTTGGGTGGCGATACACTTTGTCATTTGCTGGATCGAAAAGAATTTCTTTTTCATCTGGAGATGAAGCTGAAATTTCTGAGCTAGGCACGACCCAAATACTAACACCTTCCATGCGGCGTGTGTAGACGTCACGTGCGTTTTCAATAGCCATTTTCGAATCAGCAGCATGAAGACTTCCCACATGTTTGTGAGCTAGTCCGCTTTTGCTGCGGATAAATATTTCCCAAAGGGGCCAATCTGCTTTGTTCATTTTGTTAATCTTGTTAGATTATAGAAGCGAAAGTATGAAGTTTGCTTCAAGAAAAAACTGATTTTTGTTGGTACTATGGAAATATCAAGCTTATTGAAGGAAACCTTTCCTTCTATCTATGAAGAGTCTGCTCGTAAGGAGATTGAGAAAGAGGGAATTATAATGGAATTGAAAGCCGGTGAGATGCTCATGGATATTGGCGGCTACATTAAGTACATTCCGCTAGTCATGAGAGGTATGCTCAAGATAATGCGAGAAGATAGTGATGGCAATGAGTTATTGTTATACTACATCCGACCAGGAGAAACGTGCGCGATGTCTCTAACATGTTGTATAGGTGATGCCAAGAGTACCATCAGAGCAGAGGTTGAGGAGGATGTGTTAATTCTTGCAATACCTATCCGTTTTATGGATCAATGGACCAATCAGTTTCAATCCTGGAAGAGTTTTGTAATGCACACTTATCAGATGCGTTATGAAGAATTACTAAAAACAATAGATGGGATTGCGTTTCAAAAATTAGATGATCGACTAGAAAGAGCTTTGAAAGAAAAATGTTCCACATCAGGCACTAACTCTCTTGTTATAACCCACCAAGAGCTTGCCAATGAGCTCAATTCATCGAGAGAAGTTATTTCGAGATTATTAAAGCAAATGGAAAGAAAAGGCAAGGTGAAACTTGGCAGACATAAAATAGAAGTACTCTAAAGGGTGAGGTTTGAAGTATGACGTGTGAAGTATGATGCATTATTTTACTTCACACTTCATACTTTTTCTGCATTGTGACCAATGTTACTGCGCGGTAGGTTTTTGTCGTTGCATCTTTGTATTAAAATTAAAAACAAGATGGAATTGACCGAATTATTAAAGCAACCTAATGTAAAAGTGGTTGATGTGCGTACCCCTGCAGAATTCGCTGGAGGTCATGTGGCGGGATCTATTAATATTCCTTTGAATGAGGTGCCAACTTGCGTAAAAGAGTTTCAAGCGTTTGGTGGTCCAATTGTTTTGTGCTGCGCTAGCGGTAACAGAAGCGGACAAGCTACTCATTTCCTGCAATCACAAGGTATGGACAGCGTCTACAACGGCGGCTCATGGTTGGATGTAAACTATTTTTCAAACGCTAAATAAATAAGAATCATGATAGGATTTATTAAGAAACTATTTGGAGGCCAATCAGTGGACATCCAAGATTTGATCGCGAAAGGGGCGAAAATTGTTGATGTGCGCACACCAGGAGAATTTTCTTCAGGTCACGTGAAAGGCTCAATCAATATTCCACTCGATCAAATTACTTCTAAAATGAAGCAATTGAAAAAAGAAGAAACATATGTGATGTGTTGCAGAAGCGGCATGAGAAGCGGGAATGCAACCCGAATTTTGAAATCTTCGGGTTTCTCTAATGTATATAATGGCGGAAGTTGGATGAATATTAAAAAGTAAAACCATGGCTGAAAATCAAGAAACATTTAAGAGTATAATCAATGGAGATAAACCTGTATTAATAGACTTCTATGCAACTTGGTGCGGGCCTTGTCAGTATCAATTGCCGATAATGGACGAGGTGGCGCACGAGGTGAAAGATGGCGCTAGAATTTTGAAAATCGATGTCGACAAGAATCAAGCGTTGGCTAGTCAACTCGGGATTAGAGGTGTTCCAACATTGATGTTATACAAAAAAGGGGAAGTCCTTTGGAGAGTAAGCGGAGTTAGAGATAAGGACGCATTGGTTGCCTTATTAAAAGAACACGGGGCCTAGGCCCCGTGCTTTTCATTCTCTTATTTTTTAGGCAGCCTCGACTGCTTTCTTTTCTTTTTGTTTTGATGCGTAAGCATTAGCAGCTTCGCGAACCCAAGCGCCATTCTCATGTGCTTTTATTCTAGTGTTGATTCTTTGTTTGTTGCAAGGGCCATTGCCTTTTACAACTTCATTGAATTCAGTCCAATCAATTTCGCCGAAATCATAATGACCTCTCTCTTCGTTCCATTTTAGATTTGGATCAGGAATTGTCAAACCAAGATATTCAGCTTGAGGAACAGTCATGTCAACAAATTTCTGACGTAATTCGTCATTGCTATGACGTTTGATTTTCCAAATGGTGTTTTGTGCGCTGTGTGCAGAATCTTTATCTGATGGACCAAACATCATTAAAGAAGGCCACCACCATCTATTGAATGCATCTTGCGCCATTTTCTTTTGCTCAGCAGTGCCTTTAGCAAGAGAAATCATGATTTCATAGCCTTGGCGTTGGTGGAAGCTTTCTTCCTTACAGATGCGAACCATAGCTCTGCTATAAGGACCATAAGAAGTTCTTTGAAGAGAAACTTGGTTGACGATGGCAGCGCCATCTACAAGCCATCCAATAGACCCAATATCAGCCCAATTTAGAGTTGGGTAATTGAATATGCTTGAATATTTTGCTTTACCAGTATGCAAATCGTCGAGCAATTGGTCGCGATTAACGCCCAAGGTTTCTGCTGCGCTGTACAAATACAGGCCATGGCCTGCTTCATCTTGTATTTTAGCTAGCAAAATAGCCTTTCTTCTAAGTGAAGGGGCGCGAGAAATCCAATTGCCTTCGGGCAACATTCCTACGATTTCGCTGTGTGCGTGTTGAGCAATTTGACGTATCAAAGTCTTGCGGTATCCATCTGGCATCCAGTCTTTCGCCTCTACTTTGTGCTCTCCATCAACATACTGCTGAAATTTTTCCAACAATGCTATATTTTCCATATTCGTCACTTTCTTAATTCAACAACAAGATTAAGAAAACAAATGTTCCACATCGTAAAAAAAAATTTGATTTAAATCAGTATTAGACGAACCGGCCCTCTTCTATATACATTTGCGTGACCAAATAAACCTATGAGACCTAAATTTCATCCCCTTACAGTTTCTAATGTTAGACAAGAAACAGTTGATTGTGTGTCAGTTGCCTTTGAAATCCCTTCTGATTTACAAGAAGTGTTCAAGTTTAAGCAAGGTCAATATCTGACTCTTCGTGAAACAATTGAAGGTGAGGATGTAAGAAGGTCTTATTCTATATCAAGTGGAATTAATGATGGCGAACTTCGTGTTGCCATAAAAAAAGTGGATGGTGGTTTGTTCAGCACTTGGGCTAATGAAAACCTAAAAAAAGGAAGTCAAATACAAGTGATGACTCCGATGGGGAACTTTTCTCCAGAATTGTCTAAAGAGAATAAGAAGAACTATTTGCTTGTAGCTGCCGGCAGTGGTATCACTCCTGTGATTTCTATTGCGCGCTCTATCCTTGATACAGAGCCAAATTCAGAAGTGAATTTGATCTATGGAAATCGTTGGTTTAACACGATTATTTTTCGCGAGGAATTGGAAGATTTAAAAGATAGATTTCTTGGAAAATTCAGAGTGTTTCATGTTCTAAGCGCTGAACCGAGCGATATTCCGCTATTTCATGGACGAATAGATACTGAAAAATGCCGAGGATTCAATGGTACGTTTATCGATTTTAAATCCATGAATGAAGTATTTGTTTGCGGTCCAGAGCCTATGATTCGCGCTGTTTCTGAATACAGCGAGGGCGTTGGCGTCAAAAAAGAGAATATCCATTTCGAACTTTTTGCATCACCTGGTCAGATTAAGGAACGCGCTCCTAAAGAGGTGAAAGAGGTTAAAAGTGTTGGCGAAGTTTGTGATGTGCAGGTTATTCTCGATGGTCAAGAATCGAGTTTTGCAATGCCAATGAACGGCATGAAGATTTTAGATGCTGCTCAGCGAAATGGCGTGGACATTCCATTCTCGTGTAAAGGCGGAATGTGCTGCACGTGCCGAGCGCACATTAGCGAAGGAACTGCTACTATGGAAGTGAACTATGCACTTGAACCAGGCGAAGTTGAAAGTGGTTTTGTGCTCACTTGTCAGGCTATTCCAACATCTAGCAAGATTATTGTCGATTTCGATAAACAGCTCTAAGCTTTTATTGCAATTCAGAAAGTTCGATCCAACGTAAAGACTTCATGTCAAGTTCTTCAACAACTTTTCCAAGTTTGTCTGAGGTGGCCGATAACTCCGCGTGGTCTGAAATCCCTGAATTAAGCACGCCTTCCAACTTTGCTTTCTCTGCCTCGAGCACTGGGATGTCTTTTTCCAATTGATCAAACTCAAACTTTTCCTTGAAAGAAAGTTTTATTTTTTCTTTGGCTTTTTCTTCTTTTTTCACTTCGATGGCCGCTTCTGCAACAACAATTTTTTGTTGCTTTTCCATTTCATCCATGGTTTCGCGGAATTTCGAGTAGCTGCCTACAATATCGCGGACATGTCCGTGTCCATCAAGCACAAATACGTGATCAACCAATTTATCTAGGAAATATCTATCGTGACTTACGATGATTAGACATCCAGGATAATGCATGAGATATTCTTCTAGTGCTGAAAGCGTAAATACATCTAGGTCGTTTGTCGGCTCATCGAGAATCATGAAGTTTGGGTTCTTCATGAGGAGCAATAAAAGTTGAAGTCGCTTTTTCTCACCACCACTTAGCTTTTCAATGTAATTGAAGTGCATGTGTTTTGGGAAGAGAAAGCGCTCAAGCATCTGAGCCGCAGTAATTGTTTTTCCTTTTTTCAGAGGAATAAATTCAGCCACTTCGCGAATGGCCTCAATAACGCGTTGACCATCTTTTAATGGAATTCCATTTTGACTGTAATAGCCGTAAACAATGGTTTCGCCGACGATTACTTTACCGCCATCAGGTTGGATTTGATTGGTTAGAAGATTCAAGAAAGTGGATTTCCCAGTTCCATTTCTACCTACTAAACCAATTTTTTCTCCTGATTTAAAAACATAATCAAAACCATCAAGAATAACAGTATCGCCGTAAGTTTTTCTAAGTTTATGAAGCTCGATAATTTTGCTACCTAGACGAGAGATGTTGATTTCCAATTCCAATGAATCATCATCCGAAGTTTTACGCACTTTTTCTTTGAGTTCTTCGAAACTATCCATTCTGCTTTTGCTCTTGGTAGTTCTTGCTTTTGGCATTTTGCGCGCCCATTCAAGTTCGCGTTTGAAGAGGTTTAGGTTTTTTTCGCGGGTACTTTCTTCCAGTGCCTCACGCTCTGCTTTTTTCTCTAAGTAATAGGAGAAATTTCCTTTGTATTTATAAATGCTTTGGTTTTCCATCTCCAGAATCTCATCTGTGATGTTTTCCAAAAAGTACCTGTCGTGAGTAACCATGAAAATGGTCATATTTGAACGATTGAGGAAATCCTCAAGCCATTCAATCATATCAAGATCAAGGTGGTTGGTAGGCTCATCCAAAAAGACGAGATCCGGTTCTTCGATAAGGACTTTCGCTAAAGCGATACGTCTTTTTTGACCACCTGAAAGTGATCCAGCTATTCTGTCCAAGTCATGAATCTCAAGTCCACCGAGGATTTGACGAACCTTTGCCTCATAATCCCACGCACCAGTTTGATCCATAGCGTCATGAGCGACTTGTAAGTCTCCTTCATTTTCTAAAGCTTTTTCATACAACGCAATAGCTCGTGTCATTGGGTTGTTGGCATTGAACACATTTTCAAGAATTGACAAGTTGTCGTTAAGTCCGTGTTCTTGAGCAAGGAAGCTCACTCTAACTTCTTTGTTGAAGCTGATTGTTCCCGTATCGGGTGTTTCAATACCCATTAAAATTTTAAAGAGTGTTGATTTTCCAGCGCCGTTTCGAGCCACCAGTGCGACTTTCTGACCTTTTTCAATACCAAAAGTTAAATCTTCAAACAGGACTCTGTCACCGAAAGATTTGGAAATATGTTCTACAGATAGATAATTCATGCGGCGCAAAGATACCCTTGAATTTGATGTTCACACATTCGGATTACATTTGGAGCAATAATGAAACTGAATTGGTATATATACAAGTGGGGTGAATTGAGCACTCAAGACCTCTATGATCTTCTTGCTTTGCGAAGCGCCGTTTTTGTTGTTGAACAGAATTGCCCTTATCAAGATTTGGACGGCAAGGACCAAAAGAGCGATCATATTTTTGCGCGAGATGAGGATGGGGAAATGGTTGCCTACGCAAGGATTGTATTCCCGAGTGTAAGTTACTCTGAGTGGTCTATTGGACGTGTTGCGACCTCACTTAAGGTTCGGCGCAGCGGAGCGGGAAAGCTATTGATGGATCAATGTATGTCATATCTAATTCATGATTGCAATGCCGGAGGAATTCGCATATCCGCTCAAGAATATTTATTAAAATTTTATGAAGGATTTGCCTTTGAACAAGTGTCAGAATCATATCTAGAAGATGATATTCCGCATGTGGAAATGCTCTACGTACATTCTAAATAACAATTATGACAGAAGAATTTAAAAATGCGATAGAACAGCTGAAAGCTTCTCGTGAATTGGCTTTCAATATGGTTGAAGGATGGAGTGAAGATCAATTAAACTTCAAGCCAAGTCCAGAGTCTTGGAATGTTATTCAAATATTTCAACATATTATGTTCAGTGAGGCTGGTACTTTTGGCTATGTTTTAAAGAAGACTTCGAGCGGATGGGAGGCATTGGATGTTGTTGGCGAGCAAGAAAAGGCCAATGGAGAAAAGTTGGTAAGCAGACTTGAAACGAAAGCAAAGTATGCAGCGCCTCCAGTTTTACCGGAGCCAATGGGGGATGAGACCATTGAAAAATTGAAGTCAAGATGGAATGAATTGCGCGATAAGATGATTCCATTTTTTGAAAATATGGACGAGGCTTTTTATGATAGACTAGTTTTTAAGCAGCCTGCAGCCGGTATGATTACTCCCCTCGTGACGATTCAATTTTTAACCAAACATATAGAGCATCATTTCATGCAATTAGATGAGTTGAAGGCTTTGATGAAATGACCTGGCGCTCCTACATATCAACTAATCATGGGCACTACAATTTCTGTTTGCTGATTGCTTTTTTATTGCCAATCAACAAAAAGTATGTACCACTGGTTATAGCGTTTTACTTGCTTTATGCGATTTTTTATAGCGTTCGAAAAAAGTTTTTTTCATTCAATAAATCAAATGCTTTTCTCTTAATTCCAGCGGTTTTGTATTTTCTGTTATTTGCAACAATGGGAAGTGCCTTGGATGAAGTAGCGGCCGCAAAAGAGTTAGAGATTAAGGCTAGTATGTTGGTATTCCCGTTGCTGGCATTTATGACCCCGAAGTTGACGAGAGTGCATGTCTATAAGATAATAAATGCATTTGTTTTTGGGTGTTTGATTTTCTTGGTTTTTTCTGTTGGTTACGGAATATATCGGGCACATCTTTTTGATAGTAGGGAATATTTGACGTATAGCAATTTGGGGATAATTTATCATCCAACCTATATGGCGTTGTATCAGTGTTTGGCGCTGTCTTGGTTATTACTTCGGGGTATGACTTCTGAGTATTTTTTTCGAAATAAATATGTGCATTGGATTGTATCTTTTTTAATTATCGGATATATAGTTCTTTTAGCATCCAAGGCTGGTTTGTTAACGGCCATAATTGCTATTGTTTGGGCTGGGATTGTGGCATGGAGGAAGGGTGTTATTCGCCGACACGTTTTTGCGGTTAGTTGCACCAGTCTTGCTGCCTTGAATGTTTTGATAATTTCTGTCCCACTCACATCCGATCGAATAGAAGCTGCGGCAAGTGAGATTTCCCAAACTCAAGCACCGGGTGTGGTTGTCCAACATGAAGCGAAAAGCTCAACAGAACTGCGAAGTGTTACATGGAGTGCTTCATGGGAATTGATGAGCAAAGAACCTATTGGA